>JBEVHG010000100.1:0-15426 GCA_040511335.1 Mycobacterium sp. | reverse complement strand
GGCCGGAAGGCAGCAAGGGTCAATGGGCTCTGGCGGGTGCGCGGGGTCCCCCACTTACATCTTCGAAGACCACGGCTCGCGACGGTGAAAGGCGCAATGGTGTCGTTTCAGTCCCTCGGCCGTGAGGAATTGCTGGCGCAGCACGAGCTGCAGCGGCGCAATTACGCGGAGCTGCAGGCCAAGAAGCTGAACCTGGACCTCACCCGCGGCAAGCCGTCGCCGGCGCAGCTGGACCTGTCCAATGCGCTGCTGAGCCTGCCCGGTGAGGATTACCGCGACGGCGACGGCACCGACACCCGCAATTACGGCGGTCTGCACGGCCTACCCGAGTTGCGCGCCATTTTCGGCGAGCTGTTGTCCATCCCGGTGCCCAACCTGATCGCGGGCAACAACGCCAGCCTGGAGCTGATGCACGACACCGTGGTGTTCTCGCTGCTGCACGGCGGGGTGGACTCATCGCGGCCGTGGATCCACGAACCAAAGGTCAAGTTCCTCTGCCCGGCGCCGGGCTACGACCGGCACTTTACGATCACCGAAAGCCTCGACATCGAGATGATCACCGTGCCGATGCGCGAGGACGGCCCCGACGTCGACCTGATCGAGGAACTCGTCGCCGCCGACCCTGCGATCAAGGGCATGTGGTGCGTGCCGGTGTACGCCAACCCGACCGGCGTCACCTACTCCTGGGAAAATGCCCGCCGGCTCGTCCAAATGCGAACGGCTGCAGACGATTTCCGGCTGTTCTGGGACAACGCGTATGCCTTCCACACCTTGACACACGACTTCGTCCGGCAGATCGACGTGCTCGGCCTGGCCGCGGCCGCCGGTAACCCGAACCGGCCGCTGGTGTTCGCGTCCACATCGAAGATCACCTTCGCCGGCGCCGGCGTCAGTTTCTTCGGCGGATCGCTGGGCAATATCGCCTGGTACCTGCAGTACGCCGGGAAGAAGTCGATCGGCCCGGACAAGCTCAACCAACTGCGCCACCTGCGGTTCTTCGGTGACGCCGACGGTGTGCGGCTGCAGATGCAGCGCCACCAGGAGCTGGTGGCCCCGAAGTTCGCCGCGGTGCTCGAAATCCTCGAAGACCGGCTCGGCGAGTCCAAGATCGCGTCGTGGACCGAGCCCAAGGGCGGCTACTTCGTCAGCCTCGACGTGCTGCACGGCACCGCCCGTCGCACCGTCGCGCTGGCCAAGGATGCGGGTATCGCGGTGACCGAGGCCGGAGCGTCGTTCCCGTACCGAAAGGACCCGGAAGACAAGAACATCCGTATCGCGCCGACCTTCCCGTCGATGCCCGAGCTGCGTAACGCGATCGACGGTTTGGCCACCTGCGCGCTGCTGGCGGCCACCGAGTCGCTGCTCGGATGAGCGGCGTCGGACAGCGTCGGTAGCCTGCTGGGGTGGCGCTCTACCGAAAGTATCGACCGGCAACATTCGCCGAGGTGGTCGGACAGGAGCACGTCACCGAACCGCTGTCGACGGCGATGTCGGCCGGCCGGATCAACCACGCCTACCTGTTCTCCGGTCCGCGGGGCTGCGGGAAGACATCGTCGGCGCGGATCCTGGCCCGCTCGCTGAACTGCGAGCAGGGGCCGACGGCGACTCCATGCGGCATATGCGACTCCTGTGTGGCTCTGGCGCCCAACGGGCCGGGCAGCGTCGACGTCGTCGAACTCGACGCCGCCAGCCACGGCGGCGTGGACGACACCCGCGAGCTGCGCGACCGAGCGTTTTACGCCCCAGCGCAGTCGCGGTACCGCATCTTCATCGTCGACGAGGCGCACATGGTCACCACGGCCGGCTTCAACGCGCTGCTGAAGATCGTCGAGGAACCCCCGGAACACCTGATCTTCGTATTCGCCACCACAGAGCCGGAGAAGGTGCTGCCCACCATCCGCTCGCGCACCCATCACTACCCGTTCCGGCTGCTGGCGCCGCGCACCATGCGCGCCCTGCTGGAACGGATCTGCGCCTCCGAGGAGGTCGCCGTCGACGACGCGGTGTACCCGCTGGTGATCCGGGCCGGCGGCGGGTCACCCCGCGACACCCTGTCGGTGCTCGACCAGCTGCTGGCCGGCGCCGCGGGCAACCGGGTCGAATACGGGCGGGCGCTGGCGCTGCTCGGCGCCACCGACGTCGCGCTGATCGACGATGCGGTCGACGCGCTGGCCGCCGGCGACGCCGCGGCACTGTTCGACGCCGTCGAGTCGGTGATCGACGCCGGCCACGACCCGCGCCGGTTCGCCACCGATCTGCTGGAGCGATTCCGCGACCTGATTGTGCTGCAGGCGGTGCCCGATGCCGCCGCCCGCGGTGTGGTCGACGCGCCCGGCGACGTGCTGGAGAGGATGCGTGAGCAGGCGGCGCGTCTTGGGACCGCGACGCTGACGCGTTACGCCGAGGTCGTGCACGCCGGCCTGGGCGAGATGCGCGGGGCCACCGCGCCGCGGCTGCTGCTCGAAGTGGTGTGTGCGCGGCTGCTGCTGCCATCGGCAAGCGACACCGAATCGGCGCTGCTGCAACGGATCGAACGCATCGAAACCCGCCTTGACATGTCGATCCCGGCCGCCGATGCACCGGCCCGTCCCGCCGAGCCCGCCCCCGCGAAGCCGTACACCCGCAAGGCCAAGGCGCCCGAGCCCGCGCCGGATAAGCCCGAGCCCGCGCCGGAGGCTATGCCCGCGCCGGAGCGCGCGGACGTGCCCGCTCCGGTCGCCGCGGACACCGACGCCGCGGCGGTCCGCAGGAAGTGGACCACCGTGATGGAGAAGGTCCGCGAGCGGAGCCGCACCCTCGACGTCATGCTTGCCGGCGCCATGGTGCGGGCCGTCGAGGGCAGCACACTGGTGCTCAGCCATCAGTCGGCGCCGTTGGCGAAGCGGCTCGCGGAGCAGCGCAACGCCAGCGTCATCGAGGAGGCGCTCAAAGACGCGCTCGGGATGGATTTGCGGGTGCGCTACGAAATCGGCGATCCCGTCTCGGACATCGCGGCGACCCCTGCGGTCGTCGTCGAAGTCGACCAGGCTCAGCGTGCCGATGAAGACAGCATGCTCGCGGAGGCCGGCAGCGACGACGCGCAGGCAACTCGCCGCGACCCCGAGGAAGCCGCGCTTGAGCTACTCCAGAATGAGCTCGGCGCCCGCCGCATCGACGGTAGTTAGACCGACCACCACGGCCGCCGCGGCAGCCCGCCGTCACCGCCACGGTCGTCCAGTTTGACCGCCAGAACCTGGTGCAGCTGAACGACCTTGGTCTCGAAGCCGAGCCGCGACCCGGCCATGTACAGGCCCCACACCTTGGCGGTGGGAAGCCCGACCTCGGCGACGGCCTCGTCCCAGTGCTCGACGAGGTTGGCGCACCAGTCCCGCAGCGTCATCGCGTAGTGCTGCCGCAGGTTCTCCTCGTGCATCACCTCCAGGCCGACGTCCTGGGCCTCGGTGATGATCCGGCCCGAGCCGGTGAGCTCCCCGTCGGGGAACACATAGCGGTCGATGAAACCGCCCGCTGTGGCGCCGGTCCGATTGTCCGGCCGGGTGATGCAGTGATTCAGAAGCAGTGCGCCGGTGCGCATCTTGGACATCAGGAACCCGAAGTACGACGGGTAGTTCTGCACGCCGATGTGCTCGGTCAGGCCGATCGAGGACACCGCGTCGAACCCGGTTTCGGTGATGTCGCGGTAGTCGCCGTGACGGACCTCGGCGAGATCGGTCAGCCCTTCGTCGGCGATCGCTTTCTGGGCCCACGCCGCCTGCTCTTTCGACAGGGTGACGCCGATCGTCTTGACGCCGTGGTGCGCGGCGTAGCGCACCATGCCGCCCCAGCCGCAGCCGACGTCGAGCAGCCGATCGCCCGGCTTCAGGTGCAGCTTCTCGAACACCAACCGGTACTTGTTGTCCTGCGCCTCCTCCAGCGTCGCGTCGGGATGCGGATAGCAGGCGCAGGTGTAGGTCATCGACGGGCCGAGCACCCATTCGTAGAACTTGTTCGACACGTCGTAGTGGTGATGGATGGCTTCCGCGTCACGGGTTTTGCTGTGCCGCAGCCCTTCTGCGATGCGGCGCCACCGGGGCAGCGCCTCCTGCGGTGGCGGGGCGATCGGCTTCAGATGCTCGATGCCGATCGAGCGGACTATGTTGGCCAGCACCCGCGCCGGTGGCCGCTTGAAGTCCATCTTCTCGGCCAGCGCCTTGAGCAACTCGTAGGGATCGCCGGGGTGAACGCCGTGCGGCTCCAGGTCGCCGGCGACGTAGGCGCGGGCGAATCCCAGATCGCCGGGAGCGGTGGCGAGATAGGTGGTGCCGCGCGGCGCCTTCAGGTCCAGGCCGACCGTGGCGTCCTCGGGTCCCGCCGTGCTGCCGTCGTAGGCGGTGAACTTGAGCGGCAGTTGTCCGGCGGCGAGGATCTCCAGGATCTCGGCCAGGGTCAGCTTACCGTTGGTGGACGCGTGTGCTCTGTTTTGTTTGAAGGTCGTCATCGTCGCTGCACCGCCTTCGAATAGAGGTCGAGGAGCCGTGAATCAGGATCGTAGGTCTTCTTTACGGTCTTGTACGTCTCCCCGCCATAGAGTTCGTCGAATTCGCCGGGGGAGTAGTAGGCGTCGGAGTACAGCGACTTGTGCCCGTCGAGCTCGCTGACCTTTCGCTCGATCAGCCGGTTCGTCTCGCCTTCGGTGGCGCCGACCGGGACCGACGACCAGAAGCCGACGTTGACGTAGGTGTGATGCGGCCGGATCGGGTAGAGCGGCCACTCGCCGGCCGGTTCACGCAGCCGCAGTGGACACAACCAGATCGGCTCGATGGGGACGTTCGTCAAGAACCAATCGACGAAATCCACGCACCGCTCGATCGGCACCTCGATGTCCTGTACGACGCGTTCGCGCGGCGGACGGTCGTTGCGCTTCTCGATGCGGTCGGCGATGTTGAACCGCTGGTCGTAGGCGATCAGCTTCCAGTAGAAGCTGCTGCGCCGGTAGCGCCGCGGCCACAACCGCCTGATGTTCGGGTTCTGCGCGCCGAACGCCCGCGAGCACCAGAACCAGTCGGTGTCCCACCGCCACAGGTAGTCGTGGATGGTCAGCCGATCGTGCTTCTCGCCGGCGCCGTGCTGGATCGAGCGGTAGTAGATCCCTTGACCGGTGTAGTCGCTGACCGGGCCAGGGGTGCTGGTCTTGATGCCGACGCACAGATAGCTCTCGTCGGCGCTGAACGCCACCCCGTCGAGGTAGTCGACGCGGTCACCGTTCAGGCCGCCGGTCTCGATGATGCGGTCCATCGCCGAGACGAAGTCGGTCAGTGAGTGAAACCGCAGATGCCGCAGCGCGACGAACGGCTTGACGGGTTCAAGCTCGATCTTGAGCCGCACCGAATAGCCCAGCGTGCCATAGGAATTGGGAAAGGCGCGGAACAGGTCGGAGTGGTGGTCGGGTGTCGCGGTAAGCACCTCGCCGGTGCCGGTGAGGATGTCCATCTCCAGCACCGACTCATGCGGCAGGCCGTTGCGGAACGAGGACGACTCGATGCCAAGTCCGGTGACCGCGCCGCCGAGCGTGATCGTCTTCAGCTGCGGCACCACCAGCGGCGACAACCCGTAGGACAGCGTCGCGGCGACCAGGTCCTCGTAGGTGCACATGCCCGCGACGTCGGCCGTACGCGCATCGGGGTCGACGGCGATGACGCCGGTCAGGCCCGACGTGTCCAGGCCCTTGGCGTTGCTTTTGGCCCGTGCCCGGAACAGGTTCGAGGTCGGCTTGGCAAGCCGCACGGTGGCCGCCGGGGGGATGGCCCGGTAGCTGGCGAGCAGCCGCTCCACGCCCGCAGCGTGGGCAGCCCGTGCGTCGGTCGTGGTAACAGACACAGATATACGCTAGTCCGCGGCCGCATCCGATGCGACCGAGGTGAATCGGAATCACACCACTCCAACATCGCTCGACAAGGAGTTTGCACTGATGGGACAGGTCAGCGCGGCCAGCACCGTCTTGATCGACGCCGAGCCACAGACCGTGTTGTCGGCAGTCGCGGATTATCAGACCGTCCGCCCGAAGATCCTCTCCTCCCACTACAGCGGGTACCAGGTTCTGCATGGCGGACAGGGCGCGGGCACGGTGGCCATCTGGAAGCTGCAGGCCACCAAGTCGCGCGTACGCGACGTCAAGGCAACGGTCGACGTCGCCGGGCACACCGTCATCGAGAAGGACGCGAACTCGACGATGGTGACCAACTGGACCGTCGCGCCCGCCGGAACCGGATCGTCCGTCACCACCAAGACCACCTGGGCCGGCGCCGGCGGGGTCAAGGGGTTCTTCGAGAAGACCTTTGCGCCGCTGGGCCTCAAGAAGATTCAGGCAGAGGTGCTGGCGAACCTGAAGAAAGAAGTCGAGGGCTAGCGGGCCTGCGTTCCCAGGAAGGCTGTGATGCCGCGCACCACCGCGTCGGCGTACTTTTGCCGACCCTCCGGGCTGACGATCAGCGCGGAATCGGCGGGGTTCTTCATGTTGCCCAGCTCGACCAGGATGGACGGGAACTGCGCCAGGTTGAGCCCGGCGATGTCGGCCCGCGGGTTCAGACCCGCGGAGCCGATGTAGTTGGAGGGCGGGATGCCCGAGCCGGCGAGCTGGTCGCGCATTGTCCGCGCGAACTGCACGGCGGGACCGGCCTGGGCGTCATTGAGCGGCGGTGACGAATAGAGGACGTGAAAACCGCGTCCCGTCGGTGGCCCGCCGTCGGCGTGAATGCTCACGATCGCATTGGGCCGGATCGCGTTGGCCATCGCGGCGCGCTCGTCGACGCAGGGGCCCAGCCCGGTGTCGTTGCCGCGCGACATCGCGGTCCGTACCCCCAGTGCGTTCAGCACGGCGCGGATGCGCAGCGTGGTGTCCCAGGCGAACGTGTGCTCCGGATAGCGGTCGTTGGTCGCAGACCCGCCGGCCTGGCAGTCCTTGGTGCCACCGCGTCCAGTGGGCACCTGGCGGCTGATCGAGGCGTCGTTGGCCCCGTTGTGGCCGGGGTCGAGGAACACGATCATGCCGGCGATGTTGGCGGGGGCGGCGTTGGCGGGCGCGCTGATCACCGACGCGGCGATGAGCAGACCGGCGGCCATCGCGGCGCCGACACGCAGGCTGGCTGGCACGTGCACCGCGCCACGGTAGCCCGGGTGACGACTAGGCTTAAAGACAAACCGCCGGATGCGGGCGAGAGAAACCAACTCGAGACCAATACGCAAGGGGACTGTCATGCAACCCGGAGCCCAGCCCGACATGTCGGCAATCCTCGCGCAGGCTCAGCAGGTGCAGCAACAGCTGATGGAGGCCCAGGAGCAGCTGGCCAACGCTGAACTGCACGGCCAGGCCGGCGGCGGTCTGGTTCAGGTCACCATGAAGGGCAGCGGAGAAGTGGTGGCGGTGTCGATCGACCCGAAGGTCGTCGACCCCGACGACGTCGAGACGCTGCAGGACCTCATCGTCGGTGCGATCACCGACGCGTCCAAGCAGGTCACCATCCTGGCGCACGATCGGCTCGGGCCGCTGGCCGGCGGGATGGGCGGCCTTCCCGGTATGCCGGAGCTCTGACTTGTTCGAAGGCCCGGTTCAGGATCTGATCGACGAGCTTGGCAAGCTGCCCGGAATCGGGCCGAAGAGCGCGCAGCGGATCGCCTTTCACCTGTTGTCCGTCGAACCACCGGACATCGACCGGCTCACCGCGGTGCTGGCCAAGGTCCGTGACGGCGTGCGATTCTGCGAGGTGTGCGGCAACGTCTCCGACGGCGAGCGCTGCCGGATCTGCTCGGATTCGCGTCGCGACGCGTCGATGGTGTGCGTCGTCGAGGAGCCCAAAGACGTGCAGGCCGTCGAGCGAACCCGCGAATTCCGCGGCCGCTATCACGTTCTCGGCGGAGCGCTGGATCCGCTGTCCGGCGTTGGGCCCGAACAGTTGCGAATTCGTGAGTTGCTCAACAGAATTGGTGAGCGGGTCGACGACGTGGACATCACCGAGGTCATCATCGCCACCGATCCCAACACCGAGGGCGAGGCGACCGCGACCTATCTGGTCCGGATGCTGCGCGATATCCCCGGATTGACGGTGACGCGGATCGCGTCGGGTCTGCCGATGGGCGGCGACCTGGAGTTCGCCGACGAGTTGACCCTTGGCCGCGCCCTGTCCGGCCGCCGCCAAATGGCCTGATCACATCACATTTCGCCCAAACCAACACTTGGGCGCGAAAGAGCGAGTAAAACTCGCCATTTTGGCGATCTCGGCAAGGTGTCGGACCCTACGACGACGATGCGGCCATGGTGGAGACATTTCTTGGCAGGGAAGCACTGGGCGATGGGCTGAAACGCCACGAGCTGCGGCGGTGGTATCGACCGATGTTCCGCGGCGTCTACATCCCGAAGCGGGCAACGCCGTCGCTGCGCGACAGGACGGTCGGGGCGTGGCTGACGTCGGACCGAAAGGGGGTCATCGCCGGCGTGGCGGCTTCGGCGTTGCACGGTGCGGAATGGGTCGACGACAACGAGCCGGTCGAGATCCTCGTCGACGAGCGCCGACGCCAATCGGGGCTGATCATCCGGATGGACCGCCTGGCCGACGACGAAGTCACAACTGTCGCCGACCTCCCGGTCACGACGACCGCGCGGACAGCCTTTGATCTGGGGCGGTATCAGAAACGGTCCGCTGCTATCGCCCGGTTGGACGCGTTGATGCGGGCCGCGCCGTTTTCCACCGATGAGGTGTCGATGCTGATGCATCGTTACGGCCCGGTCCGTGGAGTGCGCCAGCTGCGCGACCTGCTTCCGTTGGTCGATCCCGGCGCTGCGTCGCCGAGGGAGAGTTGGCTGCGACTCCTGTTGATTGACAACGGCTTTCCGATTCCTGAGACTCAGATTCCTGTCCTCGACGGCGGCGTGCCGTTTGCCTATCTGGATATGGGTTGGCGTCATATACAGCTCGCGGTCGAGTATGACGGTGATCAGCATCGCACCGACCGGCCCCAGTACGTCAAGGACATGAGGCGACACCCGAGGATCGAGAAGTGTGGGTGGGAAGTTGTCCGCGTCATCGCGGAGGACCGTGAATCCGAGATCCTGGAAAGGGTATACGAGGCATACCTTTGTCGAGGTGGCGCCGAAATCGACAAATTGGCGCGATTCACACGCACTTTCGCGCCCGAACGTTGGTTTGGGCGAAACGGGGGCAGGGCGGCCTAGGCGCGGCGGGGCGCGGCCAGGCGTTCGCGGCGCAGCAGCGCCACCTCCTCCAGCTTCAACGGCGCCAATTCGCCGACGACACGGCTCAACAGCAGGTCGGCGAGCTCGGGGTTGCGGGCCAGACATGGCCCGTGTAGATAGGTGGCGACGACGCTGCCCTGCACCGCGCCGTCGATGCCGTCGCCGGCGCGGTTGCCGGCGCCGGAAATCACTCCTGCCAACGGCTGCGCCAACGGCCCCAAAACCGTTCCGCCGCGGTGGTTTTCAAAGCCGGTCAACCGCTCGCTCAGTCCAGGCAATAGCGGCGAACTCACCACTTCCCCGATGGTGCGCTTCGGCTGCGGCGACGTCGTCAAGTCGAGCAGCCCAACCCCGTCGACCCGCTCACCCGACGACGTTTCATACCAGTGCCCCAACACCTGGATGGCCGCGCAGATCGCGAGCACCGGTGCGCCGTGGGCGGCCGCCTGCTGTAGACCCGGATACCGAATCAGATGCTTGGTCGCCAGCCGCTGCGCGTAATCCTCCGCCCCGCCCAGCGTGTAGAGATCCAGGCTCGAAGGCACCGGGTCGGCCAGTGTGATCTCGACGATCTCGGCGTCGACTCCGCGCAACCGCAGCCGCTGCCGCAACACGACGGAGTTGCCGCCGTCGCCGTAGGTGCCCATCACGTCGGGCAGAACCAACCCGATGCGCACCGTCGAGTCAGCCACGGTTGTTTCCCGGGTCGCTGCGCTCCTGCCCTCCATGACGCTCCAACACCCGGTTCAGCTGCAGGAATGCCGTGTAGTTCGCGATCACCTCGACGTGGCCCGGCGGGCAGGACGCGATGGCCGCCAGGGTGTCGTGTACCAGCGTGTGGTCGACCCCCGCATACCCCAGCCGCACCGCCAGGTCGGTGCCGCGTTCGCCCGCGGCCACCACGGCCGTGTCCTCGAAATGCTCGAATGCGACATCCCACAGCCAGGACAGGTCCTCGCCGTCGGGCACCTGCCCGTTGACCGCGATCACCACCCCTGCGCCGTGCTTGTCCACCATCGACAGCGCCTCCTGCCAGCCCGCGGGATTCTTGGCCAGCAGCAAGCGGGCGGTGTGCGAACCCAAACGGACGGTGCGGTACCGGCCGGCGACCTCGTCGACACCCGACACCGCCGCCACCGCCGCGGCGGGATCGGCACCCAAGGCCACCGCCGCGGCGACGGCCTGCGCGGCGTTGCCCCGGTTGACCGTTCCCGGCAGCGCGAGCTGCATCGGCAGCGAAAGCCCGTCGGGCCCATAGATATTCGAGTCGTCGAACCACCACTGCGGGCTGGGCCGCTTGAAGTCGGTGCCCGTGCTGTACCAGTGGGTCCGCTCGCGCACGATGATCTCGCCGCTGCGCGGGCAGCTCACCGAGTCGCCCGACCAGCCGCCGCCCGCGGCCACCCACACCACGTTCGCGCTGTCGTACGCCGCCGAGGTCATCAGCACGTCATCGCAGTTGGCCACCACCACCGTCGACGGGTGACGGGCCAGCCCCGCCCGCAGCGTGCGTTCGATGTGGTTGATCTCGCCGACCCGGTCGAGCTGATCGCGCGACAGGTTCAGCAGCACGATCACGGAAGGATCGACCGCATCGGCGACGTGCGGCACGTGCATCTCGTCGACCTCGAGCGCCGCCAACGAAGCGTCGCGGGCTCCGGCCAAAGCGGCCACCAGCCCGGCGTCCATGTTGGCGCCCTCGGCGTTGGTGGCGACCGAGCCGAGGGTGCCCAACGCCGCGGCGGTCATCCGTGTGGTGGTCGACTTGCCGTTCGTGCCGGTGACGACGACAGTGCGCCGGCCCGCGCCGAGCTGACCAAGGATCGAGCGGTCCAGCGTCATCGCGACCAGGCCGCCTATAATCGCCCCGGCGCCGCGGCCGGTGACCCGCGACGCCCAGCGCGCGCCCGCTCCGGCCGCCAGTGCGATACGTCCACGGGCGGTGATGATTCCCGGGTCGCTTCGCTCCTGACCTCCGGTGACCATCCCGGCATTTTAGGTGGACGACACGCTGGGCCACCGGTCAAGCCTTGTCGGACTACCGTGCCATCCTGACCGAGTGAGCCAAACCTGGGGGCGGCCGGCTGCCGAACCCGGCGCGGGCTGGGCGGTCATCGATGTCGAGACGTCCGGCTTCCGACCAGGCCAGGCCCGCATCGTCAGCCTCGCGGCGCTGGCGCTCGGCGACGACGGCAACGTCGAGCGCAGTGTCCACAGCCTGCTCAACCCCGGTGTCGATCCCGGGCCCACCCACGTGCACGGCCTGACCGCCGAGAGGCTGGCCGACCAGCCCTGTTGCGGCGACGTCGCCGAGGAGCTGATCGAGGTGCTGCGTGGGCGCACCCTGGTCGCCCACAACGTCGGCTTCGATTACGCGTTCCTGGCCGCCGAGGCCGAGCTGCTGGGTATCGAGCTGCCCATCGACTCGGTGATGTGCACGGTCGAGCTGGCCCGCAGGCTTGAGCTGGGCACCGAGAATCTGCGGCTGGAGACGCTGGCGGCGCACTGGGGAATCAGCCAGTTGCGGCCCCATGACGCGCTGGACGACGCGATGGTGCTGGCGCAGATCCTCAAGCCGGTGTTGGTGCGGGCGCGGGAACGCAAGGTCTGGCTACCGCTGCGACCGTTGACGCGTCGCCACTGGCCGAACGGCCACGTCACCCACGAGGAGCTGCGCCCGCTGAAGATGTTGGCCACGCGGCTGCCGTGCGAATACATCAATCCCGGCCGTTTCATCGCCGGCAGGCCGCTGGTGCAGGGCATGCGCGTGGCGTTATCGGCCGAGGTGACCCGCACCCACGAGGAACTCATCGAGCGGATCGTGCATGCGGGTCTGGCCTATGCCGATGCGGTTGACCCCGAAACCTCTCTGGTGATCTGCAATGACCGCAATCCCGGACAGGGCAAGGGTTATCAGGCCCGCGAACTGGGCGTGCCGCTGGCCTCCGATGCCGATTTCATGTGTCACCTCGACGGGGTCGTCGGCGGCATCGGCATCGAAGACTTCAGCGACACCGTACTGACCGGGGAGCAGTTCGCCCTCTTCTAAGCTCCTTGCTATCACTACACATGTAGTGGTAACTTTGGTTCATGACGACCACTACAGACGTAGTACAGAAGCCCAACATCTGGCAGACCTACCGTCAGCACGGCTACTTCTTCCGCGAAGCCGCCCTGCTGACGATCTCCCTCGGCGTGGTCATGCACCTCTACCGCGTGATCTTCGGCGACGAGCTCGCCCTGCGGTACGTGGTGACACCGACGACCGACAAGGTGCTACTGGTACCGATGACCTATGCGGCGATCACCGGCATCCTGGTCTGGCACCGGGTGGCGTTCGCCAATAAACGACACCGGGCCTTCTTCACGGCATCGCTGATATACATCTCGGCGAGCGTGCCGCTGCACGTTTACTGCTCGTATGTGATCAACGACGTGTCGGTGTTTACCTGGTTTCCGATGTGGT
Source organism: Mycobacterium sp. (assembly GCA_040511335.1). Lineage (GTDB taxonomy): Bacteria > Actinomycetota > Actinomycetes > Mycobacteriales > Mycobacteriaceae > Mycobacterium. The sequence goes on along the minus strand of JBEVHG010000100.1, from coordinate 2,734 downwards.
TCAGCTACCTGCTCTTGTGCGTGGTGTATCCGGCGTTCCTGACAATGTTCTGGCGGCTGCGGTACAAGTCCTGATGCCGCCGAACCCAGAACGACGCAAGCGGATTCTCGATATCGCAATCGACATCCTCGCCGACACCGGCATCGGCGGCGTGACACACCGCCAGGTCGACGATCACGCCGGCCTGCCGGCGGGGACCACGTCGAACTACTTCCGCACGCGGCTTGCCCTGCTCGAAGCCACCACCGCACACGTTGCCGACATGCATTGGCAGACAGTCGCATTGCTGCAGTCCGCCATTAGCCAGCCGCAGAGCCGCGACGGTGTCGAGGCGCTGATGACCCGAATGATCACCGATCCCGACGAATCGGTACGAAGACAACGTATCGCCCGATTTGAGCTCTTTCTCGAGGGCACACGTCGACCTGAACTCCGGCCGGCCCTAAACGAAATCCAGGCTGCCGCAATGAAGTCCGCCAGCCTGATCTTGGAAGCGGCCGGCTTCACCCCGTCGACCGAACAGATGGGAGAGCTGAGCCGGCTGCTCAACGGTTTGGCGTTCTCCAACCTGACGATTTCTCCGGAGCAGCCGGGAACCGAGGATCCGGCCGGTCTGATCGACCGGATCCTGCGTGCGGTCCTCGGTTGACGGGGCTAGCCGAGTGCCTTGGCCTTCAGCGCATCGAACTCCTGCTGGCTGATGGTCCCCGCTTCGAGAAGCGACTTGGCGTCGGCGATCTCCTGCGCCGGTGAGCGCCCGGCAGCCTCGCGGATATAGGCCTCGGCGTCCTTCTTGGCGGCGACGGACGCGTCCCGGGACCGCTCACCCATGCCCTTACCGCGGGCGATGAGGTAGACCAGCGCGGTGATGTAGGGGAAAACGATCAGGAAGACCACCCAGATCGCCTTGACCAAGCCCGAGGTCTCACGGTCGCGCCAGAACAGGTCGGTGATGATGCTGAACAGAATCATCAGGTAAGCGATGAACGCGAAGATCACAAGCGTGTACCAGATGAAATCCCAGAACGAATCCCACACTGCGGCTACTCCTTAACCGTCAATCGGCGCGACCTGCGCGGGCGTCAGTCTAACCGCGAGATGCCCGGTTCACCGCCGACACCACCGCCCGCAACGAAGCTGTAGTGATCGACGTCGCGATGCCAACACCCCAGATTGTCTGGCCGTTCACCGACGCCTCCACGTACGCCGCGGCCTGCGCCTCCTCGCCGGAGGACATCGCGTGTTCGGAGTAGTCCAGCACGTGGACATGGATTCCGACGCCGGACAGCGCGTCGACGAACGCCGCGACCGGGCCGTTGCCCGATCCGCTGATCTCCGTCTCGACACCGTCGATCTTGACCGTCGCCTCGATGCGGTCGGTGCCGCCGTCGACCTCAGATGCGATGACCCGCTGGCGGACCCGCTCCAGCGGCCGCACCGGGACCAGGTATTCCTCGGCGAAGGCCTCCCACATCTCCTTCGGCGCCACCTCACCGCCCTCGCCCTCGGTGATCTTCTGGATCACCTGCGAGAACTCGATCTGCAGCCGCCGCGGCAACACCAGGCCGTGATCGGCCTTCATGATGTAGGCCACCCCGCCCTTGCCGGACTGCGAGTTCACCCGGATGACCGCCTCGTACGTGCGGCCGACGTCGCGCGGATCGATCGGCAGATACGGCACCTGCCAGAGGATGTCGTCGACATCGGCGTCGGCCTCGTCCGCGCTGACCTTCATCGCGTCCAGGCCCTTGTTGATGGCGTCCTGGTGGCTGCCGGAGAACGCGGTGTAGACCAGGTCACCGCCGTACGGATGACGTTCGGGCACCGGCAGCTGATTGCAGTACTCGACGGTGCGCCGGATCTCGTCGATGTTGGAGAAGTCGATCTGGGGGTCGACGCCGCGGCTGAACAGGTTCAGGCCCAGCGTCACCAGGCAGACGTTGCCGGTGCGTTCACCGTTGCCGAACAGGCAGCCCTCGATGCGGTCGGCGCCGGCCTGGTATCCCAATTCGGCTGCGGCGACGGCGGTTCCGCGATCGTTGTGCGGGTGCAGGCTCAGGATGATTGAGTCGCGACGGGCCAGATTGCGGCTCATCCACTCGATCGAGTCCGCGTAGACGTTGGGCGTGGCCATCTCGACGGTGGCGGGCAGGTTGACGATCAGCGGCCAGTCCGGCGTCGGGTCGATGATCTCGGCGACCGCGTCGCACACCTCCTTGGCGTACTCCAGTTCGGTGCCCGTGTAGGACTCGGGGGAGTACTCGAAACGCCATTGCGTGCCAGGGTGTTTCGCGGCTTCGGCGACGCACATCTTGGCGCCGTCGGTGGCGATCTTCTTGACGGCCTCACGGTCGGCGCGGAACACCACGCGGCGCTGCAGGATCGACGTCGAGTTGTAGAAGTGCACGATCGCCCTTGGGGCACCGGCACAGGCCTCGAACGTCCGCTCGATCAGTTCGGCCCGGCACTGCGTCAGCACCTGGATGGTCACGTCGTCGGGAATCGCACCGTCGGTGATGATCTCGCGGACGAAGTCGAAGTCAGTCTGGCTGGCCGACGGGAAGCCGACCTCGATCTCCTTGTAGCCCATGCGGACCAGCAGGTCGAACATGCGCCGCTTGCGGGCCGGGCTCATCGGGTCGATCAGTGCCTGGTTGCCATCGCGCAGATCCACCGCACACCAGCCGGGTGCGTGCTCGACGACGCGGTCGGGCCAGCTGCGGTCGGGCACGTT
>JBEVHG010000099.1:0-19874 GCA_040511335.1 Mycobacterium sp. | reverse complement strand
CGTTCGCCCTGAGGGGTTTCCGGCAGCGACGTGGTGGGGGCGGCCAGCAGCGCCCCGGTGGGTGAATATGTCAGCCCCTTCAACGTCAGCGCGCTGCGTTGCAGGAAGGACCGCCACGGGTGATCCGGGAAGTCGCCGATGTTGATCCACTGGCGCCAGCACTCACTGGTCTGCCACATCCTGTCGGTGGCCTCGTCATACGTCTGCGGTACCGGGTGCTTGGACCAGCTCAGTGCGACGAAGACGTTGTCGCCCTCCTTCATGCGGGTCCGGGCCCGCGCCTCACGGCCCTCCAACCCGATGCGCAGGTTGGTCGTCAGCCGCAAGGTCGGATGCGACTCCGGATTGCTGTTGGCCCGCGCGATCGCCTCACCGTAGGCGCTGGCCGAGTACTCCCAGCCGGCGCTGAGGCGGTGGTAGTCGAACGACGGCTCGCAGCTCATCACCAGTTCGACGGTGCCGCTCACACAGCGCACGGTGCGCAGCAGGATGTGCTCGGCATCCCAGTCCATCGGGGTGCGGCGGTGCGTGCGCGACCGCGATTCGATGTCGTGCCACGGCCCCATCACCAGCGTGTCGCGCACGATCAGCCAGCCGGTATGCGTCTGCCACGTGGTCTCCAGAATCAGGCTGCCCGGCAGGTAGCGGCGCGCGGCCGGCACCGAGACGCCGTAGGGGCCAAGCCGGAAGTGCCCGGCGCCGCGGTCCAGGATGGCCCCGAACACGCTGGGGGAGTCGGGCCGCGGCACGCACATCCATTCCACCGAGCCGGCCGACGATATCAGGCAGGTGGTTTCGCAGTCCGACAGGAACGCATAGTCGGCGATCGGAGGAAACGGGTTCCGCAAGGACCCGCTCGGCGCATACGGCACCGGGGCCGTCACGGCGAACGGTGCAGGCTCGGCCTCTGAAGCCCCGTCGGTGGGCTCGGTCTGCTGCAGGACCATGCGGACATCATCGGCTCCCGACCGGCCCGGCGTCTACTCGTGACGGGCCTGTGTCCTGCGTTGCTGGCTCAGCGGCGGGCGAACGCGGGCGTGTGCTCGGCGAACGGGCCTATCGCGATGGCGTATCCGGCGGCGGTTCGCAGGGCGGGAATCTTGTTGGCGATCCGCACCAGCAGCGGAGGTTCGGGCGAGCCGTCCCCGGACACCGCGACGGCGATGACGCGGGCGTGAATCACCCGCTGAGCGCCCTGGATCAGCGCGGTCGGCGTCCAGCGCCTCGCCTGTATCAGCGCGAGATCGCGCGGTGACACGTGTCGCGCCCGCAGCGGTGCGGCCAGCATTCCGGCGGCCGCGACCGCGTCTGCGATCGCAAGGTTGATGCCGACACCGCCAACCGGTGACATCGCGTGCGCAGCGTCGCCGATCAGCAGCAGTCCGTCGGTGTACCACCGCCGGAGCCGGTTCAGTTGCACGTCGAGCAGCTTCACGTCATCGAAGGACGTCAACTCGCCGACGCGGTCGCCCAGCCACGGCACCAACGACACCACGCCGCGGTGCAGCGCCTCGATGCCCTTGGCGCGCAGCGCAGCGTCGCTGCCCTTCGGGATGACGTAGGCGCACTGGTAATAGTCGCCGCGGTCGATGACGATCATGGCGTGGCCGGTCCCCAGCACCCCGGCCAGCCCGTGCCGATCACCTTCCGACCGCGGCAGGCGGAACCACCAGACGTCCATCGGCGCGCCGAAACTCTTCGGCACCAGTCCCATCGCCGAGCGAAGCGTTGATGCGCGGCCATCGCACGCCACTGTCAGCTGGGCCCGCAGCTCGCGGACATCACCCGACGGGTCTCGGTAGGTGACCCCCACCACGCGGTCCCCGCTGCGCAGCGGCTCGAGCACCTCCGTGCTGCGCATCAGCGTGAACGTCGGCTCGGCCTCGGCGGCAGTGGCCAGCAGCTCGAGGAAGTCCCACTGCGGCACGAGGGCAATGTGCTTGTGCGGCCCGGGAATTCGACGCAGATCGACATCAACCGGCGTGCCCTGGACCGACATGCTGATGGTGTCGATCAGTCGGTGCGGAACCCGTGCGAAATCGTCGGCCAAACCAAGTTCGTCGAGCATGCGCAGGGTGCTGGCATGCACGGTTGCGCCGCGAAAATCGCGCAGGAAGTCGGCGTGCTTTTCCATCACCGTCACATCCACGCCGGCGCGGGCCAGCAGCAGGCCCAACATCATTCCGGCTGGACCACCGCCGGCGATGACGCACGTTGTTGGATCCGGATACTGATCCACCCGCCGATCTTGGCACGTTGGCTTCGTTCGCACGGGTCAGACGGCGGTCGCGATCCGCCCGCACGCCGCTCGCCTACGTCAACTAGCCACCGATGTATGTACTAAAAGTCCAGTATTTGCGTCAGAGATGTCCAGAAAGTACATACGTTGACGGCGAGTTACCTACCTAGAGTCGGGGGAACCGACGAGGAGGTCACCCATGACTGCCGTAGCTGTGCCGGTCGACTCAGCACGCCTTCCGCAGGTGAGGCGCATCGTCACCGCGATCCCCGGGCCGCGTTCGATCGAACTCGCTGCTCGTCGCACCGCCGCCGTACCTGCGGGGTTGACCAGCGCGTCGGGCGTCTACGCCGCCGCCGCCGGCGACGGCGTGCTGGTCGACGTGGACGGCAACTCGTTCATCGACCTGGGCAGCGGCATCGCGGTGACCAGTGTGGGCAACAGCGCGCCGCGGGTCGTCGAGCGTGCCACCCGGCAACTGTCGCAGTTCACCCACACCTGCTTCCTGGCGAACCCTTACGAGAGTTATCTCGAGGTCTGCGAGACGCTGAACCGGCTGACCCCCGGCAGCCACCAGAAGCGAACCGCGCTGTTCAGCACCGGCAGCGAGGCGCTGGAGAACGCCGTCAAGTACGCGCGCGCGGCGACCGGCCGGGCGGCGGTGGTGGTGTTCGACCACGCCTTCCACGGCCGCACGCTGCTGACCATGACGATGACGGCGAAAAACATGCCGTACAAGAGCAACTTCGGACCCTTTGCACCCGAGGTCTACCGGGTGCCGATGGCCTACCCGTACCGCTGGCCGAGCGGACCGCAGAACGCGGCACGGGAGGCGTTCGAACAGTTCCGTCTCGCGGTCGACACCCAGATCGGTGCCGACGCGGTGGCCGCCGTGGTCGTCGAGCCGATTCAGGGCGAGGGCGGCTTCGTCGTCCCCGCCGAGGGCTTCCTGCCGCAGGTCGCCGAATACTGCCGCGAGCGCGGAATCCTGCTGATCGCAGACGAGGTGCAGACCGGTATCGGCCGCACCGGGCGGTGGTTCGCCAGCGAGCACGAGCAGATCGTGCCGGACCTGGTCACCACCGCGAAGGGACTGGGCGGCGGCATGCCGCTGGCGGCGGTGACCGGCCGGGCGGACGTCATGGACTCCGTGCACGCCGGTGGCATCGGCGGCACCTACAGCGGCAACCCGGTGGCCTGCGAGGCGGCGCTCGGTGTGTTCGAGACCATCGAGACCCAGGGCCTACTCGCGCGGGCACGCGACATCGGCGACATCTTCTACCGGGAACTGGACGTGATTGCGGCGAGCACCGACGTAGTCGGGGAGATCCGCGGACGCGGCGCGATGGTCGCCGTCGAATTGGTCACCGGTGCAGACAAGACACCCAACCGGAACGCCGTCGCCGAGGTGGCTCGATACGCCCAGGCCAACGGGGTGCTGGTGCTCACCGCCGGCACCTTCGGCAACGTGCTGCGATTCCTGCCGCCACTCACGATTTCCGATCAGCTTCTCCTTGAAGGCCTTGGCGTCATTCGCGACGCCGTCGCAGGCCTCTGACAAGACGAGATTAAGGAACCCCAACGATGGCTAGCGACAACGCCGTACGGCTGCAGAGTCACGTCGACGGAGCCTGGGTCGACAGCACCGCAGGCGAACTCGTCGACCGCAATCCGGCCCACCCCGACGAGGTTGTCGCGATCGGTGGCCTGGCGGGCGAGAACGACCTCGAGTGCGCGGTTGACGCAGCGCGACGGGCCGGTCGTGCGTGGGCGCGCGAGCCGATGCATGCCCGCGCCGCGGTGCTGAGCCGGGCGGCGGAACTCGTCGAGCGCTCGGCAGAGGCGTGGGGTCGCGAACTTACGCGAGAAGAAGGCAAAACGCTCGCCGAAGGTGTCGGCGAGGTTCGTCGCGCGGCGCAGGTGCTGCGCTACTGCGCCGGTGCGGCCGACCGAGATGCCGGAACCCTTTACTCGTCGCCGCGAGCCGGTGAGCAGATCATGGTCACCCGCAGGCCAATTGGTGTCGTCGCCACCATCACGCCGTTCAACTTCCCGATCGCCATTCCGGCGTGGAAGATCGCGCCGGCACTGATCTACGGCAACACCGTCGTCTGGAAACCGGCCAGTTCGGTTCCGCTGCTGGCGATGCGGTTGGCGCAGGCGCTGATCGACGGCGGATTGCCGCCGGGCGTACTCAACCTGTTGATCGCCGACGGGAGCGTAGGCACCGCGCTCGCCGGGCACGCCGGCGTTGATGCCGTCACGTTCACCGGGTCCACAGGGGTGGGACGTCGAATCGCCGCGGATGCCGCCAGGCGCGGTGTTCCGGTGCAGGCCGAAATGGGCGGCAAGAACGCAGCGGTCGTGCTCGCCGATGCTGACCTGGAACTCGCGGTGGAACAAGTGATGCTCGGCGCGTTCCGCTCGGCCGGCCAGAAGTGCACGGCCACCTCGCGTCTGGTGCTCGACGAGGGTATTGCCGAAGAGTTCCTGACCGAGCTGGCGATCCGCGTCAAGGGGCTCGAGGTCGGTGACCCGCTGCTACCCACCGTCGCGGTCGGGCCGGTAGTCAGCGAGTCCGCGCAGGCCAACATCCAGCAGAGCATGCGGGTCGCCGTCGCTGACGGGGCCCGGATCATCGCGACGTCCGAGGGTAGGCAGTCGGGCGCTGCCGATGGGCACTTCGTCGCTCCGACGGTGCTGGAGGCATCGTCACGCGAGGCGACGCTGTGGTCCGAGGAACTGTTCGGCCCGGTGCTTGCCGTGCGTCGCGCATCCAGCGTCGAGGAGGCGTTCGCGTTGGCAAACGCGGGGGAGTACGGCCTGTCGGCTGCCGTGTTCACCCGCGACCTGACCCGGGCGCTGCGGGCCATCGATGTCCTCGATGTCGGTGTGCTGCATGTGAACTCGGAGTCGGCTGGCGCCGACCCGCATGTGCCGTTCGGCGGTGCCAAGCGCAGCGGTTACGGCCCGAAGGAGCAGGGGACCGCGGCCCGCGAGTTCTTCACCCACACCACGAGCGTGTACCTACAAGGAGGGCGGTCATCGTGACTACCCCGGGCGCACTGGACGGTATCGTCGTCGCCGACTTCAGCCGGGTGCTGGCCGGCCCGTACGCGACCATGATGCTCGGCGACTTCGGCGCCGAGGTCATCAAGATCGAACGGCCCGGCAGCGGCGACGACACCCGGGCCTGGGGGCCGCCGTACGACGCGGACGATCAGGCGACGTACTTCAATTCCGTCAACCGCAACAAGCGTTCAGTCGTACTCGACCTGCACAGTGCGGACGGGGTCGCGCAAGCCCGGGACATCGTGCGCCGCGCTGACGTCGTCGTGGAGAACTTTCGTGCCGGCACCATGGAGCGGCTGGGTCTGGGCTACCAGGATCTGCGGGCTATCCGGCCCGACGTAATCTACTGCGCCATCACCGGATTCGGGTCCGGCGAGGGCGCCGAGCTGGCCGGCTACGACCTGCTGGTACAGGCCGTCGGTGGCCTGATGAGCATCACCGGACCCGAACCGGGTGCGCCGACCAAAGTGGGCGTCGCGGTGGTCGACGTCCTCACCGGCTTGCACGCGCTGAGCGGTATCCTCGCCGCGTTGCATCACCGCAACGTGACGGGGCAGGGTCAGAAGCTTGAGACGAACCTGCTGTCGACGCTGCTCTCCTCGCTGGTCAACCAGTCGTCGGCGTATCTGGGCGCCGGGGTGGTTCCCGGCATCCTCGGCAACCGGCACCCGAGCATCGCCCCCTACGAGGTGTTTCCGACCGCCGATCGACCGCTGGTGCTGGCCGTCGGCAACGACAAGCAGTTCCGCGCGCTAGTGCGAGCGCTGGGCTGTGAACATCTGGCGGAATCGGAGCTGTACTCGGACAACAGATCTCGAGTGACAAATCGCGAATCCTTGTTCGCCGAACTATCCGAACGGTTGACCGAACGCGGTTCGGACGAATGGTTTGCGATCTTCACTGAGATCGGCGTGCCGGCGGGCCCGATCAACGACATCGGCCAGGCATTCGATCTGGCAAAGCGATTGGGACTCGGCGCAACCGTCGACATCGAGGGGGGCGCCGCACCTCAGGTCGCGAACCCGATCACGATGTCGATCACGCCGCCGCAGTACCGCCTCGCGCCGCCTCGCCTCAGCGACGAGAGTGTCCCGGGACCGACGGACTAACGTGGGGTGGACCAAGGGATAGCAGTTCCCTGGCCTTGAGCGCGATCCACAGTTCGGATCGAGCGTGCGCCGAATCTAGATCCCTGCCGATCAACTCGACAACCCGGTCCATCCGTTTGCGCAGGGTGTGCCGGTGAACTCCGAGCTCGGCCGCGGCTGCCTCCCAGTGCCCGTTGTGGTGCAGGAATGATTCAAGCGACTCCACCAGTTTGGTGCGGTGGTCCCGATCGTAGTCGTCGATAACTCCCAGCCAGCGGGTGGAGATCGCCCGCAGAACATCGTCGGATTGCGTACTGAGCAACAGGCTGAAGGTGCCGAGGTCGGTAAAGGAGACCAGTTTGTGACCGCTGGCCTCGGCCACTCTAACGGCTGAAAGGGCTTGCTGCAGGCTCAGGTTGGCACTGGTGATGATCGCGGGTCCGCCGATCCCGCCATTGATCCTGCGCCGCAGGCGGGTGCGCATGCGGGTGTAGACGCGATCGGCGAGTTCTGTTGCAACTTCCGCGCCTACTCCGACAGCGATGCCCTCGCCGTTGCGGAGACTCGACATCAAATACGGAACCGATTCGTCCTCGAGCGCCGCGGTCAGCTGTTGCGTGGCCGGCATTAACGGTCCGACCCCCGTGAACACCGCGACGGCAATCGACGAATCGGGCGCGAATCCGAGAAACTGCAGCAGACTCTCATCGACTTCGAGGCTGTTCTGCAGCAGCGCCAACGTGACGCCGACGCGCAGACGTTGTTCGGCGTCGATAACCCTGGCGGGTTTGGCCAGTTCGATTGACAACAACGCAACCGCGTGGCCCACCAACAACCTTTCGGTGGATCCGAGCGGCTCGGCGGACGCCACAATGAGATGCCCCTGCCCTTCACCGGCGCCGGGCAGCTGCTGAATCGTCAGGCTGCCCTGATCATCGACGATTGCGCGACTACCCCTGCGTCGCCGTTGATCCCGATCGAGCTGGTCATGTACCCGGGCAACCAGATCAGTCGCGCCGGAACCGGATTCGGCCAGGACGAGTCCGGAACGGTCCATCACGCAGACCGAGCACTTGAGGTCGCTGCTCAAGGTCTCGACCAACGCCGGAATTCCGCCGTGCATCGTCGCGCGCGCCAGCTTCTCCTGTCCCTGCACCACACGTTGCACCAGCCGAACCTGGTCGGCGGTGAGTTCGTCGATGACTGCACGGGATATGGCGATGAAGGGCGTGGTCGGGGACACCGCAAGCACCGGAATCCCCATCTCGTCAGCGGCCGCGCAGATCGCCGACGGAACCCTCTGGAAGCGGACGCCGGTATCGAAAGCCAATGCCGCGCTCCCGCATTCGACAATCCGTTGCACGTACCGGTATTGCTCGGCATCCGTGCCGGGCAGGTGCAGGCCGGTGGTCATCACCAGTTCGCCGCCGGACAGCCACGGGCTGGGATCGGCGAGTTCGATCGCATGCGCCCAGGTGATGGTGCGACTGACACCGGTGCGCCCGGCGACGAGCGACAAGCCGAGCTCGGGGGCCGCGATCAATCGGCGGACCGTCATCACCATGATGATCGATCCCGCCCAGCAAATCGTCGATACATCCCGCGCGCAAAGCTCCTTCGTGTGTGTACAAATCGTCTATATCTAGTCGTAATTATGGACAGAATACACATCTTCGACCTTGGGTTTCGTCCCTATAGTCGAGATAGGCCACGCCACGCAGATCAAAGGACACCCAGATGACCACCACCATTACGTCGACCACGCCCAGTGCAGTCCGGCCATTCGAGATCTTCGGCATCGAGGCGCTTCTCGACGAAGACGAGCGCGACATCGCAGCCACAGTGCGGCGACTCGTGCAGAGCCGGCTGCGGCCCAACGTCGCCGATTGGTTCGAGTCCGCGACCCTGCCACGCGAATTGGCCAAGGAGTTCGGCGATCTCGGTCTGCTGGGCATGCACCTCGACGGCTACGGGTGCGCAGGCACCAACGCGGTCAGCTACGGATTGGCCTGCCTGGAACTGGAGGCCGGGGACAGTGGATTCCGCAGCTTCGTGTCGGTGCAGGGATCGTTGTCGATGTTCTCCATCCATCGCTTCGGTTCCGAAGAGCAGAAGCAGGAGTGGTTGCCGCGGCTGGCCGCAGGCGAGGCGATTGGATGCTTCGGCCTCACCGAAGCCGACTTCGGTTCCAACCCCGCCGGGATGCGCACGCGTGCTCGCCGTGACGGGTCGGACTGGATTCTGTCCGGGACCAAGATGTGGATCACCAATGGCGGACTGGCCGACGTGGCCACGGTGTGGGCGCAAACAGACGATGGCGTACGTGGATTCCTGGTGCCGACCGACGTGCCGGGCTTCACCGCGAACACCATTCACCGGAAGCTGTCCCTGCGGGCATCGATCACGTCGGAACTCGTGCTGGACAATGTTCGTCTGCCCGCGTCGGCACAGTTGCCGAAGGCAGTCGGTCTGAGCGCACCGCTGTCATGCCTGAACGAGGCCCGTTTCGGCATTGTGTTCGGCGCACTTGGCGCCGCACGGGACAGTCTTGAGGTAGCCATCGACTACGCCGGCGCCCGGGAAGTCTTCGATCGCCCCCTGTCGAGCTACCAGCTCACCCAGGAAAAGCTTGCCAACATGGCCCTGGAGCTTGGTAAGGGAATGTTGCTGGCGGTGCATCTGGGGCGGCTCAAGGACTCCACGGGCGTGACTCCCGACCAGATCAGCCTGGGCAAGCTCAACAATGTGCGTGAGGCACTGGCGATCGCGCGGGAATGCCGAACGATTCTGGGTGCCAGCGGAATCACCCTGGAGTACTCGCCACTGCGGCATGCGAACAATCTGGAATCCGTGCTGACCTATGAAGGCACCAGTGAGATGCACCTGCTGTCCATCGGAAGGGCGCTGACCGGACACGCCGCGTTTCGCTGACCACGAACTCACCACTGCCGGCCGGGCGATACGCTGGCCCGATGGACGGCTTCCTGAGCTGGTGGGACGGCGTAGAGCTCTGGCTGACCGGCCTGGGGTTCGTCGCCCAGACCGTGGTGGTGATGCCGGTGGTGCTTGCCCTCGCGTACGGGATCGCCCTGCTGCTGGACGGCGCATTGGGCAACGGGATTCGACTGCTGCGACGCGCCCGGCACGAGGATCGAGAACAGGAATGAGTGGTTTGCCGCGGTCACGCGTCTCTTTGGTGCTGGTAGTCCTGGTGGTCTTGGTGATCGTGATGTGGCTGCTCACCCGCTGAGGCCGCTGCCGCCAAGGTGAGCGGCTTTCGTCGATTCTGTTATTCTTCGCGCCATGCAGGCAGCGTCCGGCAGTACCGAGGGCCACATCTTGGCGCTCATTGCCGTGGGAAATTGCGCTGTTGCTGATGTGCACTGTTGTCGCTGACTCCATACCCGTCCGCGGTTTGGTGTCGGTAGTGGCTATTCGTCTGTCCAGGGACTGATCCATCGCCTTGCCGTCGTGACGGTCTCCCCGCCATTAGCCCCTGCAAGGAAAGGTCCCCAATGCACAGAATCAGAACGTCCTGGCGCCATGCCGCCGCGCTCGTAGCCGCCGCGACGGTGCTCGCCGCCTGCGGCGGTGGGGCCAGCGACGTCGCCGGCGGCGACGATCAGGCGGGCGGCGACACCACCCTCACGCTGGTCGCCTACGCGGTACCCGAACCGGGGTGGAGCAAGGTCATTCCCGCGTTCACCGCCACCGAAGAAGGCAAGGGCGTGCAGGTCACCACCTCCTACGGAGCGTCGGGCGATCAGTCACGCGCCGTCGTCGATGGCAAGCCTGCTGACCTGGTGAACTTCTCGGTCGAGCCGGACGTCGCTCGACTGGTCAAGGCCGGCAAGGTGTCCGAGGACTGGAACGCCGATACGACCAAGGGCATCCCGTTCGGATCGGTGGTCTCGCTGGTGGTCCGCGAGGGCAACCCGAAGAACATCAAGGACTGGGACGACCTGCTGCAGCCCGGGCTGGAGGTGATCAGCCCCAGCCCGCTGAGTTCTGGTTCGGCCAAGTGGAACCTGCTGGCACCGTACGCGGCGAAAAGCAACGGCGGCAAGGATCAGCAGACCGGCCTGGACTTCGTGAACAAGTTGGTCAGCGAGCACATCAAACTGCGTCCCGGGTCGGGCCGCGAGGCGACCGACGTCTTCCTGCAGGGCAGCGGTGACGTGCTGATCAGCTACGAGAACGAGGCCATCAACATCGAGCGGCAGGGCAAACCCGTCGAGCACGTCAACCCGCCTCAGACGTTCAAGATCGAGAACCCGGTCGCCGTCGTCACCGGCAGCGCGCATGAGGACAAGGCAAACGCGCTGAAGAACTTCCTGTACACCGCCGAGGCGCAGAAGTTGTGGGCCCAGGCCGGATTCCGGCCGGTCGACCCCGCGGTGGCGGCCGACTTCACCACCGATTTCCCCACGCCGCAGAAGCTGTGGACCATCGCCGACCTCGGTGGCTGGAATGCGGTGGATCCAGTTTTGTTCGATAAGGACAACGGCTCCATTACCAAGATCTACAAACAGGCCACCGGATGACAGCTGCTGTCGAGCCCCACACCACCGGCGCCGGCGACGGCGCCGGTGGTTCCGCGGGCTTGTTCAGCGGCCACCGCGGCGGTACATCGCTACGCGTCGGCGTGGCGACAACGTGGCTTTCCATTATCGTTCTGCTGCCGCTGGCTGCCATCGTCTGGCAGTCGGCCGGCGGCGGTTGGAACGCCTTCTGGACGGCGGTGACGTCCAACGCGGCGCTGGAGTCCTTCCGCGTCACGCTGACCATCTCGGTGGGTGTGGCGGTGATCAATCTGTTCTTCGGTCTGCTGGTGGCGTGGGTGCTCACCCGTGACGAGTTCCCTGGTAAGCGACTGGTCGACGCGATCATCGACCTGCCGTTCGCGTTGCCGACGATCGTCGCCAGCCTGGTGATGCTGGCGCTTTACGGCCCGAGCAGCCCGGTCGGTATCCACATTCAGCACACGAAGTGGGGCGTCGGCATCGCGTTGCTTTTCGTCACGCTGCCGTTCGTCGTGCGCTCGGTGCAGCCGGTGCTGCTCGAACTCGACCGCGAGGTCGAGGAAGCCGCGGCGTCGCTGGGCGCCACCAACGGGACCATCTTCACCGCGGTGATCCTGCCGGCCCTGCTGCCCTCGCTGCTGTCCGGTGCGGGACTGGCGTTCGCGCGGGCCATCGGCGAATACGGCTCGGTGGTGCTGATCGGCGGCGCCATTCCGGGTGAGACCGAGGTGTCCTCGCAGTGGATCCGGACGCTGATCGAGAACGACGACCGCACCGGTGCTGCCGCGATATCCATTGTGCTGCTTGCTATCTCGTTTATCGTGCTGTTCATCCTGCGCAGCATCGGGTCGCGGGCAGCCAAGCGTGAGGAGCTGGCCCAGTGAACCTTTCGCCGGCAGTGCGCTACCTCCTGCGATACCTCGCACTGAGCTATCTGCTGGTGCTGCTGGTCGTCCCGGTGGGGCTGATCCTCTGGCGCACCTTCTCGCCGGGCTTCGGAGCCTTCTTAGAATCCATAACCACCCCGGCGGCCGTATCGGCGCTACAGCTGTCGCTGCTGGTGGTCGCGGTCGTGGTGCCGCTCAACGTGCTCTTCGGTGTACCCACGGCCCTGGTGTTGGCGCGCAACAGATTCCGCGGCAAGAGTCTGCTGCAGGCCGTCATCGACCTGCCGTTCGCCGTGTCGCCGGTGGTCGTGGGTGTCGCGCTGATCCTGTTGTGGGGTTCGGCGGGAGCGTTCGGCTTCGTGGAGAACAATCTCGGGTTCAAGATCATCTTCGGGCTGCCCGGCATCGTGCTGGCCAGCATCTTCGTCACCGTGCCCTTCGTCATCCGCGAGGTTGAGCCGGTACTGCACGAACTCGGCACCGACCAGGAAGAGGCCGCCGCCACGCTGGGCTCCAGCTGGTGGCAGACGTTCTGGCGGATCACCCTGCCGTCGATCCGGTGGGGGCTGACCTACGGCATCGTGCTCACGGTCGCCCGCACGCTGGGCGAGTTCGGTGCCGTGATCATGGTGTCCTCCAACCTGCCGGGAACGTCGCAGACACTCACACTGTTGGTGGCGGACCGACATAACCGTGGCGCCGAGTACGGCGCCTACGCCATCTCGACGCTGCTGATGGCCGTCGCGGTGATCGTCCTGATCCTTCAGGTGATCCTCGACGCTCGCCGCGCGAAGACGAGCAACTAGCCACCACAAGGAGACGCAGGTATGACGAACGCGATCACGGTGCGCGGGGCGAACAAGCACTACGGCGAGTTCGCGGCGCTGGACAACGTCGATTTCGAAGTTCCGTCCGGCTCACTGACCGCGCTGCTTGGGCCCAGCGGGTCGGGCAAATCGACGCTGCTGCGTGCCATCGCGGGCCTGGACCAGCCGGACACCGGCACCATCACGATCAACGGGCGCGACGTGACGCGTATCCCGCCGCAGCGGCGCGATATCGGCTTCGTGTTTCAGCACTATGCGGCGTTCAAGCATCTGACGGTCCGCGAGAACGTCGGATTCGGTCTCAAGATCCGCAAGCGGCCCAAGTCCGAGATCAAGGAGAAGGTCGACAACCTGCTGGAGATCGTGGGTCTCAGCGGCTTTCAGGGCCGCTACCCCAATCAGCTGTCCGGTGGGCAGCGGCAACGCATGGCGTTGGCCCGGGCGCTGGCCGTCGATCCGCAGGTGCTGCTGCTCGACGAGCCATTCGGAGCGCTGGACGCCAAGGTCCGCGAGGATCTGCGGGCGTGGCTGCGCCGGCTGCACGACGAGGTGCACGTCACCACCGTGCTGGTGACCCACGACCAGGCGGAGGCCCTCGACGTCGCGGACCGGATCGCGGTGCTAAACAAGGGCCGTATAGAGCAGGTCGGCTCGCCGACCGAGGTGTACGACACCCCGGCGAATGCCTTCGTGATGTCCTTTCTGGGCGCCGTGTCCTCACTCAACGGAACGCTGGTGCGTCCGCACGATATTCGGGTGGGCCGCAACCCCGAGATGGCGATCGCGGCGGGGGATGGCAACATTCAGGCCACCGGCGTGATGCGGGCCACCATCGACCGGATCGTGATGCTCGGTTTCGAGGTGCGTGTCGAACTGACCAGCGCTGCCAACCGTGCTCCGTTCACCGCGCACATCACCCGCGGTGACGCCGAGGCGCTCGGGCTCAGGGAAGGCGACACCGTCTACGTGCGGGCTACCCGGGTGCCGGCGATTCCCGGCGGCGCCGAACTCCCCAAGCCCGACGAAGCCGACGAGGCGTTGACGAAGGCCTGAGCTTTAGGCAGCCGCGCGGGAGGCGACTGCTTCGTCGAAGCGATCCAGCACGGTCGCCGCGACCAGCGGATGCGCGCCCAGGGGCTGAATCATTTCAATGCCATTGGCGCGGGCGAAGTCTGCGACCCGGTCGGTGATCCGTCCGTGCGCAAGGAACCACGGTGCGATCACCAGGCGGGTCGCGCCGTGGCGGCGCAACCGTTGCGCGGCGACCTCCAGCGATGGCCGTGGACCGGTCGCGAACGCGGTGATCGCACCCGCCCATTGCGTTCCGGCCGCCAACCTCGGCGCCACGCCGGCGGTGCGCGCGTTCACCGCATCCCAGGACGAGCCGACCGCCACCACGAGCACGCCGAGCTTCGGATCGTCGTTGCGCACGCCCGCCTCCGCCAGGCGTTCGTGCATGACCTGCAGCAGCCGGGCGTCCTCGCCGAGCACGTCGGCCTGCCGAGCCGGCGCGCCGGCCGAGTCGATCATCGCCGGGATGTCGACGTGCGCGTGATATGCGCCTGCCAACAACAGCGGCGTCACGACGGCGTCCGCGGTCAGTCGAGAAAGCACGTCCCGCAGGTTCGGTGAGGTCTGCTCGCAGAACGCGGGCCGGACGTCCAGGCCCGGCCGCAGCACGCGGATCTGCTCGGCCACGGCATGCGTCGTCGCGGCCGCGCGCGGGTCGGCGCTGCCGTGTGCCGTCAGCACCAGCGTCGGCGGGCAGCAGCGAAGCGACCCGGGGATGGATCCCATCACGAGGCGTGCAACCCGCATTCCGTCTTGGACAGACCCTGCCAACGACCGCTTCGCGGATCGGCGCCCTCGGCCGGTTTCGCGGTGCAGGGCGCGCAGCCGATCGACGGATAGCCTTCGTGGACAAGGGGATTGACGAGCACATCGTTGGCGTCGATGTAGTTCTGGATGTCCTCGTCGGTCCACGCCGCCAACGGATTGATTTTCACCAGCCCGAACGCCCGGTCGAAACTGATCAGCGGGGCGTTGGCCCGCGTCGGCGCTTCGACCCGACGGATACCCGTCACCCACGCCGCGTAGCCACGTAGCGCCTTGCTCAACGGCTCGACCTTGCGCATCCGGCAGCATTCGTTGGGTTCGCGGGCGAACAGGTCCTTGCCGAACAGCTCGTCCTGCTTGGCGACCGAGTTCTCGGGAGTGACGTTGACGACGTTGACGTCGTAAACCGCCTCGACGGCGTCACGGGTGCCGATGGTCTCCACGAAGTGATAGCCGGTGTCCAGGAACAGCACGTCGACACCGGGGCGGACCTTCACCGCCAGATCGACCAGCACCGCGTCCTGCATGTTGGATGCCACCACGTAGTTTCCGCCGAAGTTCTCGTCGGTCCAGCGCAGCAGGTCGAGGGCGCTGGCCCCGTCCAGGTCGGACGCGCCGCGTTCGGCCAGATCGACTAGATCGGTCTCCGTCATCAACTCGGTCACCTCAGGTCCGCCTCGTCTGCTCGTAGTGCCCACGTTGCGAAACGCTCTCCATGCTCGCGTTGTTTCACGAAGTTGCGAACGATCCGGTCGATGTAGTCGCCGAGCTCGCTGGACAGCACCTTGTGCTGACGCAACTTGCGACCAAAACCGCTGTCCAGGCCGAGGCTGCCGCCCAGATGGACCTGGAACCCCTCGATCTGGCCGCCGTTACCGTCGTCGACCATCTGGCCTTTGAAGCCGATGTCGGCGATCTGGATACGCGCGCACGAGTTGGGGCAGCCGTTGATATTCACCGTGACCGGAACGTCCAATTGGGCGTTGACGTCCTCGAGCCGCTTCTCCAGTTCAGGGACCAGCGTCTGGGACCGCTTGCGGGTCTCGGCGAACGACAGCTTGCAGAACTCGATACCCGTGCAGGCCATCAGGTTCTTGCGCCAATGCGACGGCCGCGACGGCAGCCCCAGCGCGTCCAGCCCGGCGACCAGCTCGTCGACCTTGTCGTCGGCGACGTCGAGGATGACCAGCTTTTGGTAAGGCGTGAACCGGACGCGGTCCGAGCCCGCCGCTTCGGCGAGGTCGGCCACTTTGGACAGGATGGTGCCGGAGACTCGACCCGCGATCGGCGCGACTCCGACGGCGTTGTGGCCGTTCTTCAGCTTTTGCACCCCGACGTGGTCGATCGGATGGACTGCCGGATCGGGCGCGGGCCCGTCGATCAGCGGACGCTTGAGGTACTCCTGTTCGAGAACTTCCCTGAACTTCTCGATACCCCAGTCCTTGATCAGGTACTTCAGCCGCGCCTTGGACCGCAGCCGCCGGTAGCCGTAGTCGCGGAACACCGACGTCACGGCCTCCCAGACGTCGGGCACCTCGTCCAGCGGCACCCACGCGCCGACCCGCTGGCCGAGCATCGGGTTGGTGGACAGGCCCCCGCCGACCCACAGGTCGAAGCCCGGCCCGTGGTTGGGGTGGTTGACGCCGATGAACGCGACGTCGTTGACCTCGTGGCAGACGTCCTGGAGACCCGAGATCGCGGTCTTGTACTTGCGCGGCAGGTTCGCGTACTCCGGCTTGCCGATGTAGCGGCGCACGATCTCGTGTATCGCCGGCGTGCCGTCGATCACCTCGTCGAGCGATTCTCCGGCCAGCGGCGAGCCGAGCACGACGCGCGGGGTGTCACCGCACGCCTCGGTGGTCTGCAGGCCCATCGCCTCCAGACGCCGCCAGATCTCGGGGACGTGCTCCACCTCGACCCAGTGGATCTGGAGGTTCTCGCGGTCGGAGATGTCGGCGGTGTCGCGGGCGAACTCGGTGGAGATCTGCGCCATGGTGCGCAGCTGCTCGAGGTTGAGCGCACCGCCGTCGCAGCGGATCCGCAACATGAAGTAGCTGTCTTCGATGACGTCGATGTGCTCGTCACCGGTCCAGGTGCCGTCGTAGCCCTGTTTGCGCTGGGTATACAGGCCCCACCAGCGGAACCGGCCGCGCAGGTCCGTCTTGTCGATGCTGTCGAAGCCGCGAGGGGCGTAGATGTTCTCGATGCGTTCCCGCACGTTGAGCGGGAGATCGTCCTTCTTGGTCTGTTCGTTGGCGTTGAGCGGCTCGCGATAGCCGAGCGCCCACTGGCCTTCGCCGCGGCGCTTCGGCGGCCGGGGTTTCGTCATCTAACTGGGCTCCTTTTCGGAGGAGCCGGCGTTCAGACCGCGCGTAATCACCGGTGGCTGTCCGGCGGCGCAGATCCGGCGGCCAGCTGAAAGTACAGGTGGGCAGGTCTACGACGTCAAGGCAGACAGCAACAGCTGCAAACGCGCTTGTAGTCGACATGCCGCCGCGCCACCAGCGAGACGCGGGTGGTGAAGGTGTGGGCGGCGGGCACGATGCCAATTGTGCCACGGACACCGACACATGCCCTAACCGGGCCAGATTTGCGCTCACGTTGAGAAAAACTCCCGCGCCGGCGTCTGGGAAACTGGCTGACATGACCGCGGGTCCGCCGTTCGGCGTCTACGTCCACGTGCCGTTCTGTGCCACGCGCTGCGGGTACTGCGACTTCAATACCTATACGCCCGCGGAGCTCGGCGGTGCGAACCCGGACGGCTGGCTGGCGGCGTTGCGCACCGAGCTGGGTCTGGCCGCCGCACGCCCCGGCACTCCACCCGAAGTCCAGACCGTGTTCGTCGGCGGTGGGACACCGTCCCTGCTGGGTGGCGCCGGGCTCACGGCGGTGCTTGACGCGGTGGGCGAGCACTTCACGCTGGCTGACGGTGCGGAGGTCGGCACCGAAGCCAACCCGGAGTCGACATCGCCCGAGCTTTTCGACCAGCTGCGGGCGGCCGGCTACACGCGGGTGTCGCTTGGCATGCAGTCGGCGGCACCGCATGTGCTGGCCGTGCTCGATCGGGTGCATTCACCGGGCCGTGCCCCCGCGGCGGCCAGAGAAGCCCGCGCTGCCGGGTTCGATCACGTCAACATCGACCTGATCTACGGCACGCCGGGGGAGACCGACGACGACCTGCGGCGCTCGATCGATGTCGCGGTGGAGGCGGGTGTCGATCACGTATCCGGTTATGCCCTGGTGGTCGAGGACGGCACCGCCCTGGCGAGGCGCGTGCGCCGCGGCGAGATCGAGGCACCCCAGGACGACGTGCTTGCCCAGCGCTACGAGCTGCTCGACGGTCGGTTGGCCCAGGCCGGGTTCGACTGGTACGAGGTCTCCAACTGGAGCCGTCCCGGCGGTCGGTGCCGACACAATCTCGGCTACTGGGATGGCGGCGAATGGTGGGGCGCGGGACCGGGAGCGCACAGCTATATCGGGGCGACCCGGTGGTGGAATGTCAAGCACCCCAACGCCTATGCGCAGTCATTGGCCGACGGTGTGTTGCCGGTCGACGATTTCGAGGAGCTCGACGGCAACGCGCTGCACACCGAGGATGTGATGCTGCGGCTGCGGTTACGCAGCGGGTTGCCGCTGGCCGTGCTCAACGCCGCCGAACGTGAACGCGCACAGGTGGCCGTCGCCGACGGCCTTGCCGGGCGTCGCGGCGACCGGCTGGTGCTGACCGACCGCGGCCGGCTGCTTGCCGACGCCGTGGTGCGCGATCTGCTCATGGTCACCGAGGTCACACGGGCGTAGGCCGCCAGCCTTCGCGAGGCCATGGCCGCCAACTAGGACGTACGTTGGCGCCCGTGATCTCCTCACGGCCGCAACCCGATACCCCGATCCGGTACGCCGCGATCGGGGCCGCACTCTGGATTGGCGCGGCCCTGGTCTACGTCTTTCTCGAGGCACTCGCCGCGGCGGCCGTGGTGCCGGCTTACAGCTACGCGCGGAACCTCATCAGCGATCTGGGGGTGCCCGCGATCTCACCCCGGGCGGGGCTGATGAACAGCGCCTTCTATCTGCAGGGCATCTTGTTTTTCAGCGGCGCGGTGCTAATCACCCGCTCGGTTCTGGCCGGGAAGGCCTGGCTGTTCGTCGGGCTGGCGGCAGCCAATGCGATCGGCAACATCCTCGTCGCAACGTTCACGAGCGGAACCGGCGGGTTGCACACCGTGGGAGCGGTAATGGCTATCGTCGGCGGCAACGCGGCCATCCTGGCCGGGTCGTCAGCGCTTCACCGTGCGATCGGGCGGCTGTGGTATCGCGCGGTGTCAGTCTCGCTCGCCGGTGTGGGATTTCTGTCTCTGACAATGTTTTGGGTCGGTTCGGCGACGGCCGCGAGCTATCTGCTGCCGGTCGGTACCTGGGAACGGGGCTCTGTGTGTTCAATCCTCAGTTGGCAGACGCTCACCGCGCTGTGCCTGATCGCGCCGCCGGCCGCGCGCCGCTAGGACTGCTGTGGCCGCGGCAGGTCCATGTCGAAGATGCGCGCGTGCAGGACGGTCCGGTTGCGCAGAGCCGCGCGCACCGCGCGATGCAACCCGTCCTCGAGGTAGACCACGCCCTTCCACTTCACCGCGTGCGGGAACAGATCGCCGTAGAACGTGGAGTCTTCCGAGAGCAGGCGATCCAGCGCCAGCACCGTCGTGGTGGTCACCAGCTCGTCGAGCCGGATTTGCCGTGGCGGGATCTGCGACCACTGCCGATACGACAGCCCGTGGTCGGGATATGGCTTACCCTCGCGCACACCTTTGAAGATCATCGGCCACCAATCCCACGAGTCTGCCTCGCGGGCGTCGGCGTGACCATAGCCAAAAAGGCTAACGGCAACCGGGCGGTCTGCCACGCGAACACGGCTCGCGCGGTGTCTGCCCTGCTGATGGCCGTAAAATGGATGGGGTTGGGAGGTGAACAATGGGTAGTGCCGACGATCGTCGCTTCGAGGTGCTGCGCGCCATCGTGGCTGACTTCGTCGCCACCAAGGAGCCGATCGGGTCGAAGACCCTCGTCGAACGGCACAACCTGGGTGTGTCCAGTGCGACCGTGCGCAACGACATGGCGGTGCTGGAGGCCGAGGGTTACATCACCCAACCGCACACCAGCTCGGGCCGGGTGCCCACGGAGAAGGGCTACCGCGAATTCGTCGACCGTCTCGAGGACATCAAGCCGCTGTCGAATTCGGAGCGCCGGGCGATCCTGACGTTCCTGGAATCCGGTGTCGACCTCGACGATGTGCTGCGCCGCGCGGTACGGCTGCTGGCGCAGCTGACCCGGCAGGTGGCGGTGGTGCAGTACCCGACGCTGTCGACGTCGAGTGTCCGGCATTTGGAGGTCGTCGCGCTGACGTCGGCCCGCCT
>JBEVHG010000098.1:0-9264 GCA_040511335.1 Mycobacterium sp. | reverse complement strand
GGGCGATTGGGCCCTCGTCGACGTGGTCGACGACGGTGCCCAGCCGGCCCACCGACCGCCCGCCCGCCAGCACCGGGTCGCCGGTGACCGGCCGGTCCGACGACCCGTCGAGGTGCAGCAGGACCAGCATGCGGGGCGGCTTGCCCAGGTTGTGAACCCGCGCCACGGTTTCCTGGCCGCGGTAGCAGCCCTTGTCCAGGTGCACGGCCCCTTCGCCGGGACCGCCGATCCAGCCCACTTCGTGTGGGATGGTCCGCTCGTCGGTGTCGACGCCCAGCCGCGGCCGCAGCGCGGCCACCCGGTGCGCCTCATACGCCCACACGCCGGCGGGCCGCACCCCGGCCGCGGTCAGCCGGCGTTGCCGGTCGGCGGCCCGCTCACGGGGCACCACCAGGTCCAGCTCGATGTCAGGGCCGGGCATACGACGGACAAAGCCATCGTCCGACAGCGCTACCGCGGTCCAATCGGCGGGCAGCGCGTCCAGTCCCAGCGCCGCCAGTACCTCGTCGTCGGCCAACCGCGGACCGAGCAGCGACAGCACCGCCAGATCGGCGGGCTCCACGACCACGTCGGACCAGAACACCATCTTGCGCAGGTAGGTCAGCAGCGGCTCGCCGCGCCACGGCTCGGTGTCCAGGTAGGTGATGCCATCCAGTTGGGTCTGGATCCAGTGATCTTCGACACGGCCCTGGCCGTCGAGGCTCAGGTTCTGCGTCACCGCGCCGTCCGGCAGGTCGCTGACATGCTGGGTGGAGATATTGTGCAGCCAGGCGCGCCGCTCACTTCCGGTCAGCGTCAGCACCGACCGATGCGAACGATCCACCACGACGGCCTCGTCGGCGGCCGCGCGCTGCTCGCCCAGCGGGTCGCCGTAATGCCAGACGGCGCCGGCGTCGGGTCCGGTGTCGGGCGCGGGTACTGCTGACATACGTCAACTCTACGGCGCTACGCTTCTTGCCCATGGCGAGCGAACCGGCGGTGGTGGTAACGCTCGACGGTGAATTGCGCGATCCGCACGCACCCCTGTTACACGCCGACGATCTGGCCGTTGTCCGCGGCGACGGCGTCTTCGAGTCGCTGTTGATCCGCGACGGTCGGCCGTGCCTGCTCGAGGCGCACCTGGCCCGGTTGACGCAGTCCGCGCGGATGACCGACCTGCCCGTACCGGACCTGCCGCGCTGGCGGCAGGCGGTGGCCACCGCGGTGTCGCGCTGGACCGCAGACCGCGGCGACGAGGGCGTGCTGCGGCTGGTGTACAGCCGCGGACGGGAGAGTGGCTCGACATGCACCTCGTTCGCGATGATCGCGGCGTTGCCCGGCCGAGTCGCGGCGGTCCGCCGCGACGGACTGGCCGCCCTGACACTGGCGCGCGGTCTGCCCGCCCGCGGCGTCGAGGACATGCCCTGGCTGCTGGCCGGCGCCAAAACGCTGTCGTACGCGGTGAACATGGCGGCGCTGCGGCACGCCGAACGGCACGGCGCCGGTGACGTGATCTTCGTCAGCTCCGACGGCTACATCCTGGAGGGTCCGCGCTCGACGGTGGTGATCGCCACCGACGGTGACGGAGGGGCCGGCGGCAATCCCTGCCTGCTCACTCCACCACCCTGGTATCCGATCCTGCGCGGCACGACGCAACAGGCCATGTTCGAGGTGGCCCGCAGCAAGGGCTACGACTGCGACTACCGATCGCTGCGAACCGCCGATCTTGTTGCCGCCCAAGGGGTGTGGCTGGTATCCAGCATCACGCTGGCCGCCCGCGTGCACACGCTTGACGGCAGGCCGCTGCAGCACGCGCCGTTGGCCGCCGAGTTCAGCGGTCTCATCGACGCGGCGATCGTCAGCGATCGCTGAGCGCGCAACAGCCGAAAATTGCTTGTCGGTGCGCTGGTGCGCGAGTACGGTCGCTCGTACACAGGGAAGGAGGTGGTCCGACAAATTGATTGACTTATGGACATGTGAGGTGGCTGCCCGCTAGCAGCACCGGGGAGTATTCACCTGCGCGCGCTGGCGAATTCCCCGCAGCCACCCGGCCCCCGAGCCCTCGGTCCGTCCAACCAGGAAACTACGGCTCGGGGGTCGCTCCATTTCTGCGATGATGCTCCCCGATGCGCAATGTGTGGAGGCTCACGTCGGTGGTGGCCGCGGCCGCGCTGGCGGCGCTGACCGCCTGCGCTCCGGCCGTCGACAATTCGGCCCCTTCCCTGACCCAGCGCTGCACCGAGGATGCACTGGACACGCTCTACCCCGGGATCTTCACAGTCGGCACCGACCAGCCGGTGTATCCGCCGTGGTACATCGGCGACAACCCGGCCAACGGGGAGGGTTTCGAATCTGCGATCGCCTATGCCATAGCCGGCAAGCTGGGCTATGTCCGCGACGACGTGCGCTGGGTGCGAGTGCCGTTCAATGCCGCATTGGCACCGGGCCCAAAAACGTTTGACGCCAACCTATCCGAGTTCTCCATCACCGAGCAGCGCAAGGCCGCGGTGGACTTCTCGACGCCGTATTTCGATGTGACGCAGGCGGTCGTCACGGTCAAGTCGTCGCCCGCGGCGGCGGTGCGCACCCTGGACGGACTGAAGTCGCTGAAGCTCGGTGTCCAGGTCGGCACGACGAGTTACACCGCGGCCATGTCGGTCGACGGCAGCATTCCGGTCGCGGTCTACAACACCAACGGCGACGCCAAGCTCGCGTTGAGCAACGGGGAGATCGACGCGCTGGTGGCGGACCTGCCGACGGCTTTCGCGGTGGCGGGGGAACTGCGCGACGGGCTCATGGTGGGTCAACTGCCGACCGACCCCGGCGATGCCGAGCAGTTCGGCGTCGTGCTGGACAAGAAGAGCCCGCTGACCCGGTGTGTGTCGTGGGCCGTCGACGGGCTGCGCCAGGACGGAACGCTGGCCAGGTTGGAGCAGCAATGGCTGGCGGGCGCCGGCAGGGCTCCGGTGCTGGCTTAGTCCGGCGGCGGTCCCGGACCCAGCGTCGAGCATGCCTGCATCGCCTTGCGCCAGGTGTCCTGATCGACGTAGGGCGGCGGTCCTGAAGCCGGTCCGGGGCCGGCCGGCACGCCGTGCTCGGTCAGGCAGCGCGCGAAAGCGCCGTGCCCGGTCGGGAGCACCGAGGTCGGGGATTGCTCGGTCGATGCACTGTCCGACGAACACGCAGTGGCGCCGAGGGCTGCCGCGGCGAGCATGACGGCGGCCAGCCGGATGGTTCGGATGGGCACTATCCGACGTACCTCGTCAGCCGGGCCGACAGGTGCGGCACCAGGCCACCGTCGGCGTCGACACGCTCCTCCACGTAGGCGAGGTCGCCGCCCTCGACGATGCCGTAGAGCCGCTTGGCCCCGCCCACCAGCATTCCCGACTTGCTGCGCGCCAGCGCGTCGGTGACCAGTTCCCACGATGACTGAGTGCGCGGCCAGCCGTAGAACAGCTCGACATAGCCTGCCGAGTGCGCCAGCAGCAGCTCGATAGCCTGCGACTCGGACGGATCGTTGGGGTCGTTGACGAATCGCCAGAAGCCGGTCTCGCGCAGACCGGGCTTGTCGTACTCGCCGGATTCGGTCAACCGCCAAGACCGCGCCTCCCAGTTCAGGTAATCGCCGCCGTCGTGGGAGACGACGATCTGCTGGCCGAATCGGTAGTCGCCGTGCGTCGCGCGGCCCTCACCCTCACCGCGCCAGACACCCACCAGCGGCAGGAGCGCGAGCAGGGCGTCGTCCAGAATGGCGCCCTCGCGCAGGTTGGCGGTGTCGGGCGGCATCGGCAGATCGGTGAACACCGGGATATTGCGCGCGGCCGTTGCCTTGGCCCGTTCGGCCGCAGCGGCGACCGCCTCGTCGCCCGAGGTCACGACTCGTCGGTGATGAGGCGATACAGCGCGTACAGCGCGAACCACGTGATGACCACGACGGCCGCTACGAGCATGATCTCGAAGAACAACACCACGGCGACGAGTCTAACCACCGTGCCGGGTGCCTTGCAGCTCAGGCGACCTTGACGTCGACCTCGTGGATGCCCGCGCCGGACGGCGCCACGCTGGCGTCGCCGTTACCCGAGGGGGACAGCGCACGCAGCGTCCAGGTCCCCGGGGCGGCGAAGAACCGGAAGTCACCGGTGGCCGATGCGACGACCTCGGCGGTGAACTCGTCGGAGGCGTCCAGCAGGCGCACGAACGCTCCTCCGACGGTCTGACCGGCGCCGTCGATGACGCGACCGGTGATCACCGTCTCCTTCTCGAGGTCGACGCTGGCGGGCAACGTCAGGCTTTGCTTCGGTGCAGAGCACATATCAACTTCCCAACTCGATCGGGACTCCCACCAGGGAGCCGTATTCCGTCCAACTTCCGTCATAGTTCTTGACGTCTTCATGGCCGAGCAGCTCGCGCAGCACGAACCAGGTGTGCGACGAGCGCTCACCGATCCGGCAGTACGCGATGGTCTGCTTGGAGCCGTCCAGGCCGGCCTCGCCGTACAGCTTGCTCAGGTCCTCGTCGGACTTGAACGTGCCGTCCTCGTTGGCCGCCTTACTCCACGGAACGTTGATCGCACCGGGGATATGCCCCGGCCGCTGGCTCTGCTCCTGCGGAAGGTGCGCGGGCGCGAGGATCTTCCCGGAGAACTCGTCGGGGGAGCGGACGTCGACGAGGTTCTTTGCGCCGATGACGGCGATCACCTCGTCGCGGAACGCGCGGATGGCGTTATCGGGCGACTGCGCGGTGTAGGTGGTCGCCGGACGGTTCACTGCCTCGGTGGACAGCGAACGACCGTCGAGCTCCCACTTCTTGCGCCCGCCGTCGAGCAGCTTGACCTTGTCGTGGCCGTAGAGCTTGAAGTACCAGTACGCGTAGGCGGCGAACCAGTTGTTGTTGCCGCCGTAGAGGACCACGGTGTCGTCGTTGGAGATGCCCCGTTCACTGAGTAGTTTCGAGAACTGCTCGGCATCGACGAAGTCGCGCACGACCGGGTCCTGTAGATCGGTGCGCCAGTCCAGCTTCACGGCGCCGGCGATGTGCCCGCCGTCGTAGGCGGAGGTGTCTTCGTCGACTTCGACGAAAACGGTGTTCGGCGCTTCGAGATTGCTCTCGGCCCAGTCGACTGTGACCAGGACGTCGGAGCGTGCCATGGACGAAATCCTTTCGGTTGCTTGGTATTTGGGGGTTATGCGGGATAGGGCGTACGGCTTGGGTTTCGCCTGAGCCGTACGACGAGGGGATACAGCTGGCAGCCCAGACAGATGCCGAAGGCCGCGTTGAGGAACGCCGCCACCAGCGCGAACGCGGTGGCTGTCAAGCCCAGCAGCAGAACGCCGCTGGCGAACCCGGTGACGCCGGCGACGGCGAATACGAAGCCGACGAGTTGGGCAAACTTCAACGGGGGCACCGGTTCTCGTTGGGTTACCGGGCCCAGCCGGGGTGCCACGAGGTTGGCGAACACCGCGCCGTAGGGGTGCCGTCGGGGTTCGCGCAGCGCGCCGATGGCGAAGACCACGGCCTGCGCGCTCAGGATCACCGCCGCGGTGAGGGCGCTGACGGCCGA
This sequence comes from Mycobacterium sp., assembly GCA_040511335.1. Taxonomy (GTDB): domain Bacteria; phylum Actinomycetota; class Actinomycetes; order Mycobacteriales; family Mycobacteriaceae; genus Mycobacterium. Next base: position 3,725 of record JBEVHG010000098.1, on the reverse strand, counting down.
GGAGATCAGCGTGATCACCAGCAGCGCGGTGGTGACCCACGCCGAGAAACGCGGACCACGGACGTCGACCTGGGTGCTGGACCCGATGGTGTCCGTGGACGGTGGCATGGAAACACTCCTGTTGCGTGGACGGGTCTGGTTGTGGGCAGGCCAGAGCGACTGCTCCGAGCGGGCGCGACTAGTGCGCGCGACTGCGCTCAGCAGCTACAACAACAGCAGCAACCCGCGGTGCGGCACAGATCGACTGCGCGGCGCTTGGTGAGCATGTGCTCGGGGCGGGTGACCACGTCGGACAGCTTACCCAATGACAGGGTGATCAAGCCAACAGCGGTACCAGAGCCGACCGCAGGTCAGCGGCCTTGGGCACCCCGGCGGTGCGGTAGCGCTGTCGTCCGTCGCGGTCGAAGATGAACGTGGTCGGCAGCGAGAGCACCGAAAGCCGCCGGGCGGCCGCGGGATTGGCGTCCATGTCGATCTCGACGTGCGCCACGCTGGGCAGGTCCGCGACCACCTGATTGACCACTTGCCGCACCCCGGCGCACGGCCCGCACCAGACCGCACTGAAATGCACGACGGTCGGCCCGGTGCGCGACAACCCCAGGTCGGTGGTGTCCACTTCGATGGGACCGGCGGTCTCTTTCAGCAGCCCGGCCCGCAGGGTGAGCAACCTGCCGATCACGTAGGCCACGCCGAGGGCGGCGATCAGCGCGGCGATCGCCGCGACCAGTGAACTGCTCATGACTGTGTGAACCCGTCGAGGGTGATGGTTACTCCCTCTGCGATGCCTTCGATGATGATGTCCGAGCCGCGCGCCCCCTCGCTGGTCGGCGCCAGGCCGAACGGCAGTTTCTGGCCCGGCAGGCTGGTGGAGAACGCGGCCAGCACCGCGGCCGTCTTGTCCTCGGGGACCTGCTGGTCGGCGGTGGCCGCGCCGGTGAGCACGCCGGTGGCGGTGAACACCAGTGTGGTTCGCTCGGGTCCCACGATGGACAGGTCCACCGCGACGCTGACCTTCTTGTCGAAGTCCGCGGCCTTCGGCGTGCCGGTGAACACCAGCCCGCGGTTGCTGGAGATGCCCGACTCGGTGGTGCCGCCGGTGGCGTCGTTGGTCTCCCTCGACGGCGCCTCGACCAACAGGTCGTTGATGCCCATGAACCGGCCGACGTGGGTGGAGTCGATGATGATGCGGCTCTCCGCCTTGCCGACCGGCAGCTTGGCATCGGGCCGCACCAGCCACGACGCCTGCGTCAGATCGATCGAATGCAGGGTGGCCTCCAGCGAGGTCTTGCCGACCACAGCGTGATCGACGCCACTGGCCCGAAGTTCCACCTCGTCGTAGTGGCGGCGAATCGCCTGCGGGATGAACGGGAAGCCCAGGATGGCCACCGACGGGTCCCAGGCCAGCCCGGCGGCGCTGCGCAGGGTCCGGGCCAGCCGGTACTCGGCGTAGATGGCCGCGCCGAAGTCGGCGCCGACGGCGCCCACGACCACCGCGGCCGCCGCCGCGGCCAGACCGATCAGCAGCTTTCGCACCCGCACATTCTGGCCTACCCGCCCCCGCCCGGGCGCCTCAGCGCGGCTGACCAGCAGGTAGCACGCTATCGTTAGAGGACTGTTGGCCGGCAACGGCCACGTGTCAGCCATGAATCTGGGAAGTCACCACCGACAGCGATGTCACGGCGAGGTCCCAGATGCTGCTGGAGGGCCTGTTGGACTTACTGCTACTTACCGTCGACCCGCATCCGGAGTCGGTGCTGCCCTCGTTGTCGCTGCTTGCCCACAACGTGCGGTCGGCCCCGACGGAGGTGTCGTCGCTGCTGGAGGCGGGCAGCGCGGACGTGGCGATTGTCGATGCGCGCACCGACCTGGCCGCCGCGCGCGGGCTGTGCCGGCTGCTGGGCACGACCGGGACGGCGGTCCCCGTGGTGGCCGTGGTGACCGAGGGCGGGCTGGTGGCGGTCAACGTCGAGTGGGGGATCGACGAGATCCTGCTGCCGAGCACCGGGCCCGCGGAGATCGACGCCCGGCTGCGGCTCCTGGTGGGGCGGCGCGGCGGGGTGGCCAACCAGGAAAGCCTCGGCAAGATCAGCCTTGGCGAACTCGTCATCGACGAGGGCACCTACACCGCGCGGCTGCGCGGACGACCGCTGGACCTCACATACAAGGAATTCGAGCTGCTGAAGTACCTGGCGCAGCACGCCGGCCGGGTGTTCACCCGTGCGCAGTTGCTGCAGGAGGTCTGGGGTTACGACTTCTTCGGCGGCACCCGCACCGTGGACGTGCATGTACGGCGGCTACGCGCCAAGCTCGGCACCGAGTACGAGTCGCTGATCGGCACGGTCCGCAACGTCGGCTACAAGGCGGTGCGGCCAACGCGGGGCCGGCCACCCGCGCCGGGTTCGGACCTCTCCGACGATGTCGTCGACGACGCGGCGGGCTACGACGCCCCTCCCGAACGGATGCCCGACAGCGTGCCCGAATCGTTGGCCGATCCGCTGCACAGTCAGTGACGGATTCCGATGTCGCCGGCCCTCCGGCTCCGGCGATCGGCTGGCACCGGGCGCTTTCCGACGCCGACCAGCAGCGGATCCGTGACCTGATCGCCGCGGCGAGCGCCCATGATGGCGTCGCCCCGGTCGGCGATCAGGTGCTGCGCGAGCTGCCCGCCGACCGCACCAGACATCTGCTCGCCATCGACGGGCAGGACGGCGACGATCTCGCCGGGTACCTGAACCTCGCGCCGGCGAGCGCCGACGCACCGGCACTGGCCGAGCTGGCCGTGCATCCGCGGGCCAGGCGCCGCGGCATCGGCTCGGCGATGGCGCGTATCGGACTGGCCGAGGGCGGGCCCGGCACCCGCATCTGGGCGCACGGCAACCTCGAGCCGGCGCGCGAAATGGCGGGCGCGCTCGGCCTGACCGTGGTGCGCGAGCTGCTGCAGATGCGTCGCACGCTGACCGATCTGCCGCCGGTGAGCATTCCCGACGATGTCCACGTCGCCACCTACGCCGGACCGGGCGACGACGCCGAACTGCTGCGCGTCAACAACGCCGCGTTCGCCTGGCACCCCGAGCAGAGCGGGTGGACGGGCACCGACATCGCCCAACGCCGCGACGAGCGGTGGTTCGACCCCGGCGGACTGTTCATGGCGCGCGACGAGCACACCGAAAAACTCCTGGGGTTCCACTGGACCAAGGTGCACGACAGCGAACCCGGCATGGGCGAGGTGTATGTGATCGGAGTCGACCCGGCCGCGCAGGGCCGGGGAGTGGGCGCTGCGCTGACCCTGGTCGGCATACACCACCTCGCCGATCGCGGCCTTGCGACCGTGATGCTTTACGTCGAGGCAGATAACTCGGCGGCCGTAAAGACCTACCGGGGACTGGGTTTCGAGATATTCAGCGTCGACGCCGCCTACGCCGTCGGCGAGCCCCGCTAGCTGTGAATTAGCCGAACCTGTTCACCGTTCGTTCACCTTCCCGCCGCGATCCGTCCACCGCGGCCGCATACGTTGCCGGAGAGTCTGAAGCCGTCAACCGAAAGTGGGATAAGTGAAGCTCAACAGCATTGGCAAGGCGTTCGGCACGAGCCTGTCCGCGACGGCAATCGCCGCGCTGACGCTGGCCGGGTGCGGCAGCGACAACAACGCGGGCACCGCCGAGACCACCGGCGCCGGGACCGGTACCGCGTCGGCATCCGGCGAGTGCGGCGGCAAGAACGAGATC
>JBEVHG010000097.1:0-14003 GCA_040511335.1 Mycobacterium sp. | reverse complement strand
GCAATTCCTCACGGCCGAGGGACTGAAACGACACCATTGCGCCTTTCACCGTCGCGAGCCGTGGTCTTCGAAGATGTAAGTGGGGGACCCCGCGCACCCGCCAGAGCCCATTGACCCTTGCTGCCTTCCGGCCTTGGGGGAGTTCACAGGATAGACGCCGCGCGGGGTCCACGCCGAGTGTAATACCCGACCGACAAGCAACTCGACGGGCGCACTAAGCGGTTCGGCTACCATGGCCCGCGGAGGATTCGCCTAGTGGCCTATGGCGCTCGCCTGGAACGCGGGTTGGGTTAACAGCCCTCGCGGGTTCAAATCCCGCATCCTCCGCACTCGGTCGGAGGGGCGACCAGGTGGTACTCAACCTGGTCGCATCCACGACCTGAAGCCTGAGGAGGGGTATGCGACGCACCGTCGCGGTGATTTGGCACGCGTCGTTCTGTATCGCCGCCGGTGTCTTGTACTTCTTTTTCGTACTTCCGCGTTGGCCGGAACTGCTCGGCAAGACCTCCCCGACGCTGGGCACGGTGCTGCGCATCGTCACCGGCGCCCTTATCGGCCTGGCCGCCCTGCCGGTGGTGTTCACGGTGCTGCGCACTCGCAGGCCGGAGTACGGCACCCCGCAGCTGGCGCTGACCCTGCGCACGTCGTCAGTAGGGCTTCATGTCCTCGCCGCCGTGCTCTTCGTCGGCACCGCGATCAGCGAGATCTGGCTTGACCTGGACAGCGCGGGCCAGTGGATGTTCGGCATCTACGGTGCGGCCGCCGCGATCGCGCTGCTCGGCATGTTCGCCTTCTACCTGGCATTTGTGGCCGAGCTGCCGCCGCCCCCGCCGAAGCCGCTCAAGCCCAAGCAAAAGAAGCAGCGCCGCGGCCGAAAGACCGCCGAGGCCTCCGTCGACGGCGCGACATCGGACGAGGCGACCACCGACGATGATGAGACGCCCGCCGAGATCACCGCGGACGCAGAATCCGAACCCGCCGCCGAGGAGGTGACGTCGACGGCGCAGCAGGCGCGGCAAGAGCCTCCCATCGACGAGGACAAGCCCGTCGCTCAAGAAGACCCGGACACCGACGAGGCCGCCGCCACCGCCGGCGGCCTGCGCAATCGCCGGCCATCCGGCAAGTCCTCCTCGTCGCGGCGGCGCAGACGCTCGCGTGGCGGCGTGGCCGTTGAGGACTAGGCGATCGCCGGCGCCACTGCGAGTAGCCGGTTGCGTCGACATCGGTGCATCTCCCAGCCAAGATGAAGCTATGGGCAAATACCACCCGCGTCGCGGATTGTCTGCGTTCCTGATCGCTCTCGCCGCGGTCCTGGCGCTGGTCGCGCCGATGTACCCGCCGACGTCAGCCGCCGAGCCCGCCGATCCGCTCGCGGCCGCAGCTGGGGTCGAGCCGGCCGTGGTCCGCATCGACACCATCGTCGAGTACCAGAATGCGATCGGTGTCGGTACCGGTGTCGTGCTCGACCCGGCTGGCGAGGTGCTGACGAACTTCCACGTCGTGCAGGGCGCCGACCGGATCGACGCGACGGTGGCCGGACGGTCGTTCGGTGCAGATCTCGTGGGCTATGACCGCAGACACGACATTGCCGTGCTCCAGCTTCGCGGCGCGGGTGGTCTACCGACCGCGCCGTTCGGCGACTCGGGACAACTGGCAATCGGCGATCCGGTCGTCGCGCTGGGCAACGCGCGGGGCAGCGGCGGCCCGCTGACCCGTGAGGTGGGTGCGGTGACCGACTTCGGCCGGACCGTCAACGCCGAGGACGCACTGACGGGCAGCTCGGACGAGTTGACCGGCCTGATCGAGTTCGAGGCCCCGGTGCGCGCCGGCGACTCCGGCGGCCCGGTAGTGAATGCGGCCGGCCAGGTCGTCGGAATCACCACCGCGGCCACGGTGAACTTCCGGCTGGGCCCCGGTGGCGAGGGTTTCGCGATCCCGATCAACCAGGCGATGGCGGTCGCGAACCAGATTCGGTCGGGGGTGCCGTCCGACTCGGTCCATATCGGGCCCCCGACGCTGCTGGGAGTCGGGGTCAGCACCGCGCCGCGGGATGTGCCCGGGGTGATCGTGCGCGAGGCGCTGCGCGGAGGTCCCGCCGAGCAGGCCGGATTGGTGGGTGGCGAGGTGATCACCACGCTCGACGGCACCCCACTCGACTCGGCCACCACGCTGACGTACGTGCTGGACCGGCACTATCCCGGCGACGTCGTCGACCTGACCTGGATCGACGTCACCGGTCAGGAGCGCACCGGCAAGGCCACGCTGGCGGCGGGACCGTAAGCACGCCGCTGCGACACGAATGTGTGTTTACTGGTGTTCTTAGCGGTGTACTCTTGGGTGGCAACACTGTTGACAGGAGCCCAGAGTGCCCACCCTTACCGCATCGGCAGCAGAACAGCTCGAGCGCGACGCTACGGTTCTCGCCCCGAGCGATATCGCCGCCTATCTGCAGGAGCAGCTAGGGCAGCGGATGGCCGCACATCTCGTCGGACTCTCGGACACGCGCCAGGTCGGGCGATACGCGCGTGAGGACGGCCCGGTGCCGTCGGAGACCACCGAGCGTCGACTGCGCGAGGCCTACAAGGTGGTGCGGATGATCGCGGAGGCCTACGACGCGAAGACCGCAAAGGCCTGGCTGTTCGGAACGAACTCGCGGCTGGACGATGAGGCTCCGATCGAACTGCTCGGCCAGGCGACCGAGACTGCGCAGCTCGCCGCGGTCGTCCGTGCGGCGCGGCAGTTCGCCAGCTTTCAGTGACCGACGCGCCGCCGACCTTCATGACCGATTGGGCGCAGCGGAAGTGCGTTTCCCGTCGCGGCTGGACGGCAAGGCCTGCGTCGTCGTCTTCGAAGCCAGCGTTGCAGAACGTATGCGCCGGATGGCGGCTATCGCTCGAACCGGCCGCGTCGCTCATCGACGGCGAGTAGGGCGCGCTCCGCGGGATCGTAAGCGGACGCCGTACCACCAATCCGTCTACCGGCCCGACGGTCTTGCCTATGCAGAGCGAGTGCCAAACACAACCCCGTATCGCGTCGTCCAGTGGACGACGGGCAATGTCGGCAAGAGCTCGGTGCAGGCGATCGCAACGAACTCCACGCTCGAACTCGTCGGGTGCTACGCCTGGTCGCAGGACAAGGTCGGCCGCGACATCGGCGAGCTGTGCGGTATCGAGCCGCAGGGCGTCGCCGCCACCAACGACGTCGGCGCGCTGCTCGCCCTGAAGCCCGACGTCGTCGTCTACAACCCGATGTGGATCGACGTCGACGAACTGGTGAAGATCCTGTCGGCGGGCGTCAACGTCGTCGCGACCGCGTCGTTCATCACCGGCCACAACCAGGGCGAGGGCCGGCAGAAGATCGCCGAGGCATGCCAGCGCGGCGGCTCAACGATGTTCGGCTCCGGCATCAGCCCGGGCTACGTCAACCAGCTGTCCATCGTGGCCGCGGGCATCTGCGACCGGGTCGACAAGATCACCGTGAACGAGGCCGCCGACACCACGTTCTACGACTCACCGGCCACCGAGAAGCCGGTCGGCTTCGGCCAGCCGATCGACCACCCCGACCTGCAGGCGATGACCGCGCACGGCACGGGCGTCTTCGGCGAGGCGGTGCGGATGGTCGCCGACGCGCTCGGGGTCGAACTCGACGAGGTGCGCTGCGACGCCGAGTACGCACAGACCACCGAAGACCTCGACCTCGGGTCGTGGACCATCCCGGCGGGCTGCGTCGCCGGGGTTTATGCCAGTTGGAAGGGCATCGTGGGCGACAAGACCGTCGTCGAAATCAACGTCCGCTGGCGCAAGGGTCAGACACTGGAGCCGGACTGGAAGATCGAGCACGACGGCTGGGTCATCGAGGTCGCCGGGCGGCAGCGACAACCCTTGAGGAGTTCATGGTGCTCGGTCACATCATGACCGCGACGCCCCCGCTCAACGCGATCCCTGCCGTCGTCGCGGCCGCACCGGGCATCGTCACCTACAACGACCTCCCGCTGATCCTCCCGCGCGGCGTCGTCCCGACGGCGTAACGGTCACTTCCGGCCCTTGCTTCGCAATCGGCGAGCGTCGGTCGGTTCGGCCCGAGGGCTCGCCGGCTCCGACTCGCCCACCGCCTTTCGGCGTCTCGGTTTCGGGTAGGGCGCACCGAGGTGCGGAACCTCGTGGACGCCGTGCTTGCGGGCGTTCGCGATAGCGCTGCGCATCGGCCGAGCCAGAAACGCGAACGAGCCCATGTCGAGGACCATCGGCGTCAGCAGCCGGTTGTGCACGAAGGCGAACGAGCTGCCGGTGTCGGGATCGGCCCATCCGAGCGTCCCGCCTAAACCGACGTGGCCGAAGCCTCCTAGCAATCCGGGGATCGGCGAGCCGTGATAGCCGAGGTGGAAAGCCATCGGCACCACGATGTTCAAGTCCGGCCATAGGCTGCGCTCACCGGTCAGGCCGCGGGTCAGCTCGGGTGACAGGAACTGCTTGCCGTCCATGCTGCCGCCGTTGGCGAGCGCGCCGTACATTTTCGCCAGGGCGCGGGCGGTGACGACGCCGTTGGCGGCCGGGATCTCGCCGTCGAGGAACGGGATATCGCCCTGCACAAAGGATTTGATGCCCGGGAAGTACATCGCGCCAAAGGCCCCGGAGATCGGCATCCCGGCGACCTTCGGTGCGACGAAGTTGAACACCGGGTTGGCCCGGCCGCTCTGCGGGGCGAGAATCTGCGCCACCTTGGTCGGCGCATCGGCCGGCGGACGGCCGAGGTGCAGGCCGTCGGTGTTGAGCGGCGCCGCCACCTCGTTGCGGATCAACTCGCGCATGCCCTTACCCGTCACCGCCCGGGCCAGCCCCGAAAGCAGCCACCCGTAGGTCAGCGCGTGATACGCCGGGAATCCATGCAGGTGGTCGACCGGCGCGGCGGCCAGCCGCTCTTCCATCAGGCGGTGGTCCAGCAACTCGGTCTTGCTGACACCTTTGAGGTGCGACAGCCCGGATCGGTGCTTCAGCACGTCGCGGACGGTGATCTTGGACTTGCCGTTGGCGCCGAACTCCGGCCAGTACTCGGCGACGGGGGCGTCGTAGGACAGCAGGTCACGGTCCACCAGCCGGTGGATGACGGTTGTCGCCACCCCCTTGGTGCCGGAGAACACCATCGCGCCGGTGTCGGCCGTCCATTCCACCTCGCCGCCGCGGTCTGACCACCCCGTCCAGACGTCGACGACAGGGCGGCCGTCGACGTACACCGCAAGCGCCCCGCCACCGAACCGGCGCCCGGGGAACAGCAAGCCGAACGCTCGGACGACGCTTGCGAAACGCGGATCGGCGGCGCCTTGTACGCCGCGCGGCAGGCCGCTGTCGGCCTCCAGAAGAGATGGTTGCGTCACACAGATACGATGTGGCCGAGCGAGTGTCCCCACGCGTGGAATCGACATTTTCACCGGCATCTGAAGCACCGATATCGGCTCGAGTCCAGGCCGGCCATCGGACGCCGCGGCGTCAGACAAGGCCTGGGCGCGTTGCCGTGAACCCTCGGGCGGTGCCGTCCTTTTCGGCGGTGCGATTCACGTCTGTCTGCTCCAGCCAACCCTGGATGATGCGCACAACCGCGCCGATGTTGCCGACCTGGCAGTGATTACTGGCCTGTTCGACCGCGGTGAACGTCCGCGTTGTGATCGACCGGGCGTGGACCAGGTTGGCTGCCTGCCGACGCAACTGCGCCAGCGGCACATAGTGGTCATCGGCTCCGGCGAGCAGCAGAACATCGGCGGTGACGAGATGCGAGATCCGGCGGGTGCTGATCCTGGTGGTCGACCGTAGGAAGTCGTAGGCCGTCGCCGTTCCAGTGATGTGCATGCCCTGCCCTAAGCCCCATTCGGCGATGGGCTTGTGCGCTGCGGACCGCCGCGCCAGCGCGTTGACCAACCCACGCGCCCGCGCGGCAAGCAGGACGCGCAGCACAACCGTCGACCCCCGGCCGATCTGGCGAGCCGTCGCCTCGAATTCGTCGTCGAGGATGTCCATGCTGACGGCACGACTGATTCGCTGATCGAAAGCAGCCGCTCTGATCACCAGTCCCCCGCCCAGCGATATGCCCACCGCCGCAACGTCATTGAGGTTGTAGTGGTCGAGCACGGCCGCGGTCGGTCGCTCCCATTCGGCGGTCATCGGCAAGCTGTGCTCCTCCAGCGCACCACCCTGACCCGGCCCGTCGAACGCGATGACCCGGTGGCCCGAGTCCACGATTGCGGCGAGCATCGGCAGGAGCTCCTCGACATAGCTGTCGAATCCGCCGAACACGACGATGGTGCTTCCCGTCTGCTGACGCGGGCACAGGTCGTAGGCCGGCAACGCACCGCCGTGATACGGGACGTAGTCGGGGGCAACGTCGTAGAGGGCACGCATTGCCCGCACGAATCGGTTGCGGACGTCGCCGCGGCGGGGGTCGTCGGCGCGCATGAAGAACTCGGCGGCCCGGTCGTAGTATGCCGCCGCCAAAAGACGGTCCGCGCGGCGGGCAGCGTCGGCCAGCCCCGGGAAGCCATCGATCCATTCCGGATAGCTGCCGCAACGGGCGGCGAGCTCGGCCACCTCCGGGATCGCCGACGGCCCGATCCACTGCACCCATCGGTTGCATTGAAAGTTCACGCTCACGTCGGGATGAAACCGGTGGTAGCCGACGGGAGGGGTGGCGCCGGTGCAGTCGATGCGCGGGGCAGAGTTATCCATGGTGACTCCTATCGCAAGTTGACTTGCATTAGAGTCTGCCAACCCTCTCGTGCGATTGCAAGTGAACTTGCGATAGGGTGAGCGCCATGGGTTCACGCGCCGATGTATCTCACCGCCGTGGAGAGCATGTCCGTCAGACCGTGCTGGCCGCGGCGTTCGACGAACTGGCCGAAAACGGCGTCGCCGCCGCGACAGTTGCCGGGGTGGCGCGGCGCTCGGGCATCCACGAGACGACGATCTACCGGCGGTGGGTGACCAGGGAGAACCTGTTCGTCGAGGCCATGCTGAGCCGAAGCGCGGCTGCGATTCCCACGTCCGATACGGGATCCGCGCGGGGCGATCTGCGGGCAGTCGTACGAGCGGTCATCGCCTACCTGAGATCCCCCGCCGGTCTGGTGGCGTTGCATGTGACATCGCTAGCCACCGACGATGGGTATGACGACGCCCGCCGAGCGTTCTGGGCCGCGCGGCTCGATGCGTTGCAGCCCGTCGTCGAGCGCGGTGTTCAGCGCGGCGAACTGCGTCCGGACACTGATGCTCGGCTGCTGCTGGAGGCCTTGATCGCGCCGATCCACGGCAGGCTGCTGCTGACCGGCGAGCCGGTCGACGAGGAGCTTGCCGACAGAATTGTTGATCTGGTGCTCGACGGGGCGGCGCTCCGGGCGTTCGTCCGGGGGCCAAGCGCTAGTTAGCCCGGGTTAGATGCACGCGGTGCCGGTGACGTACCCGAACGGACCAGTGGCGCTCACGCACGCCTGGATCGGCCCCGGCCCCCAGTACCTGGGCCCGTCCCAGCCGCGCCAATCGTCGCCGTCCCAATCATTCCAGTCGTCCCAGTGAGGCTTCTCAACAATGTCAACATTGGGAGCACCCGGGGCGGCGTTTGCCACGCCCGTGCTCATTCCGGCGGCGGCTAGGCCGAATGCGCCGACAATCATGGTTCCGGCTGCGATTCTCTTCAGATCAATCATTGCTAGGCCCCTCTAATACCGTGGCGCGCTGGACATCTCACTCCCGGCCCGCACATCACTATAACCCTATTCACGCTTCCGATCAGTGTCGCGGCTGGGCTGCACCCGCTTGGGCTCGCCCGGCATCTTCGGGTAATTCGGCGGGTACGGCAGGTCGCCGAGCCCGCGCTCTTCGTCGGCCTTGACCATGTCCAGCAGCCGCTCGATGGACTGGGCTTTGGCGTCGATGTCGCCCCACGGGTCTTCGCGGCCGGCCACCAGATCCGGCACCGTAGCGATGGTGTAGTCGTCCGGGTCGGCGTCGGCCAGTTCGTCCCAAGTCAGCGGCGTCGACACCGTAGCGATCGGGGTCTTGCGCACCGAATACGCCGACGCGAAGGTGCGGTCACGGGCGTTCTGGTTGTAGTCGATGAACAACCGCTCACCGCGCTCCTCCTTCCACCACGACGTGGTCACCGCGTTCGGGGCGCGCCGCTCGATCTCTCGGGCCAGCGCGATGCCGGCCCGGCGCACCGCGATGAAATCCCAGTCGGTCCTGATGCGCAGGAACACGTGCACGCCCCGGCCCCCGGAGGTCTTCGGGTAGCCGACCAGGCCGAGTTCGTCGAGCAGCGGCTTGAGCACGTCCACGGCGATGGTGCGGGCCTCCTGGAACCCGGTGCCTGGCTGCGGGTCGAGGTCGATGCGCAGCTCGTCGGGATGCTCGGTGTCGGGGCAGCGCACCTGCCACGGATGCAGTGTGATCGTGCCCATCTGGGCGGCCCAGATGATCGCCGACGGGTGGGTGACCTTCAACGCATCGGCGGTGCGGCCGGACGGGAACGTGACCTCGCAGGTTTCCAGGTAGTCGGGATGCTTCTGCGGCACCCGCTTCTGGTAGATCTCCTCGCCGTCGATGCCGTCGGGAAACCGCTGCAGATGGGTGGGCCGGTCCCGCAGCGCGGTCAGCATCGGGCCCTGCGCGACGGTCAGGTAGTACTCGACCAGCTTGCGCTTCGTTCCGTTCTTGCCGAGCTTCGGGAAATACACCTTGTCCGGACTGGTCAACCGGACGGCCACCCCGTCGACGTCGAGTTCCTCGGCAGCACTTGCCATCTCAGGACTCCAAGACGTCGTAGAGGTCGTAGTTCAGCGGCACGTCGAGTTGGTCGAAGGCGCAGCTTTTTGGATCGCGGTCGGGTCGCCAGCGCACGAAGCGCACCGCGTGCCGGAATCGCTGGCCGTGCAAGGTATTTCCCTCCATCTGGTCGTAGGCCACCTCACACACCTTCTCCGGGTGCACCGGGATCCAGCGCTTGTCGGCGGCGGAGTTCCACCGGCTGGGTTCACCGTCGACCATGTCGTCGCCCTTGCGCAGCGGCTCCAGGTCGGCAAGCAGCTTCAGTCGGTCCTTGACGGTGAATGATGCTGCGCCCCCGACTATCTGGAGTTCGCCGTCGTCTCGGTACAGCCCGAGCAAGATCGACCCGACCCCTTCCCCGCTCTTGTGGATCCGGTAGCCGATGGCCATGCAGTCGGCGTCGCGGGCGTGCTTCACCTTGACCATGTCCCGCTTGCCCGGCAGATACGGCCCGTCCAGCTTCTTGGCGATCACGCCGTCGAGGCCCGCGCCCTCGAACGTGTCGAGCCACTGCGCGCCCTGCTCGGGGTCCTCGGTGGTGCGGGTGACGTGACACCACTGCTTCTCGTTGACCGATTCGGACAACGCTTCACGACGGACCCGAAACGACTCACCCATCAACGACTTATCACCCGCTGCGAGCGCGTCGAAACCGATGAAGTGCGCCGGGGTCTGTTCGGCCAGCATTTTGACCCGGCTGGCGGCGGGGTGAACGCGCTGACTCAACGATTCCCAGTCCAGCCGGATGCGGCCACCGATTTCTCGGGGCACGACGATCTCACCATCGAGGACACAGCGGGGCGCCAGCTCGTCACGCAACGCGTCGAGCAGTTCCGGGAAATACCGGCCAAGTTCCTTGCCGTTGCGCGACTGCAGCACGACGTCGTCGCCGTCCCGGAAGACCAGCGCGCGAAAGCCGTCCCACTTCGGCTCGTACGACCACACGCCTGCCTCGTCGGGCACCTTCACCTGTGCCTTGGCGAGCATGGGCTCGATCGGCGGCTGCACTGGCAAGTCCACGGGTTCCATCCTGCATCCATCGGCTGACACGTATCTAGACCGCCGCGCCGTCGGGGAATCATCGCGGGCCGGACGGCTACCCCAGTGGTGTCCGTGCCGGCGGCGTCAACGATTGATGACGGCGCCAATCCGAACATGCCCAGGGCGCGACCCCGTTGGCGGCGCAGACGCGACAATGAGCCGATGAAGCTGCCCGTCATGCCGCCGGTCTCGCCGATGCTGGCCAAATCGGTTGCGACGATCCCACCCGGCGCCTCCTATGAGCCGAAGTGGGATGGGTTCAGGTCGATCTGCTTCCGCGATCACGATCAGGTCGAGCTGGGCAGCCGCAATGAACGGCCGATGACGCGGTACTTCCCCGAACTGGTCGCGGCGGCCATCGCCGAGCTGCCTGAACGCTGCGTGATCGACGGCGAGATCGTCATCGCCACCGACCACGGCCTGGATTTCGAGGCGCTGCAACAGCGCATCCACCCGGCCAAATCGCGGGTGCGGATGCTCGCCGAGCAGACGCCGGCTTCCTTCATCGCGTTCGACCTGCTCGCCCTCGGCGATGACGACTACACCCAGCGTCCATTCAGCGAGCGCCGCGCCGCCCTTGTCGACGCACTGGCCGGCTCCGGCCCATCGATCCACGTCACGCCGGCAACGACCGACCTCGAAACCGCACAGAGATGGTTCGACGAGTTCGAGGGAGCCGGCCTCGACGGAGTCATCGCCAAGCCGCTGGCGATCACCTACCAGCCGGACAAGCGCGTCATGTTCAAGATCAAACACGAGCGGACCGCCGACTGCGTGGTCGCCGGCTACCGCGTCCACAAGTCCGGCGACGATGCGATCGGCTCGCTACTCCTTGGCCTCTACAGGGACGACGCCGCACTCGCCTCGGTCGGCGTCATCGGCGCCTTCCCAATGGCCAAGCGACGGCAGCTATTCACCGAGCTGCAGCCGCTAATTACCACCTTCGATCGCCACCCGTGGAACTGGGCGGCCCACGAAGCAGGCGAACGCACACCACGCAGAAACGAAGGCTCCCGGTGGAATGCCGGTAAGGATCTATCCTTCATACCGCTGCGACCCGAGCGGGTGGTCGAAGTGCGCTACGACCACATGGAAGGCGAACGGTTCCGCCACACCGCACAATTCAACCGCTGGCGCCCCGACCGCGACCCACGCTCATGCACCTACGCGCAACTCGAACAGCCGGTGACCTTCAGCCTCGGCGACATCGTTCCAGGCCTCGGCCTGGGCGATGCCTGATGAGCAGGCCGGCACTGTCTCCGCAACTGGCCGTGCGCCCGAATAAGGGGGTATCGAGCACTCTGAACACAATCCGGAGGTCCTAACACGATCCGGCGGCCGATCGATTGTTGATTGTCCATCGCGCCAACTCGCCGGTGGACTCGGCGCTTTTGCCTGTGGTCAGGGCTTGGCGAAACCGGCTGCAGTGAGCACCTTCTGGCCGGCCTCGCTGGTGACCAGATCGACGAATTTGCGTGCCAGTTCCGGCTTCTGGGACTGTTTGAGCACGGCGATTGGATAGGTGTTGACCGCGCCGGCGGCCTCAGGGAACGGCACCGCGGTGACTTTGTTGCCCGCGCTGATCGTGTCAGTTACGTAGACCAGTCCGGCGTCAGCTTGTCCGGACGTCACCTTGTTGAGGACGTCAGTAACATTGGACTCCTCGCTAACCGGCGCCAGGTCGACTCCAGTGGCTTGTTCGACTTTCTGCGTCGCCGACCCACACGGCACCTGGGGTGCGCACACCACCACGCTGGTATCCGGCTTCGTCAAGTCCTGAAATGATCTGATGTTCTTCGGATTTCCCGGTGCTACGGCGATTGTCAAGGTGTTTGACGCGAAATTCACCGGGTCACCGGCCAGCAGCCCGGCTTGGGCCGCCTTGTCCATGTTTCTCGTGTCTGCGGAAGCGAAGACGTCGGCGGGCGCTCCCTGAGTCAGTTGCGTCACCAGATCCGACGAGCCCGCGAAGGAAAACTCCACCGACACACCTGGGTTATCCGTCTTGAACTGTTCGCCGATATCGGTGAAGGTTTGCCTCAGCGAGGCGGCCGCAAAAACCATGATCGACCCGCCAGCTGACTCACCTGAGGGTGTCGAGTCGGCGGAGGACGAATCGCCATGTGAGCCACAGCCGGTCGCCATCGCCAGCGCCAGCGCTCCAGCTAAGGCCAGTCGCCGCGAACGTTTCATGATTGGCCTTTCGACGTTTCCACGATCACAGTTGTCGCCTTCACAACGGCAACGGCAACGCTGCCCGGTTCCAGCTTCAGATCATGCGCGGCGTCGGCACTCATCAACGACACCACCGTGAATGGCCCGCACTGCATCTCGACTCGTGCCATGACACTGTCTGTGACCACGTCGGTCACCAAGCCAACGAAGCGGTTTCGCGCAGAACTGGCGACACTGAGTGGATCCTTAGGCGCTGTCCCAGCGCTCGCCCTGGCGAACTGTGCAAGCGCGGCGCCGTCGATGACTTTCCGTCGCGACGAGTCCCGGCTTGCCGGCAGGCTGCCGTCATCGATCCACCGCCGCACCGTGTCATCACTAACGCCCAACAGGTCGGCGGCCTCACGGACACGGATCATCGGCACCGCCGGATCGTAACCGCACATACGGAAAAGAACAACCAAAATTCCCGCATCTGCGGTCTTGTGGTGCCACTGTTCCCGCAAACAGCCAGGTCCATCATCGACACGAATTGCGTCGCCTGACCGACCGAGTCAGAACGCACCGCGTGGGGACCGCGATGAAGGGTGGATCGCTAGTCGACCCCGATGGTGACCTCAGTGGACTTAATGAAGACAGTGGCCGGCTGCCCGACCTGAAGGCCAAGATCAAGTGCCGCGTCCTTGGTGATGGATGACGTCACGACCTGCTCGCCACCGTCAAGCCGAACCTTCACCGTCGCCATAACAGTGCCGAGGTTGACCTCCGTGATCGTGCCTGGAAGTTGGTTGCGGGTAGACAAACGCACAGCTATCTCGCTTTCTTCTGATCGATCTCAATTCTCTAGAAGCGAGACCCTTTGTCTGCCTCGCCTAAACGATCTTGCCAAGTTCAGTGAAGGAAACCGTCCTACTTCGGCTCGTAGGACCACACCCCGGCGTCGTCGGGCACCTTCGCCCTGGATTGTTGAGCATCGATTACCAAGGCTCATTTCGTGCGATTCTGCGTTCCCCAACTCGCGCCGGGGCCCAGCTCGGTACGAGACCGCAGTGACGTGCGTCACGTCTCGGCGCTCGGCGGTGTCTGGAGGGCATGACTGATCACACCGCAACCACCAAGGTCGTCGTCATCGGCGGCGGCAACGCCGGAACCGTGGCAGCCAACCATCTGCGGATGCGCGCGAATTCGTTCCCGGGTCGCTCCGCTCCTGCCCGCCGGAAGCCGACATCACCCTGGTCAACCCGCGCCCGAAGTTCGTCGAGCGCATCCGGCTGCACACTTTCGTGGCCGGCACCCGCGACGCCACGGTCGACTATGGCACGCTGCTCGGCTAGGGCGTGCAGTTGATTGTCGACAGCGCCACCCACATCGACACCGCCGCCCGCAAAGTGCGGCTGGCGTCGGGCGGCGCGGCTGGACTACGACTAAGCGGGTCCGCAAGTGGGCGAACGCCCAGGACGAACCCAACCAGAAGTACCGTGACGCCCACGTCTGGTACGACAGCGAGAACAAGGACAACTTCACCGCCTACAAGCTGCTGATCGCCGACGTCATCGATGGCAAGCTCAAAGCCGTACCACGCGGCATCATGTCGGCGGGCGCGATCATGCAGGGCTCACGCGGCGGCGTCGACCTGCCCAAGGACGATATCGACCGGATGAAGAGCCATCTGGCCAAGTACTACAAGAAGATGGGCGACACGGCCCCTGGGAGCGGAACTAGCCTCGGCTAGATTTCGGGCGTGACCCGCCCATCCCCCGCGGGCCGGTTCGCGCCGAGCCCGTCGGCCGACCTGCACATCGGCAACCTACGCACCGCGGTGCTGGCGTGGCTGTTCGCGCGGTCTACCGGCCGGCGCTTCCTGATGCGCATCGAAGACCTCGATGACCGCACCCACGCCGACGTCGCCAACCGTCAGCTCGACGATCTCGCCGCGCTCGGGCTGACCTGGAACGCGCCCGTCGAGTGGCAGTCAGAGCATCCGGA
>JBEVHG010000096.1:0-9072 GCA_040511335.1 Mycobacterium sp. | reverse complement strand
ACGTCGATCTTGCGCGGCTTGGCGCGTTCGGCCAGCGGGATGGTCACGGTCAGTACGCCGTTCTCATACGTCGCGGAGATGGCCGATGCGTCGGTGCCCTCGCCGAGCGACAGCTGCCGGCGGTAGGTGCCGAAGAACCTTTCGTTCGCCAGCCACTGCACGGACTCCTCGGAGCGGGCGGTGCGATGGGCGGAGATCGTCAGCGTGCCGTTGTCGACGTTGACGTCCACCGAGCCAGGATCGACACCGGGCAGATCGGCGGTCAGGACATAGTGATCGTCAATCTTGCACAGGTCCATCGGCATGAACATGGGAGTGCGATGTGATCCGGTCTGGCTGGTCAGCAAGCCCCGGGTCAACGCTTCAAGGTCACTAAACGGATCAAAACGAAGCACAGCAATTCACCTCCTACGTCACCTCAGAGCCCGCCACCCTGGCGGGCAGCCAAATCACTGTGCACCGGCGATTTTAGCACTCTCACCCAGAGAGTGCTAGCACATTTTTTGGTCTTCCTGCAGGCAGCGGTGTTGACTCTGCGCTGACGGCGTGGCCCACTCGCACTTTTGCGCCCAGGCCGCAGAGTCAACGCCAAACGGCTTCGATGTGTGCACCCGTCAGCGGGCGGGCGCATTGGTCGCAGGCCAGCACCGCGGTGAACCGCTGTCCGCAGCTAACGTGGGTGAGGATTACCGCGGGGCCTTCGGGCGCGCGAAACCACCGTTGCGCCCACTGCAGGGCGGAGATCAGCACCGGGAAGAAGGCCCGGCCCTTCTCGGTGAGCCGGTATCCGTCGTCGGCGGCGACCAGCACACCGTTGGCGGTGAGGATCGCCAGCCGGTCGGCGATCGAACCGGGCGGCGCGCCGAGTTGGGTCTGAAAGGCGGTGAACCGGCTCATGCCGGCGAACGCGGCGACCAGCAGCGCGCACGCCCAGCGATTGCCGAGGACGCTCATCGTCTGCGGGAACAGCCCGGCAACGGCGTCATGCTGGTCGGCCTCCGATCGCCGCCGGGTTGCGGCAACCGGCATCGACCGCGGCCAGGACCCGCTCGGACCCCACTGCGCGACAATGCCCTTCTCGCTGACCGTTTCCGAACACGAGCGGCAGGTCAGTAGCGGGGCGAAGTCGCCTCCGCAGGAGGTGTGGCGCATTCCCGGCAGCCGCTCGGCATGGTTGGTCACCCAGTGGCGTTCCCACTCCCAGATCGACACCAGCACCGGCCACAACGACCGGCTGCGCGGCGTGACGAGGTATTCGGCCCGCGGCGGATTCGTCCGATAGGACCGGCGTGTCAGCAGCCCGTCGGCGGTCAGCGCCCGCAGCCGACGGGTCAGCACGGAATTGGAGATGGGCAGTCGCGCCGTGAATTCGCCGTAGCGGGTCGCGCCGAGCAGCGCCTGCTGGATGACGAGCAGCGTCCACTCGTCGCCGAGCAGGCCTAGCATCCGGCCGACGGCGTTTGTGTCGCCCGCCCCCAATTCGGTTGGACGGGAATCGGACTGCGTCAACTACAGGCCAATCGCCTGGCCCGCGGTGTCGGCCGTACGCCACCGCCGCAATTCCGACCCGGGTGCCCAGGTGCAATGGGTGCCGCTGGAAATCCGCTCCGGCAGCGCCAGCGTGCACACCGGGCCGTCATCGACCCGGGCGGCGTCGAACACCAGGCAGTAGGAGGCGTCGGCGTTCATGTCCGTGGTCAGCGTTACCAGATAGCCGTCGTCCTCGCTCACGCTGCCGACCCGCGGCGCCATCGCCGTCTCGCTGCCGTACACGCCGTCAGGGAATGCGAACCGCTGTTCGGCGCCGGTCGCCACGTCGTGCTTGACCAGCCCGTCGAACAGGAACCACGACGGCTTGCCCGTCGCGGCGTACGTGTAGCGATACCTGCCGCCGGCATAGCAGGCGTTGATCATGCCGAACTCCATGACGCTGTCGGACAGATGCTCTTCGCATACCCGCCCGCTGGCCAGGTTGAACCGCCACCGGTGCAGCCGGGCCTGCATGCGGTCAAGGGCAAGAAAGCGAAATGCCCGCTGCCATTTGTTGCCCATGCAGTTCTCGGCCGGTTCCGGGTCGCCCTGGAAGAAACCGTCGAGCACGATCTCATCGCCGTCCTCGTAGGCGTTCGTGAAATGCAGGACGAAGGTGGGTTCGGCTTCGAACCACCGGACATCGCAGCTCTGCCCGCGGCGGGGAATCACCGCGAAGCGCGACGGCATGTCGCGGTGAAACCGTGCGACGTGCGCGTTGCGCTCGAGCAGGTCGGGGTCCCAGAACAGCGGAAAGTCGTTGAGAACGGCGTAGTTCTCGGTGAACGCCATGTCGTGCGGCAGCCGAGGGCCTGGCAGTGGTACGCCGACGTAATGTACGAGGTCGTTGTTCTCGTCGACCACGCCGTAGTGCATGTAGGGCGCCTGCTTGCTGTAGTTGAAGAACATCAACTCACCGGTGCGTGCGTCGACCTTCGGGTGCGCCGACACCCCCCAGTCGAACGGAAACGCGCCGTTGAAGCCTTCCTTGCCCAGCGTGGCGCCGGAGTACGGGTCGAGCCGATACAGATCGCCGCACTGGTAGAAGCTGGTCAGCGCGGTCCCGCGGTGCACGATGACGTCGGTGCTCGACGCGTCCTTCATCAATCCGCGCGCGCCCCAGCCGTGGTCGCGTTTGGCCAGCCCGACCGGTTCGGCCAGGCCGGGCCACAGCGGCCCGCCGGCCTCGTTTTCCGCCAGGAATCCGTCGGTGCGGATAAACCTGTTGCGGTAGAACACTTTTCCGTCGCGGAATCCCACGACATGCAGCATGCCGTCGCCGTCGAAGGGGTGATACGCCTTCAGCGCGGGGTGCAGCGGGTTCTCGGTGTTGCGCAGATAGACGCCGTCGAGATCCCGCGGGATCTCACCCTCGACGATCGTGAGGTCGTCGGCGTCCCACTCGGTGCTCTGCGGTCGCCACGGGCCCGTCCGGTACGGGTGGTCATCGTCTTCGGGCAGGGTGGACAGGTACTTGCCGACGATCCGGACATCCATGGCCGCGACGGTACTACAACTAAGAGAGTGACTCGATGGGAGGGCGGCCCCGTCGGCTCGAGGTTTGAACCGACGAGACCTCAGTAGGTGCGATAGTCGACCAGCGCACCTACCTGCTCGCAGCATGCCCCCCCGGGCTGGATGACAAACGTGCTGAACCAAGGGGGCGCCAGACCGCCGGGGAAGGTCTTGTGAATGGTTGGCGATCCCCCGTAATTTGCCCGAGCGGAGCCCCCTGGACTCCGCCGAATGACCTTGATCTGTACGCCCGACGCATCGGATCGCCATTGGCCGGATCCGAATCGCATTCCTGTTGAACCGACCGGCTTCGGTTCACGTGTCCTGAGGGTGGGACCTATGAGCGTCATCGCAGGCATACGCGGAGAACTGCCACCGCACCGCTACACCCAGAATGAGGTGACCCAGGCGCTGCTCGCGCTCCCGGGGTGGGAACGTTTCAACGAGGTGGTGCGCAGCGTGCACGACAGCGCCAAGGTCGACAGTCGCTACCTGGTACTGCCCATCGAGGAATATGCGAGGCTGACCGACTTCGGCGAGGCGAATGACCTCTTCATCGAACATGCGGTGGAACTCGGGTGTGCCGCCGTGTCGGGCGCGCTCCGCGAGGCCGGTCTGGAACCGCGTGACGTCAACCTGATCATGACGACGACGGTCACCGGCCTCGCGGTGCCACCGCTGGATGCCCGCATCGCCGGACGGCTGGGCCTGCGCCCCGATGTGCGCAGGGTGCCGATCTTCGGGCTGGGTTGCGTCGCCGGGGCGGCGGGAGTCGCGCGGATGCACGAATATCTGCGCGGCGCGCCCGACGACGTCGCGGTGCTGCTGGCGGTGGAACTGTGCTCGCTCGGGCAGAAGACCGATCCGACGATGGCCACCCTCGTCGGGAGCGCACTGTTCGGCGACGGGGCGGCCGCGGTGGTGGCGGTCGGCGAACGTCGCGCCGAACAGATCGGTGCCTCGGGGCCAGAGATTCTCGATTCGCGCAGCCACCTCTACCCCGACTCGCTGCGAACGATGGGCTGGGATATCGGCGCGAGCGGATTCCAGTTGGTGCTGGCACCTGACTTGCCGGCAGTTGTCGAGCGGTACCTCGGCGACGACGTCACCAAATTCCTTGCGGAGCACGGGCTCAGCGTCGCCGACGTCGGCGCCTGGGTGAGCCACCCCGGCGGTCCGAAGATCATCGAGGCGATCACCGCGACCCTGGGCCTGCCTGACGACGCGCTCGAACTGACCTGGCGCTCGCTGAGCGAGGTCGGCAACCTCTCGTCGGCTTCGGTACTGCACGTACTGCGTGACACGATCGCCAAACGGCCGCCGAGGGGAAGCCCGGGGGTGCTGATGGCAATGGGCCCGGGATTCTGTTCCGAACTCGTGCTGCTGCGCTGGCAGTGACGATCCATCGCTGATTTCGATGGCCTGGTACGTCGTTCTGATCGTCGCGGTGGCGCTGGAGCGATTCGCCGAACTTGTTGTCTCCAAACGCAACAGGGCCTGGAGCCGGGCACGCGGCGGCACCGAGTTCGGTGTTCGGCACTACCAGGTGATGGTCGCCGTCCACACCGGTCTGCTCGCCGGATGTCTGATTGAGACAATCGCGCTGCACCGCCCGTTCATCCCGGCACTCGGCTGGCCGATGCTGGCGATCGTGCTGGCGGCACAGGGCCTGCGCTGGTGGTGCATCGCCACTCTGGGTCGGCAATGGAACACCCGGGTCATCGTCATTGCCGGCGCAGCGCGTGTCGCCGACGGCCCGTACCGGTTCCTGTCGCACCCGAACTACGTGGCGGTCGTGGCGGAGGGGGTGGCGCTGCCGTTGGTGCATACCGCGTGGATCACCGCCGTCGTTTTCACGGTGCTGAACGCGGCGCTGCTGAGAACGCGGATCAAGGTCGAGAACGCTGCACTCGCGAGCCTGACGTGATCGACCTGCTTGTCGGCGGGGGAGGTCCGGCCGGACTGGCCACCGCGCTGCACGCCGTCCGGGCGGGTCTGGAAGTGACCGTCGTCGAACGGCGCCGCGGACCCATCGACAAGGCCTGCGGTGAAGGATTGATGCCACACGCCGTCGAGCAGTTGCAGCGCCTCGGAGTTGATCCGCCGGGCAAGCCTTTCCGCGGGATCAGCTACCTTGACCGCGAGCGGCGCGCCGACGCGGAATTCCGGTCCGGCAGCGGCCGCGGCGTGCGCAGGACGGCCCTGCATGCTGCGCTGCTCGAGGCGGCGACGGCGGCCGGCGTGCGTTTCGTTCACGACGACATCGGCGAGATCACCCAGGATGGGGTCTCGGTGCGAGCCGGGGACCTACGGGCGCGATACCTGGCCGCCGCGGACGGGTTGCACTCACCGATCCGGCACTCGCTCGGACTGGCGCTGCCAAACAACGATCCGCGCCGGTGGGGGATCCGTCGCCACGTGCGGATCGCGCCGTGGACCGACTACGTCGAGGTGCACTGGGCCCCGGGCGCCGAGGCGTACGTGACGCCGGTTGCCGATGACTGCGTGGGCGTCGCGATCCTCACCTCGCGCCGCGGTGAATTCGACAGCCACCTCGACGAATTCCACGCCCTCGGGGATCGGGTGCACGGTCATCCGCACGGCCCGGACCGGGCCGCAGGCCCACTGCGGCAGAAGGTGCGCAGCCGAACGGCCGGGCGGGTTCTGCTGGTCGGTGACGCGGCCGGCTACGTCGATGCGCTGACGGGCGAGGGTTTGGGCATAGCCTTCGGGGCCGCGGAGCTTCTGGTGCGCTGCATCGTTGCCGACCGGCCGCAGGACTACGACCGCCAGTGGCGCCAGCTGTCACGCCGCTACCGTCTGTTGACCGCGGTCCTGGTGCGCGCGGGCGCGTATGCGCCGGTGCGCTCCCGCATCGTGCCGGCCGCAACGGCGCTGCCCAGGGTCTTCGCCAACCTCGTCAACCAGCTCGCCGAATGACCGAATTGATCAGGCGCACTGACGATTTCGAACACAGCGCATCGCGTGTTTCGATTGTTTCGACCCCAATCGGCCGGTGGTAGGCTGAAACCATGGCTGCTGCCGTTGCTCCACTCGCTCGCCGGGTCGCGGCCCGGGCACGACGCGACTCTGGGTTCGCGCAGGTCCTCGACGCCCTCCTGGAGGCGCCGACGGAGCCGCAGGGAGCCCTCGAACGCGTTGCCGCCCGCAAGCTCAACGACCAACGGCGCGCCGGCCTGGTGCGCGATTTCGTCGAGGGCGCCATCCCAACCCCGAAGGTCCAAATGCTTCTCGGGCTCCAAACGCCACAGGCGGTCCACCGGCTGCGCACGCGCGGGAGGCTCCTCGGGGCCGCGGTCGGCAATCGGACCTGGTTCCCGGCCTGGCAGTTCAACGACGACCGGCTGCGGCCAGATCTGCCAGACATTCTCGAACTGCTCGCACGGTTCACGTCTGATCCGTTCGCCGCCGACCGCATCATGCGCATCAAGCACGACGAGCTCGGTCGTGTGTCGATCGCCGAGGCGCTGCGCCGCCCGAAGTCCGCGGATGCCGCGTGGCGGATGCTCGCCGCCGTCGGTGCCTAACCTCCCCGCCGGCTATCTGACCCCGCTGCCCGACGCGCGGCCCGTCGGGCTCCGACGGCGACCCGTCGCCGTCGGCGCCGAGTTCTGGCGCATCGACGCGACGCACCCTGCGGAGTGGACGTGGGTGGGGTTCGGAGACCCTCGCTACCGGTTTGACCCCGCCTCGGGCGCATTTCGGACGCGCTACGCGGGTAGCGCACTCATTGGTGCGTTCCGCGAGCGCTATCGGGCAACGGGCCTGGTGATTCCCGCCGACCACGCCACCCACCACGTGGTCCGCCTCGTCACCAACCGGCGCCTCCGCGTACTCGACCTGCGTACGGAGCGGAATCTTGACGTCCTCGACATCGACGACCAGATCAGCACCGGCCAGCACGCCGCAGTGTGGGAGACCTGCCATCGGCTGGCCGACGCCGCCCGGCGCTGGTGGACCGATCTCGACGGCATCGTCTATCGGTCCCGCACCACCCCGACGACGTCGGCCAACATCGCGTTCTTCTCGGCCGACCCGTTCGCCATCGAGACATGGGCACTCGCGGGTCGAACCGACATCCTCACTGACCTTGTGCTGCGTCAGGGCTTCACCGTCAGCTGGGACATCGGAGGCATTTAGCCGCCACACCGGGCTTTACGTTGTACGCCTGTTGACCGGAAGCAGCGGGGGCGGGGCGCCTCGAGCCGCTATGCGGCGTTGATGAAGTCAGACCCTAGGGTCGACACGGAGGTCGCCCCGGCGTTGTTAAGCGTTGCAGCCGGTCTGTGGTGATGCAAGGCCTGCGGTGGGTGTTGTTCGGCGATAAGCCAGTTCGTGCCGGTCAATCCTGCTTGGAATCCGAGTCGCCGTCGGAGGCTGCGTTGTCTGCGCCCCTTGGTGTAGCTGACCGAGGTCCACCACCAAAGGACCACCTCTTTGTCGGGCGTGATCATTTGATGACATTCCAGGGACATGTCTATTGGTCGCGTCATCATTTGATGACGTGGTTTTCGGGAAGTATGCGTTGACGCTCTAAATCACCGGATGTTGCAAGGACCATAGGAATTCGCCCAGAGTGCAGAGTGCCCCGATAGGATTCGAACCTGTGACACCGGCTGTAGGAGAGCCTGCAAACGGTCCTGGTTGAGCCTTCGGAGGCTGTCTGAGCTGGCCATATAGCGGTTCACTGACCAAGCACCGACCACAGATAAGCGTTGACTTCCGGGCTCAGAAGCGAGCGAAGCCCTCCTGCTGCAGCCAGGGGCTTCATCATCACGGAGGCAAAGTTGGATTGCCAACCTCAAACGGGCGCCTGGGATATCGATATCGCTTCTGAGATGTCGCGAATGATCGGAAGAGCGTCAGCTACATCGCGGCGCCGACATTCAGCTCCTGAATGCGAGTTCGGCTGCCTCGCAGTCGCGTCCGAGCTCGCAGAGCAGGTCGGAGTAGCCCTCGCGCAGGGCGACGCGGGTCGGATGGCGCTCGTCCACGACGCCTTCGAGCAAGCGCAACGCTTTGCGGTACTCGTTCTCGGCCGTGCGGAATTGGTGCTGAGCTGCAATCGCTGCGAAGGCGGATGAGGATGTGCGCATCATTGTGTTGTCTCCTTAGGTTTCGTGGCGACCTAGGCGCACCGCTAGTCATGGCGATGACTCGGCGACCGAACCACATTCGGATGCCGACAGGGCCCGCCTGAGCGGATAAGGATGAGGGACGCCCCCGTGGGCGTCCCTCGTGTGCCGAACGGGTGTCAGCAGGTCGCGTCGACGTAGACGGTCTGGGCGGTCACCGTGGTGACGATGTCGTCGTCGGCGCCGGGAACTCCGGAGTCTGTGCGCGAGAACGTCTGACCGGGCCTAACCGCGTTGAGCGTGCACTGGTTCAGCGGCGCGGTGCCGACCCGATTCACGATGACCTTGAAGCCCTCTGCGCGCAGCTGGTTGACCGTCGCATCGACCGACGGTCCAGAGGGAGCGGCGTTGGCGCTTGGGGCAAGTCCGAGCACCGACATGGTGGTGGCGACGATGGCGAGCCAGGTGGCTGCGATGCGGATACGGCTGGAGTGCAGCTCGGGGCACGTGGTCATGGCAGAAGTCCTTTCAGGGTGCGGTCGCGGTGTGTGCGGGCCCTAACGGGGTGGCCGCGCATAGCGATCAGTGTGCGGTGAGTCACACCGCGCGCTCATCGGGCGCAATACCCATTTCCGCGCGCCGGTGGCTATGGGTAATTCGGCTCACTCGGCGGCATCGTCGGGCTGGGTACCGACGAGGTGCTGCTCGAACGCGTAGGCGGTGGCGGCGGCGCGCGACGTGACGCCGATCTTGGTGAAGATGTTCGACAGATGCCGGGCGACGGTCTTGACGCTGATTTGCAACTGCCTGGCGATCTCGCTGTTGGTCCGGCCCGCCGCGACCAGCCGCAGCACCTGCGCCTCGCGCTCGCTCAACCCGCCCGGCAGTGCGGAACCCGGCGCGGCGGTGGCGTCGACGCTGCCGACCCGTT
>JBEVHG010000095.1:0-12430 GCA_040511335.1 Mycobacterium sp. | reverse complement strand
CGGCCATGATCCTCTGCCAGCGCGTCGACGATCGCCGTCTCGTTCTCGGCCATCATCTTCTCCAGCGCCTGCAGTTGCTGTTTGCGCCACTCGATGCTGCGGGTGCGGCCGGAGGCGAAGGTTTCGCGCAACCGGCGGACCGTGCCTGCGATGTCGTGGGCAGTCTCCTTGGCTGTTTCGGGCGCGACGGATTCGGTGGTCATGGCGGGTGTCCTTCCTGACCGAAAGAAGACCCAATCCTAACCAACCGGTTGGCGCCCCTTCCGTGAGCGACCGGGTCTACACGCCGACACTCCGGAGCGGGGCGTCATTTTGCGGCCGCTCGTGCGGGTGTAAGAGCCTTTGAGCGGTGACGAACGTTGAGAACGCGTTGTCGTCGGCGTATTCCAACTCGACGAAGCGGCCGAGTCGGCGCATCTCATCGCCGGATTGCACGGCGTCGGAGCGCCAGCCGTGGGCGTCGAGCCAGACAGCGACATCGGAGCGATCCGGGTCGTCATAGACCAGTTCCTGGATATCGAGGGCAGCCTCGATGCCGAACTGTTCGGCCATGCGCTCGAAGCGCGCCCGCATCTGCTCGCGCCGGTCTTCGGCCTGGATTCCGACGGCTTCGACCGCGATCCGGCTGCCGGTCGCGCTTAGTTCGGTGATCTGCTAGAACAGCCTGTTCTGAGCGTCGGCGGGCAGATACATCAACAGTCCCTCGGCCAGCCACGCGGTCGGCACGTTCGCGTCAAAACCCGCCTCGCGCAACGCCTTCGGCCAGTCGTAGCGCAGGTCCATCGGCACCTCCCGGCGCTGCGCCGACGGTGACACCGCGTGCTCGGACAGCATCGCCGACTTGTACTCAAGCACCTTGGGCTGGTCGATCTCGTACACGGTGGTCCCGGCCGGCCATGCCAACCGGTAGGCGCGCGAATCGAGGCCCGACGCGAGGATGACGATCTGGCGGATGCCCGCCGCGGCGGCCACGGTGAAGAAGTCGTCGAAGAAGTGCGTGCGGACCGCCTGGTAGTTGCCCATGTGTTCGAAGATCGCGGCGGCCTCGGCGTCCGCGGTGGCCACCTTCGCGACGAATTCGTCGTCGAGCATCAATTCCCATACCCCGGTGCCGGCGCCGGAGACCAGCAGCTTGGCGTAGGGATCGCGGATCAGCGGGTCGTCTTTGTCGGTCTCCGCGGCGCGGGACGCGGCGACCATGACGGCGGTCAATCCAACACTGGTGGCGATGTCCCACGTGTCGTTGTCGGTGCGCAGAGAACTCATCGTTTCGATCCTTCGAGCCGGGCGCGCAGCAGCACGCTGGAAAACGTCATCTCGGTCATGTCGTCGGACACCGGCCGCCCCAACCGGTTCATCTCCTGATCGCTGGGAACCGCCTCGACGCGCCAGCCGTGGTCGGTCAGCCACTGGCCCGCGTCGGCGCGGTCGTCGTCGGTGTACATCAGGGTGTCCACGTCGACGTCCAGACCAAGTCGGCCACGCATCCGCGCGGTTCGAGCGCGCCAGGCGATCCGCTGCTCGGGCGTGCGCCGCGAGGGGTCCAGGCTGAACGCCTCGACCGCGATCAGGCTGCCCGCCGCGCTGTGCGCGGTGGCCAGTTCGAAAAGCCGGTCCTGGGCGTCGGCGGGCAGATACGGCAACAGGCCCTCCGCCAGCCAGGCGGTCGGCTGCCCGGGATCGAAGCCTGCCTCGATGAGCGCCGCGGGCCAGTCCTCGCGCAGATCCACCGCAACCGCAATGCGGCGGGCCTTGGGAACTGCACCATGCGCGTCCAGGTGTCGACGCCTTGTACTCGAGCACCTTGGGCTGATCGATCTCGAACACCGTGGTGCCCGCCGGCCAATCGAGGCGGTAGGCGCGCGAATCCAGACCCGCGGCCAGGATCACGACCTGGCGGATACCGGCCCGCATCACCGCCTTGAAGTACTCGTCGAAATAGTGGGTGCGCACCGCCTGGTAGTCCCGCGACATCTCGTGTGCCCGGCGGCCGTCCTCGTCGTCGCGGATCCAGTCCGGATCGCCGCTGGCCAGCTGTGCCCACGCCGGTCCCGCCGATGACACCAGCAAGTAGGCGAACTCGTCGCGGATCAGCGGGTCGGACTGCGCGGTCTCGACGGCCCGTGAGGCCGCGACGCCCGATGCCGTCGCGCCTACGCTTTCGGTGATGTCCCAGCTGTCGCCGGCGGTCCGTATCGAGTGCACTTCGGATAAATCAGTCATTTCGTTCGCCATGCTACCTAATAACTTAGCTAGGCTACGCGCTATGTGTGCAACATCACGCCTGGTCAACGGGCAGCGCCCGTCGCAGCAGTTAGGAGGTCAGCCGCCAGAGCTTGTTGGCCATGAGGAGTTCGAACTTGTGCACGATGACCTCGAGTTCCTCGTGGGTGCCGACGTACCCGGCGTAGAAGCCCATCCCCCACATCACCGCCACCAGCATCTCGACCAGCGGCCCCACGTCGTTGTCGGTGATGAGCTCGCCACGTTCGATCGCGTCATTGACCGCCCAGGACACAAAGATCCGCGAGTTCTTCAACGAGTCGTGCTCTTCACTGGTCAACTCGGGATGCCGTTGGGCCTCCAGCACCGAGGTAACCAAGAACGCAGCGGCAGAACGATCCTCGGAGTCGGCTTGCATGGCGGCGGCGAAGAATGCCGACAGCCGCCCCAGCAAAGAGGTTTCGCCCTGCGCCCGCGCCATCCCCGCGGCAACGACCATCGCGTTTGTCTGCTCCACGACCTCGCGGTACAGCGCACGCTTACTGGAGAAGTAGTGGTTGATCGCGGGCCTGGTCAAATCGGCACGAATAGCGATGGCCTGGAAGGTAGCCGCGTCGTAACCGAGTTCGCTGAACACTTCGCGCGCAACGCGCACAATGCGCTCCCGCGTCTCGGCGGCCTTCGCTGCAGGAGGACGACCCGGTCGCCGGCTCGCGGTGTGCGGCACGGTCGAATTGTCCCATACGTCACTCCAGCGCCCGCGACGCGGCGCAGGTGGTTGGCGCAGCAAACAATTTGCGGCACCTCGGCGGGCTAATCGATCACACATGCCGGTGGGCGGAGGCGGGGCGGCGACTAGGGTTCGGTCCCATGGCGGGCGTCGTTTCGCGGGAGTCGTATTTTGAGACCGGCCTCGACGTGCTATCCGACCTTGGCTATGGCGGTCTGAAACTGGCCGAGGTGTGTAACCGGCTCGGCGTGACGACGAGCTCCTTCTATCACTACTTCTCCGGCTGGCCGGCCTATACCCGCGAGCTGGTCGTGCACTGGCAGGCGCGCACGGTGCGCGTCGTCGACGCGGTCCGCGCGGAACCCGACCCGCGGCGTCGCATCGACACCCTGATTCAGGTCGGGTTGGAACTGCCGCACGGCGCCGAGGCGGCCATCCGATCGTGGAGCTCGGTGGACCCGGACGTGCATGCCGTGCAGGTGGCTGTCGACCAACAGCGTTTCGACATCATGTTCGAGTCGGCCTTCGAGATTCTGCAGAACAAGCGCCAGGCGCAGTTGTTCGCCGCGTGGGGGGTCTACCTGCTGGTCGGCTACGAGCAGGCCACCCTGCCTCGCGATACCGATGCCCTGGCGTGGATCGTCGCCCAGCTGCTCGACGCGTTGGATTCCGGCCGGTTCGCATCGGTACCCGACGGTGACTAGCGCAGTCGGCGGACCCGTCGCGGGGGAGCATGTCGCCTCACGGTTGCGCGAACGCCTTTACGGCGCGATCTCCTGCCTGGCCACCCTGGCCGTGCTGGCCCGGTACACGAACGAAGACACCAGCGCGCGGGCCCGGGTCCTCGACGTCGTGGTGGTGACCGGCGGCCTGTGGTCCGCGAGTCTGCTGGCCGACTGGGTGGCACATCTCGGGGTGTACCGACGTGCTCCGCGCGGGCGCGCGGCGCTGAGGATGGTGCAGGCATCCCGCCAGATTCTGGCTGCCGCGGTGCTGCCGTTGCTGGTGCTGGTGGCGGCCGGGATCGGCCTGCTGAGCACCTACACCGCGATGTGGGTTGCGATGTGGCTGTTGGTCGCCGAACTCGGCATCATCACATTGCTCACCGTGCGAAGGACCCAATTACCTTGGTGGCAGCAGGTTCTCACCGTTGGGGCCCTGGTAGGCGTCGGCGTACTCGTGGTCGGCATCAAGACCCTCGCGCACTGATGGCCGGGTCTTCCTTGTGGCAGCGGGCGGCCGATCGGATTCGGCAGCGCGACCCCGAGCGTGACGCGCTGCGGCGTGCGGTCCGGGCGGCGGTGATCGTTCCGTTGGCGGCGGCGGTGAGCTTTGCCGTGGCAGGTGGTTCACAGACGCCGCTGTTCACGGTCTTCGGCTCGTTCGCGCTGATGGTGTTGGCGGACTTTCCCGGCAACCGGCAGACCCGCGCGGTCGCCTACGCCGGCCTGGGACTCAACGGCGTGGTCTTGATCACCCTGGGCACGCTGGTCGCGCCACATCCCTGGGTTGCGGTGGCAGTGATGTTCATTCTGGGCGTGGTGGTCACGTTTTCGGGTGTGCTGAGCGAGACGATCGCCGCCGGTCAGCGGGCGACGCTGCTGACGTTCGTGTTGCCGGCATGCACACCCCCCGGCCCGATCGGTGAACGGTTGTTGGGCTGGCTGATCGCGCTCGCGGTGTGTGTGCCCGCCGCGCTGTTCCTGTCGCCGCCGCGGCACCACGGTGAACTGCGCCAGCACGCCGCGCAGGCGTGTTGCGCGCTCGCCGACCGGATCGACGGTGTCGGCTCCAAGGCCGACGTCGCCGCGGCGATGTACGCGCTGCGGGAGAACTTTCTGGGCGCGGACTTCCGGCCGGTGGGGCTGACGGCGGGCAGTCGCGCGCTGGTTCGGGTGGTCGACGACTTGGAGTGGCTCGCCGAGCGGGTCAGCGATGACGCCGGTGCATCGCTGTGGGACATGAAGGAGCCGGCCGTCCGGGTGCTGCGGTGCTGCACCGCGGTGCTGCGGATTACGCGCGTTGCCGACCGGGCGGCCAGCCGCGTGGAGCTGGACGCCGCGCTGGCCGATCTGCGGTCGGTGGCGCGCGGGCGTTACCGGGAGGATCTGGTCGCGATCCTGGATGCACCCGATGACGACACCGCGGTGCTGCTCGGCCGCGAGCTGCTGAGACGGCGCACCATCGCGGCGACGGTGGGGGCGACCGGGCGGATCATCGCCGCGGCCGCGGCCGCGGATGCCCGACCGGTGTGGGCGCGGGCGCTGGGACTGCGGCTGCCGCCCACCGGCGCGTCCGACCGGCTGCTTCCGGAAACCGTTGCGGCGGCTCAGACTACCTCGGGTTTCTTGGCCAACCGGTCGGTGGCGGTGCGCAACAGCCTGCGCACCGGCCTCGGATTGGCGCTGGCGGTGGCGGTCACGCAGGTGTTCCCGGTGGAACACGGGTTCTGGGTGGTGCTCGGAGCGCTGTCGGTGCTCCGCAGCAGCGCGTTGACCACCGGAACGAAGATGGTGCGGGCCGTGATCGGCACGGGCATCGGGTTCCTGCTGGGCGCGGCGCTCATCAGCGTCGTGGGTGTCGACCCGGTGGTGTTGTGGGTACTGATGCCCATCGTCGTGTTCGGCTCGGCCTATGTGCCCGAAATCGCGTCGTTCACCGCGGCCCAGGCCGCCTTCACGATGTGGGTGCTGATCGCCTTCAATCTGATCGTTCCGACCGGGTGGCAGGTCGGCCTGATCCGGGTCGAGGACGTGATCGTCGGGGCGCTGGTCGGGGCCATGGTGTCGGTGCTGCTGTGGCCCAGGGGAGCCACCGCGAGCGCGTCGCGGGCCATCGACGCCGCGCGCACGATTTTCTTGCGATATCTGCGCGTGGCGGTTCGGAGAATTACCCGCGGGGCGTTCGAGTCGATCACGAACGAGGTCGCCAAGCTGAGCTACGACGCGCTGGCGGCGTCTCGTGTCGCGGACGATGCCGTGCGGCAATACCTTTCGGAAAGCAGCGGTGAGACCGACTTTCGCGCGCCGATCGTGCGGGCGTTCAGCCGCGCGATCCGGCTGCGCACCGCGGCCGATCTTATCGCCGACATACCGACACCGCCGCCGCTGTCGGCGTACCCGAGGGTCGGCGAGGTGCTGGAGTTGCACGCGGACGCCATCTGCGATCGGCTCGCCGGCCGGGCCGACCCGAAGCAGGCGCCGACGCCCATCAGCGACGACTTCGTGCTCGCGCTGCGCGCCGAATCCGGCGGCGATGATCTGTCGGTGTCTGCGGCCCTGCCGCTGCTCACCGTCGCGGCCTCGCTGGGCGAGTTGGAGCTGATATACCCGGCACCGGCCGAGGCGCACACGGCGGCATAACCGCTTACCGGGTCGAGGTGTGCGGCATCAACGCATTCGGCGGGATGGTGCCGAACTTTCCGGCGTTGAAGTCCTCGAGCGCTTGAATCAGTTCGGATTTGGAGTTCATCACGAACGGGCCGTAGTGGAAGACGGGCTCGCGGATGGGTTTTCCGCCAAGGATGAGCACCTCGAGCGTCGGCCGATGCGAATCCTGTGTCGGCGCGGCGGCCACGCTGATCCGGTCGCCGGGGCCGAACACCGCGAGCTGGCCCTGATGGATCGGATGGCCGAGTGGTCCGACCGCACCGCGGCCGGACAGCACGTACACCAAGGCGTTGAAGTCGCGATCCCATGGGATGTTCAGGCGCGCCCCAGGCTCGATCGTGGCGTGCGCCAACGTGATTGGAGTGTAGGTGGCGCCGGGTCCTCGGAGCCGCTCGGCCGGCGACATCGGATCCAGTTGCTGGTCGATCTCGCCGGCAATGATGCGCACCAGCGATCCGCCGTCGTCAGACGACAACAGCTTCACCTGGTTGCCCTCGATGGCCTGGTATTTCGGTGCTGCGAACTTGTCCTTGCGCGGCAGATTCACCCACAGCTGGATGCCGTGGAATACCCCGCCGCTCTCGACGAGTTCGGCGGGCGGGGTCTCGATGTGCAGGATGCCGGAACCGGCGGTCATCCACTGGGTGGCGCCATCGGTGATCAGGCCGCCGCCTCCGTGCGAATCCTGGTGCGCGAACCGGCCGTCGATCATGTAGGTGACGGTTTCGAATCCGCGGTGTGGATGCCAGTCGGTGCCCTTAGGCTCGCCGGGCTGATACTCCACCTCACCCATCTGGTCCATGTGCACGAACGGGTCGAGGTCGGCGGCGCTGACTCCGGCGAAGGCCCGGACGACGGGGAACCC
The DNA here is from genome assembly GCA_040511335.1 of Mycobacterium sp. Classification (GTDB taxonomy): domain Bacteria; phylum Actinomycetota; class Actinomycetes; order Mycobacteriales; family Mycobacteriaceae; genus Mycobacterium. The sequence goes on along the minus strand of JBEVHG010000095.1, from coordinate 5,223 downwards.
TTCGCCCTCGAATCCGTGCGGGCCGGTAGTGATCGACCGGACCGGCCGCTCGGTGTCCGACGGCGCGGGCGCGGTCACTCGGGGAAGGGTCAATGTGTCGGCAGTGATAGCAGGCATGCCAGCTATAACCGGACTGCGGTCCGATTATTCCCATGCCTCCTTCTCGCGAGCAGCTGTAGGGGGAGCTGGTCGCGATTAAGACAGGACCCCCAGGGCGGCGGCGCGGGCGTCCGCGGCACTGGCCGTCGCCAGCACGGCATCGGCGGCGTCGCGGCATTGCTGCAGCGTGACCTGTGCCAGCTTCGCGCCGACGCCGGGAATCGCGGCGGCGGCGGCCGACAGCGACGTCACGCCCAATCCGGTGAGCACACAGGCTAGCAGCGGGTCGGCGGCCGCCTCGCCGCAGACGCCGACAGGCTTTCCGGTCGCTGCGCCCGCCCGCACCGCTGTCGCTACCAACGCCAGCACCGCCGGTTGCCACGGGTCGGTGAGCGTGGCGAGCTCGGCCGACATCCGGTCGGCGGCCATCGTGTACTGGGCCAGGTCGTTCGTGCCGATCGACAGAAAATCGACATGCTCGAGGATGCGGTCGGCCAACAGCGCCGCCGCGGGCACCTCGATCATCACGCCAGGCGTCAGGCCATGCGAACGGACCTGGGTGGCAAAGCGTTTGGCCTCATCGGCGGTGGCGATCATGGGCGCCATCACCCACGGCGGATTGCCGGTGCGCTCCGCGGCGGCAGCGATGGCTTCCAGCTGACGTTCCAAGAGCCCCGGGTTGCCCTCGGCGATCCGGATGCCCCGCACACCCAGGGCCGGGTTGGCCTCCTCGGGATGCCCGGCGAACTTCAGCGGCTTGTCCGAACCGGCGTCCAGCGTCCTGACAACCACCTTGTGGCCGGCGAAGGCCTCGAGCACGTCGCCGTAGATCTGTGCCTGCTCGTCGACGCTCGGTTCGGTGTCGCGGTTCAGGAAACACAGCTCGGTGCGGAAGAGCCCGACGCCCTCGGCCGGGGTTTCCCGCGCGGACCGGGCCGCGGCGCCGTCCTGCACGTTGGCCAGGATCAGCACGGCGTGCCCATCGGCGGTGGCGCCCGGGCCGGACCAGTGGGCCGCCAACTGCGCCTCGCGCTGCGCCTGCGCGACCGCCTCGCCCGCGGCCGCCGGGTCGGGCGACACGGTGACCGTTCCCACGGTGCCGTCGACCATCACCATGGTCCCGGCGGGGACCGCGTCCAGCCCGGCCACGGCGACCACGCAGGGGATGCCGAGTTGGCGGGCGATTATCGCGGTATGGCTGGTCGGGCCGCCCAGCGTGGTGGCCAAGGCGACCACCAGCGCGGGATCCAGCCCGGCGGTATCGGCCGGTGCCAGGTCCTCGGCGCACAGGATCGACGCCACGTCGGGCAGCGGGACGCCGGGTTCGGGCAGGCCGCTGAGTTCGGCGATGACGCGGTCGCGGATGTCCTTGAGATCGGTGACCCGCTCTGCCATCAGGCCGCCAATTTGTTTGAACAGGCCGACGAATTGGTCGACCGCCTGCACCACGGCGCGCACCGGTGGTGTTCCGTCCTTGATGCGCTTCTCGGCGGCACCCAGCCAGGCCCGGTCCTGCGCAAGCGTGGCCGTTGCGGCCAGGACTTCCGAAGCCGCTCCGGTCGCGTGGGCGGCGCGCTCGCGTAGCCGGTTGGCCACCGTAGCGGCCGCGTCGGCGAAGCGCCCAGCTTCGGCCGGGCGGTCGGCTTCCTCGACGTCGGGGCCGGTGTCGTCGATCGCGGGCAGCCGGCCAGGCCGGATCACCGGGCCGTACTGAATACCGGGCACGACCGGCACACCCCGCAACACCGTGCCCGCTGGACAGTCGGTAGGCGGTTTGGCCGAATGGAGTGGCGTAGACGGGGAAGACGTGGTCATGTGAAGTAGGTTACAAGAAATTCTTGACAAGTCAACATGAACAGGAGTAAAACCAACTATAACCAAATCAATTCAGCTCGATTCCCACACATACGGAGCTACATGTACGCCGAAGAGCGTCAGCAAGCGATCGCCTCGCTGGTGATCACGAACGGTCGCGCCTCCGTCGCCGAGCTCGCGCAGGCCTACGACGTCACGACCGAGACCGTCCGGCGTGACCTGGCCGCGCTGGACAGGGCCGGCGTGCTGCGCCGGGTGCACGGCGGCGCCGTCCCGGTGCGGGCACTGCGCCTCGTCGAGCCCGCCGTGGCCGAGCGGGAGACCACCCGCGCCGATCACAAAGACGCGATTGCCGCCGCCGCCACCGAGTTCTTTCCGCTCAGCGGCGCCAGCGTGCTGCTGGACGCCGGGACGACGACCGGGCGGATAGCCGCGCTGCTGCCGGCCGATCGTGAACTCGTGGTGGTGACGAACTCCGTGCCCATCGCCGCCCGGCTGGCCACCATGGGATCGGTGTCGCTGCAACTGCTCGGCGGGCGCGTTCGCGGCCTGACCCAGGCCGCCGTGGGTGAACAGGCGCTGCGGGTGCTGGACACGCTGCGGGTCGACATCGCCTTCATCGGCACCAACGGCATCAGCGTCCGCCACGGCCTGTCGACGCCTGACAGCGAGGAGGCCGCGGTCAAGCGCGCCATGGTCCGCAGCGCGAACTACGTTGTGGTGGCCGCGGATTCGTCCAAGGTCGGCCACGAGGACTTCGTCAGCTTCGCGCCCATCACCAGTGTCGACACCCTCATCACCGACTCCGAGATCGACGACACCGATCGCAGGCAGTTCACCGAGCAGGGAGTCGAGGTCGTCGTCGCATGAACACGAGCATGATCGTCACCGTCACGCCCAACCCGAGCATCGACCGCACGGTCACCCTCAATTCGCCGTTGACCCGCGGCGCGGTACACCGGGTCGGCTCGGTGACCAGCGAGCCTGGCGGCAAGGGCGTCAACGTGGCACGCGCCCTCACACTGGCGGGTCTGGAAGCCATCGCGGTGCTGCCAGCGGCCGGAAACGATCCACTGGTCACCGCCCTGCAGGCCAGCGCCGTCCCGTTTCGCTGCGTGCCGATCAGTGAGGCCGTCCGCACCAACCTGGCGATCACCGAAACTGACGGGACCACAACCAAACTCAACGAACGCGGCGCGGCCCTCGACGCGCGGGCACTCGATGCGCTTACCCGGTCGGTGGTCGCGGCCGCCGAACACGCGTCCTGGGTGGTGATGTCCGGTTCGCTGCCGCCCGGGGTGCCCGACGACTGGTACGCCGACGTGGTCGCGCTGCTCGCGCCGTTCGCATGCCGCGTGGCGGTCGACACCTCCGACGCACCGCTCACCGCGCTGGCGGCATCCTTCGGTCGTAGCGCCCCCGACCTGATCAAGCCGAACGCCGAAGAGCTCGCCAGCCTCACCGGCGCATCCGCCGAGGACCTGGAAACCGCTGCCGCCCAAGGTGATCCCGAGCCGGTGGTTTCGGCGGCCCACCGACTCCTCGACCAGGGTGCCCGCGCGGTGCTGGCCACGCTCGGCGGGGCGGGCGCCGTGCTGGTGGACGAAACCGGCAGCTGGATGGCCACCCCGCCACCGATCGTCCCGCGTAGCACCGTCGGTGCGGGCGACGCGTCGCTGGCCGGGTATGTGCGCGCCGACGTCGGCGGGGCCGACCCGCCCCAGCGGCTGCGCATGGCCGTCGCCTACGGCAGCGCCGCCGCCGCGCTACCCGGCTCGGCGCTGCCCTCACCCGCCCAGATCGACCTCGATGCCGTTCAGGTCACCTCGATTTCGCCCACCCTGTCCAATCCCACCGGTTCCTGACCCATCAAGACAAAGGTTCACCATGACTCTGCCGATCATCAACACCGACCTGGTCCTGCTCGACGTGGACGCCGGCGCCGACAAGGAGGCGGTGATCGGACAGCTCGTCAATCGGCTGGCCGACGCCGGGCGCACCACCGATTCGGAGGGACTCATCGCGGCAGCGATGGCGCGCGAAGCCCAGTCGGCCACCGGGCTTCCCGGCGGCATTGCCATTCCGCACTGCCGGTCGCCGTACGTCGACACCGCCTCGATCGGTTTCGCTCGCCTGCAGCCCGCGGTCGACTTCGGCGCACCCGACGGCCCGGCCGACCTCGCCTTCCTGATCGCCGCCCCGGAATCGGGCGGCGCCGAGCACATGAAGCTGCTGTCCAGCCTCGCGCGTGCGCTGGTGCGCAAGGATTTCGTGGAATCGCTACGCAACGCGTCGACGCCCGACGAGGTCGTCGGACTGGTCGACGGCGTGGTCAACCCGGCCCCGGCGGCCGCACCGGCTCCCGCCGCCGAGAAGCCCGCGGAGAAACCGGCCGAAGCACCCAAAGCCGAGCAGCCCAAGACGCTGGTGGCGATCACCGCCTGCCCGACCGGTATCGCGCATACCTACATGGCCGCCGATTCGCTGGTCGCCGCGGCCAAGGAGGCCGGTGCCACGCTGCATGTGGAGACGCAGGGATCGTCGGGCAGCACACCACTGTCGGCTGCAACGATCGCCGGCGCCGATGCCGTCATCTTCGCCACCGACGTCGGCGTGAAGGACAGGCAACGGTTCGCTGGAAAGCCGGTGGTGGCATCCGGCGTCAAGCGCGCCATCAACGAGCCGGCCAAGATGGTCGCCGAAGCGCTCGCCGCGGCGGACAACCCGAACGCCGCTCGCGTCGAGGGGGGTGCCGGTGCGCCTGCCGCGGCCGCCGCGCCGTCGGGCAACGTGGGCTGGGGCACCCGGACCCGCCAGATCCTGCTGACCGGCGTCAGCTACATGATCCCGTTCGTGGCCGCGGGCGGTCTGCTGATAGCGCTCGGCTTCCTGTTCGGCGGTTACGAGATCGCGAATTCCCCTGAGGGCGAGAAGCCTTCGCTGCCTTACGGATTTGGCTCGATTGGCCACGTCATCGCCAGCACCAACTCGCTGACCAACCTGCCCAGTGGTGGGTTCGCCGAGTACCTCGGAGCGGTGCTGTTCACACTGGGCGGGTTGGCCTTCATGTTCCTGGTGCCCGCGCTGGCCGGCTACATCTCGTTCGCGATCGCCGACCGGCCCGGCATCGCCCCCGGATTCACCGCGGGTGCCGTCGCGGTATTCGTCGGCGGCGGGTTCATCGGCGGCATCGTCGGCGGCCTGATCGCCGGCTTTACGGCGCTGTGGATCGGCCACTTTGACGTGCCGCGATGGCTGCGCGGGTTGATGCCGGTGGTGATCATCCCGCTGGGCGCGTCACTGGTCGTC
>JBEVHG010000094.1:0-13145 GCA_040511335.1 Mycobacterium sp. | reverse complement strand
ATGCCAGCGATGCTCGCATCGCGCCCCGGCAGACGAGCATGCCGCACGCAACATACTTCGGGCTGGACTGGCCCTTCACACCCAAGCGGCGTGAGAAGAAGCTGACGGCTTCCAGCCGTCAGAGAAGTCACCTACCTCGCATCGCGCGGGTTTGAGGTCACCGGGGTCGACTTTGCACCGGCCGCCATCCGACGCGCCCGGGCGGCGGCGGCGGATGCGCAGGTCACCGCGACGTTCCTCGTCGATGATTTCACCGCACCGATGGCGATCCCGGGGGAATTCGATCTCCTCGTCGACCACGGAACATTCGATGACCTCGGCCCCGGCGACCGCGACCGCTACGCATCCACGGCCACGCGCATTGCTGCCCCGCGAGCCACCTTCTACCTCTGGTGCTTCGAATGGGCGCCGGTCCGGTGGGAGCGCTGGCTGACCCGTGTTCTGCCGCTGGGCGGTGTGAACGTCGAGCCGGGCGAAGTCGAGCGCCGATTCTCACCGTGGTGGACCGTCGAGCGAGCCGCAACCGGCACATTCGAGCGCGGGTGGCCACGCCGGTCGGCCACCTACCTGATGAACAAGAGGTAGATAGCCCGACGACGGCGCCGTCGACTTGAGAGACTGGACGCGTGCGTCCGACCGGCCAGTACTGGCTCACCGACATGGACGGCGTTCTGGTACGCGAAGAACAAGCAGTGCCGGGCGCCGCAGAGTTCCTGCAACGGCTCGTCGAGAAGAAGCGACGATTCCTCGTCCTAACGAACAACTCGATCTACACACCACGTGATCTGTCGGCGAGGCTGGCCCGATCAGGTCTGACCGTGCCAGAGGATGCGATCTGGACCTCCGCGCTGGCCACGGCCACCTTCCTCAGTGACCAGTTACCCGGCGGCTCGGCCTACGTCATCGGCGAGGCGGGAATGACGACTGCGCTACACGAGGTCGGCTACACGCTGACCGATATCGAGCCCGACTTCGTCGTGCTCGCCGAGACCCGCACGTACTCGTTCACCGCGATCACCAAGGCGATCCGGCTCATCTTGGGCGGCGCCCGGTTCATCGCGACGAATCCCGACGTAACCGGGCCGTCGACCGAGGGACCGCTGCCCGCCACGGGTTCGGTCGCGGCCATGATCACCAAGGCCACCGGGCACGAACCGTACTTCGTCGGAAAGCCGAACCCAATGATGTTCCGCAGCGCAATGAACCGGATCGAGGCGCATTCGGAGAACACCATGATGGTCGGTGACCGGATGGACACCGATGTCGTCGCCGGGATAGAGGCCGGACTGGACACCATCCTCGTGCTCACCGGGTCGACGACCGTCGAGGACATCGAGAAGTATCCATTCCGTCCCGGCCGCGTGCTGCCATCCATCGCCGAGGCGATCGAACTCGTTTAGTCAGCGATTTCGGCGCGCTTTCATGCGCTCAGCGCCGATTAGCGCGCCGAAACCGGCGTGACCGGGCGCATGATGGGCCTGATGGCCGAGGTCGAGTTGATCGGTGTTCCGTTCGACGGCTACGGGCGGATCGGAAATCAAGCGCGGGCGGCGAGCGTGCTGCGCGACGCCGGGCTGCTCGACGCGTTCGAGGGCCACCACGTGGTCGCTGTGTGCGATCTCGACCTTCCCGCGCCGAGCCCGCGGCGGGGTAGGTCGACCACCCTGATCAACGAGGCGGCGCTGCTGGCGATGACCGATGCGCTCAACGAGCGAGTCGGAACGGCGATGACGGCGGGGCGGTTCCCGTTCGTGTACGGCGGCGATTGTTCGACGTTGCTGGGCATCGTGACCGGCCTGGTCGGTGACGTCGGGCTTGTTTTCATCGACGGGCACGAGGACACCATGCCGCTGGATGTGTCCGAGGACGGTGAGGCCGCCAACACCGAAATCGGGCTTCTGCTCGGGCTGACCGGACGTCTGCTCACCGGCCCGCTCGGCGACCGACTTCCGGCGCTGCGGCCCGACGAGTTGGTCGTGCTGGGACCGCGCGACGAGGCCTGGCGCCGGCAGTTCAACGTCGGGACCTTGGCCGATTGCGGTGTCTGGCTGGCGCCGCTGGCCGAAGTCGCCGACGATCCGGCCGGCACCGGGCGCCGGGCGATCGGGCACCTCGCCCGGGCCGTGGACCGTTGGTGGCTACACATCGACCTCGACGTGCTGGATCCCGTCGTGTTTGCGGCCCAGGGCCTGCCCGATGTCGAGGACGAGCCCGGCGGCCTGACCTGGCGCCAGCTCACCGACCTCGTGCGTGCGATCCTGGAAACTGGTGCCTGCGTCGGGTTCAGCATCGCGATCTACGACCCCGACCAGGACCCCGACCGCACGGACGCCACCAATATCGTGAACTTCGTCCGGAATGCGCTGGCCGCTTACCGGGGGAGCAGGTAGCGCCATGGCCGAGCCCATCGACGAGTACTTCACCACGACGGTGTCGGCAATGACCGCGGGCGCGTTGGCCGACGGATCATCGCTGACCGTGCCGAACATCCTGGCCCTGTTCGATGCCCAACTCGGCAGCCGTCACCTCGACCTGGCAGCGCGCTGGCTGCGGTCAAACGGCAAGGGCTACTACACCATCGGCTCGTCCGGACACGAGGGCAACGTCGCGGTCGCGGCGGCGTTGCGGCCAACCGATCCGGCGCTGCTGCACTACCGTTCCGGTGGTTTCTTCCTCGCCCGTGCGCAACAGGTGACGGGAAGTGATCCGCTGCGTGACATCCTGCTCGGGCTGGTGGCGGCCACCGAGGAACCGATCTCGGGCGGGCGGCACAAGGTGTTCGGTCGCCGGGACCTGAACATCATTCCGCAGACCTCGACCATCGCGTCGCACCTTCCGCGGGCGCTCGGCGTTGCGTTCTCGATCGCCCGGACCCGCAAACTCGGTGTGGCCTGTCCGTGGCCCGAGGACGCGGTGACGGTGTGCAGCTTCGGTGATGCCTCGGCGAACCACTCGACGGCACTCGGGGCCATCAACGCCGCGATGCACTCCGCATATCAGGGTCTGCCCATGCCGCTGCTGTTCGTCTGCGAAGACAACGGGATCGGAATCAGCACCAAGACCCCGCGAGGATGGATCGCTCGAACCTTCGGAAACAGGGAGGGGCTGGAGTACTTCGACGCCGACGGCTGGAATCTGCCGGCTGCCTACGCCGCCGCGGCGGCCGCAGCCTCGTGGGTCCGCACCCACCGGCGTCCCGCCTTCCTGCATCTGCGCATGGTCAGACTGATGGGACACGCCGGTTCCGACTACGAACCGGCATATCGACGACCCGACGAGATCGCCGCCGAGTACGACCGAGATCCGGTGCTGTGCACCGCGAAACTGTTGATCACCCACCGTCATCTCACCCCGACCGAGGTACTCGACCGCTACGAGGCCAAACGTGCTGAAGTCATCAACATCGCCGGCGAAGTCGCCGAACTGCCGCAACTCGACAACGCGGCGGAGGTGATGAAACCTCTTCAGGCAAGCCTGGACGAGGCCATGACCGCCTCCGCGGTTTTGGCATCGGAAACGGCTGCGGCAGACAAGGATTCGCCGTTGACGGTGGCGCTGGCCATCAACCGCGCGTTGCGCGATGTTCTGCAGCGTCACCCGGAGGCGCTGATCTTCGGGGAAGACGTTGCCCGCAAGGGCGGTGTGTACGGCGTCACCCGCGGATTGCTCGACATGACCGGCCCGGCCAGGGTTTTCGACACCTTGCTCGACGAGCAGGCCATCCTCGGGCTGGCCCTCGGCGCGGCGGTGTCGGGGCTGCTTCCCATCCCGGAGATCCAGTACCTCGCCTACTTCCACAACGCCTCGGATCAGATACGTGGTGAAGGCGCGACCCTGCAGTTCTTCTCAAACCGCCAGTACCGCAACCCGATGGTGGTGCGGATCCCCGGCTACGGATACCAGAAGGGGTTCGGCGGGCATTTCCACAACGACAATTCCATCGCCGCGATCCGCGACATCCCCGGGGTCGTGATCGCCTCCCCGAGCCGTCCCGACGACGCCGCCGCCATGCTGCAGGCCTGCGTGGCCGCGGCAACCGCGGCCGGTGTGGTGTGCATCTTCCTCGAACCCATTGCGCTGTACCACACCAGGGATCTGTACGACGACGGCGACGATCGGTGGCTCGCGACCTTTCCGAACCAGCCCGCATCGATCGGGCGGGCCCGCACCTACGGCGATGGAAAAGACCTGACCATCCTCACGTTCGGCAATGGGGTCCGCATGAGCCTGCGGGTCGCCCGCAGGCTCGAAGGCATAGACATCAGCACCCGCGTCGTCGACCTGCGGTGGCTGGCACCGTTGCCCGCGGAGGACATGCTCCGCGAAGCCACGGCCACCCGCCGGGTCCTCATTGTCGACGAAACCCGCGAGACCGGGGGAGTGGGCGAAGGTGTACTTGCCGCGCTTGTCGGGGGCGGCTTCACCGGCGAATTGGATCGGGTCGCGAGCAGGGACAGCTTCATTCCGCTCGGCGATGCTGCCCTGGAGGTACTGCTGTCCGAGGACGCCATCGAAGCCACGGCGATAAAACTCGTCCGATCCACCGCTTGATAGCTTGAGCGGATGACCGAGACGGCGGCGGGCAAGAGCGAAGCGACCCGGGAATCGACACCGGATGCCACTCGGCCCCTCGCCGGGGTGCGGATCGTCGAGATCTCCAGCTTTGTGGCCGTGCCACTGGCCGGAATGACGTTGACCCAGCTTGGCGCCGAGGTGATCCGCGTCGACCCGATCGACGGTGCGGCCGACTATCACCGGTGGCCGCTCACCGAGGACGGCGTCAGCATCTACTGGGCGGGGCTTAACAAGGGCAAGAGATCCGTTGCGGCGGACCTGCGCTCGGTCGAGGGGCAGGGCCTGGTACAGCGCCTGATCGCCGAGAGCGGCGTGTTCATCACGAATGTTGTTGGGCGGCCATGGCATTCGTATGAAAACCTGCTGCAGCAGCGGTCCGATCTCATCCATGTCGAAATTTCCGGGCGCGCCGACGGGTCCACGGGCGTGGATTACACCGTCAATGCCGGGCTGGGGTTCCCGCTGGTGACCGGACCGGCCGAACTGGCCGCCCCGGTCAATCATGTGCTGCCGGCCTGGGATGTCACGTGCGGGATCTACGCCGCACTGGCGGTCACCACCGCGCTGCGTCATCGGGACGCCACCGGTGCGGGCGCCCGGATCAGCATCCCGCTGGAAAACGTCGCGCTGGCGACGGCGGGCAACCTGAGCTTCCTCACCGAGGTGATGGTGAACGGCACCGGCCGCGAGCGGATCGGCAATTCGGTGTACGGCCAATACGGACAGGACTTCACCAGCAGCGACGGCGCCTCCTTCATGGTGGTCGCGCTCACCGGTCGCCACTTCCGCGACCTGACCGAAATCACCGGAACCACCAAAGCCGTTGCCGCGTTGGCCGAGGCGCTGGGCGCCGACTTCACCGATGAGGGTCACCGGTACCGGCACCGTGACGCGCTAACCGGCCTGTTCACCGAGTGGTTCTCCGAACACACGGCATCCGAGATCGGCACGGCGCTGTCGACGACGTCCGTCCTGTGGGAGCGCTACCGCACCTTCAGCGATGTCGTCACCGACGACCGGGTCACCGCCAATTCGTTGTTCACCCGGCTGGATCAACCGCGGATCGGGGAGTACCTGGCGCCGGGCCTGCCCATGTCGATAGCCGGTGTCTATCCACCGGCGGCTGCCGCTCCGGCACCCGGCGACGACACGGCCGCCGTGCTGGCCGACTGGCTGGGGATGGGACCGGACGACATCGGTCGGCTCACCGGATCAGGAACGGTCGCAACCACTTCCGCCGATGTGCCGCACGGATGAGCACGCTGCTCGAACTGCTCGACCTGCAGCCCGGCAGCGCCCCCGACACCTGGATCGGGAAAGGCAACGGCCCGGCCGGCAGGCGCGCGTTCGGCGGGCAGTTCACCGCGCAGAGCCTGGCCGCCGCCTGCCGCACCGTCGATCCGGGACGACTGCCGACCAACATGCATCTGCAGTTCCTGCGGGGTGGCGACGCCCCCGAACCCGTCGAGTACACCGTCGCGCGGGTTTTCGACGGCCGGACGGCGGCGGCCCGCCGCGGCGACTCCCGTCAGAACGGGCGGCTGCTGACCATGGCGACGGTTTCGTTGGCCGCCGACGCGGCGGGTCCCGAACACGGTCAACGCGCCACGATGCCCACCCATCCCAGCATGCAGCCGCATACCGGACCGGCCGGTCCGGCGCCGTCGATGCCGTTGGACGAACTCGACATCCGCATCGCCGACGATGTGTCGAGCGGCGAGTTCGTGCGGCGACTCTGGTGGCGGGCAACCGTACCCGTGCCCGAGGAGCCACTGGTCCACACGCTGATCGCCGTGTACGTCACCGACGCGTACATGATCGATCCCGCCTTGCAGGTGCACGGGCATTCGATGAGGGCCCGCAGCCATCGCAGCGGCACGACCGATTCGTCGATCTGGTTTCGCCAACCGGTGCGCGCCGATCAATGGAATCTTCTGGAGTCCACCTCACCGGCCGCCGCGCGCGGACGCGGTGTCGTGACCGCCAGCCTGATCCGCGCCGACGGCGTCATCGCCGCCACGTTGGTGCAGGAGGGTCTCATCGCAGAACGGGAACCGAGGCACTGACATCGCCCAAACCAACGTTTGGGCGCGAAAGTGCGAGGGCGGTTCTGCAAAACGTCGGTCTGGGGACGCTACTGCCTGGCTGGCGACAGCGTAGGGAGCGGCCGTTGCGCGCGGCTGTGAATTCGTCTGCGCAGCATCGTGACCAGTTGGGTAAGCAGCACGCCTGCCAAGAGCGAAGCAATGACACCCAGCGCGGGATGGTCCTCGAAGAGCGCATACACCTGATAGTGGGTCAGGTAGGTGTACAGCGACGCCTCCGCGACGACGCCGGTGACGACGGCCAGCGCGGCCGGGCAGCGAATGGTGGGCAGCCAGATGAGCAGCACCAAGCCGGTCAGCACCAGGGTTTCGCGGAGCGTGCTGTCGAAGTATCCGTGCAGGCCGACGATCAGCACGACCGTTACGGCGACGCGCTGCCACGTCGTGGATGCCTTTGCCGCCGTCCAGCCGACCGCGAAGAACCAGAACGCTAGCATCGTGAACCACGCGTCGCGGCCCATATCCAGCCCGAGTATGTCGTAGCGCAGCGCGAGCCCGGCCGCCAGGAAGGCGGCCGCAAAAGTGAACGGCCGCTTGCGCTCCAGGCGATCCGCGGCGGGAAGCCAGCACACCACCGCCAAGGCCATCAGCGTCCACACCAGCACCTCGACGAACCACAGCCTTCCCGCGGTCATGCTGTCGTGGGGGCCGAGGATTTTGTTCGCCAGCAGCAGGTTCGTGGGGCCGTAGTCGTCGGTGAGCATCAAGGTGAGCGCGACCCAGGCCACCGATGGCACCGCGATCCAGGTAATCGTGTTGCGCAGGTGCCGCACCCGGTCGGCGCGTGGCACCGGCGTCAGGCAGAACCTGCCGAAGTTGTAGCCGGCGATACCGAGCAGCAGGTGGGCGCCGCCCCACAGCTCGAACAGACCGGCATGCGAGCCGACGATCAGCACAATCGCCGCGGCGCGCAGCGCCACGCTGGTCTCCAGCATCGCCCCCCACCGGCGGGCCGGTGTTCCGATGTGTTCCAGTTCGTGCAACGACAGCCGCTGCCAGTCGGCCGGTAGTCGGCCCAGCGCGCGCTCCAGCCGAACCGACATGGTGACGTAGGACAGCGAATTGCCACCGAGGTCGACGAAGCTGGCGTCGGGATCGATTGTGGCTGGGTCGATCTGCAACACGTCGGCGAACAACGCCCGCAGGTCAGTCGAGTCCTGCGCCGTCACACGTCTGCCACCCGCGAGCTCACGCACCGTTTGGTGGTCCGGCTTGCCCGACGACAATAGCGGCAGCTCCGCGAGCGTGACCGCCTGGATGGCGGTGGCCGGAAGCCCGGAAGCGGTGGCGGCGACGCGTTGTATGTCGTGCTCGTCGTGCCCGCCGCTGGCGGCGACGACGAGCCGATCGTCGACCTCGGTGCAGAACGCGGCGACGCCCTGCTCACGCAGCGAGGTCTCCAGCCGCTGCAGATCGATCCGCAGGCCGTACGCCTTGACGAAACGGCTGCTGCGGCCGATCACCTCGTACAGCCCGTCTGCGCCCCGTCGCGCGATATCGCCGGTGTGCAATGTGTCCACGGTCTTGCCGAGCGCGAGATCGGCAGGGTGGTGTGCGTAGCCCATCATTACGTTGGGGCCGCGGTAGACGAGTTCACCCGTGTCATCGGTCCATCCGTCCAGCGGCTCAATGGTTAACGAGCCGCCGGGGATCGCCCGCCCGATCGAGGTGGGCCGGGAGTTTGCGAGTTCCGGTGGCAGATAGGCCATTCGGGCGGTGGCTTCCGTCGCGCCGTACATCACGAACAGCTGCCAGCCCTTACGCTGCCCAAGGGCGGCGAATCGGCGCACTCGCTCGGGCGCCAGCCGGCCGCCGGCCTGGGTGACGTAGCGCAGGTCGGGGAGGTCCATGGCGTCGAAGCCGATGCGGTCGAGGAGTTCGAAGGTGTAGGGCACACCGGCGAACGTGGTCCCGCCCTGACGTCGGAACAGGTCCCAGAATTCGTCGTCGACCACCGAGCGATCGGTGACGATGATTCCCGCGCCACGCAGCAGATGGCTGTGAATCACCGAGAGGCCGTAGCAGTACGACATCGGCAATGTGGTTGCCGCCCTGTCGGTTTGCCGGATGTCGAGATACTCGGCGATGGCGCTGGCGTTGGCGATCAGGTTGCTGCGCGACAGCCGCCCAGTTTGGGTGAACCGGTGCTGCCCGACGTCGACAGCAGCAGCGCGAGGTCGTCATGCATCCGATGGCCGCTGCTGGAATGAAGGGTGTGGACTCCGCCGGCGTCGACGATGACGTCTGGCCGGTACGTGGCCAGCATCGCCGAGTTGTCGCGCCCGGCGGGCACCGGCAGCACCACATGGTTGCCCGCCAGGGCACCGAGGTAGTGCACCAAAGTGGTGATGTCGTTACGTGTTTCGAGCATGACCAGGCGGCGGATGCTGCCGAACTCGTCTGCTGCCGCAGCGACCCGGTCGGCGAGCGCGCGGTAGGTCAACTGTCCTGTCTCGGTCAGCACGGCGACACGCTCGCCGTGAGCCCGCAGATGGTCGACGAGTCCGCTCATCGCAGTACCACCCCGTCGCCCACCACGTCGATGCGCACCTTGGCGTCGACCGGCGGCGGATTGATGCTGTGCTGGCGCACCGTGATCGGGGCGGCGTCACCAGCTGGGTCGATGGTCAACAACACGTCGGATCCCAGGAACTCTGTCGCTATCACCGTGCCGACGCGCGCGCGCCTTTCACTGTCCGAAACCACCGTCGCGACAAGCTGTTCGGGCCGGAGCATGAGCATGGCGGACCCGTCGACGGCGTGCGCCCCCACGGGTATGCGACCGAGCGCACAGTCGGCGAACCCGGACACCACGGTGCACGGCAATAAAACACACTCGCCGAGGAACTCGGCGGTGAAGCGGTCGTTGGGGCGCAGATAAACCTGTTGCGGGGTGCCGACCTGGGTGAACCGGCCGTCCCGCATGACCGCGACCTGACCGGCGATCGAGAGCGCCTCTTCCTGGTCGTGTGTCACCAACAGCGTCGTCACACCGGCCGCGGCCAGCAACTGTGCGACCGCCTTGCGGGTTGAGGCCCGCAGCCCGGTGTCGAGCGCGCTGAACGGTTCATCGAGCAACATCAGCACCGGCTGGCGGGCCAGCGCTCGGGCCAGCGCCACGCGCTGCTGTTGGCCCCCGGAGAGCTGATGCGGCCGACGTGACGCATACGACGGGTCCAGCGACACGGTCTCGAGAAGCTCCGCGACGCGGGCGCGTACCGGTGCGCTGCGGGCCGTGCCGGGCAGGCCGTAGGAAATGTTCTGCCCGACCGTCAGGTGCGGGAACAACGCCCCGTCCTGTGCGACGTAGCCGACGCCCCGACGGTGCGCCGCCACAGCGCTTTCCGGACTCGCCACCTGCCGCCCGGCGATGGTGACGGTGCCGGCGTCGGGTGTCTCGAAGCCGGCGATGAGCCGCAGCAGTGTGGTCTTGCCGCAACCCGACGAGCCGACCACGGCCGTGATACTTCCCGGTCGCAGCCGCAAATCGATGTTCTCGAGCACGGCGCTGCCGTTGAAGGATTTCGCGAGATTGCGCGCTACGAGGATGTCGGCGGGGGTGGTCACAGCGCGGCCACCTTCGTCGATTGCCGGAACAGCACCAGCGTGACCGGTATGGCGAGTACCACCAGTGCCAGCGCGTACGGCGCGGCGGCCGCATAGTCCAGCTCGCTGGCCAGCGACCAGAACCGCGTCGACAGTGTCCGGGTGCCGGTCGGCGCGAGTATCAGTGTCGCGGTCAATTCGGTTGCGACAGCAACGAATACCAACGACGCACCCGCCGCGGCGGCCGGCGCGGTGAGCCGCAGGGTGACTCGGATGAACGTGGCGGAGGGCGACTTGCCCAGCGAGCGGGAGGCCTCCTCCAGACTCGTCGGGACCTGGGCGAGGCCGGCGCGCACACTCACCAGAGCGCGCGGCATGAACAGCAGGACGTAGGCGCAGACGATGAGAACCACGCTCTGGTACAGCGCAGGCGCGACGCGAATAGTGACGGTAACCAGGGCGAGCGCTGTGACAATACCGGGCAGGGCGCTAGTGACGAAGTTCGCCCCCTC
Source organism: Mycobacterium sp. (assembly GCA_040511335.1). Lineage (GTDB taxonomy): Bacteria > Actinomycetota > Actinomycetes > Mycobacteriales > Mycobacteriaceae > Mycobacterium. The sequence continues at coordinate 2,407 of JBEVHG010000094.1, read as the reverse complement.
CACCACGCGTGCCAGTACGCCGCTGGACCGCACCGCCACCCAGGCGACCGGAAAGGCCAGCATTGTGGTCAGCAGCGCCGCCGCGGTGGCCAGTCCGATTGTCTGGCCCAGCGCGGTGCCGATATCGTCGAGCACCCACACCTCGGCTCCGCCGATCCACAGCCACCTCAGGATCGTCCACACCGGAACCCCGACGGCAAGCACGAGCAATGTCGCCAGCGCCGACTGTGCTGGTAATGCCATGCGGCCCAGGCGAATCGGTGTCGCCATGCACGGCGCCCCCGAACCGATGCGGGCGAATCGAGCCTGCCCCCGCGCTGATGCCTCCGCGACGAGCAGCACCAGGCAGCACAGCACGAGCACGCCGGCCAGCATGCTTCCGGCCGCGCCGTCGAACGTCGCCTGGAACTGCTGGAAGATCGCGGTGGTGAAGGTGTCGAAGCGCAGCATTGCAAATGCTCCGAATTCGGCAAGCAGATGAACCCCGATCAGCAGTCCGCCGCCGAGGATCGCCAGCCGCAACTGCGGCGCCACCACCCGGAAGAACACACCGGCCGAACCGGATCCCAGTGCGCGCGCCGACTCCTCGGCGGCCGGGTCGAGCCGGCGCAGCGTCGCCGCGGCGGGCAGGTAGACGAAGGGGAAGTACGACAGCGTCGAGATCAGCACCCCGCCGCCCAGCCCGTGCAGCGACGGGACCACGCCGACCCAGGCGTAGCTGTTGACGAACGCCGGTATGGCCAGCGGCGCAACGAACAGCGGACGCCAGACCGCGCGCCCTGGCAGGTCGGTCCGCTCCACCACCCACGCCACGCCGACCCCGAGCGCCACACACAGCGGCACGGTGATGACGACCAAACCGACGGTGTTGAGCAGAAGTTCGCCCACACGGGGGCGTGCCAGCAGCTCATAGGCCTGAGCCCACCCGGTGGTTGCGAACGCCCAGCCGACATAGCCCAGCGGGATGAAGGTTGCGGCAACCAGAATCGCGACGGTCGCGGTGACCAGCGGACCCGGCCGGGCGGCGGTGTCGGACCGCGAAACCGGCGCTGCGGGGCGAGAAACCGGGGGAGCAACCACCTATAGCAAGCCGTCCGTCGTCATCAGGTCCGACACCTTCTCCGCGTTCAGGTCGGAGGGGTTGACCGCTGGCGGCTGCAGATCGCGCAGTGGGACCAGGGCCGGGTTGGCCGCCACGTCACTGGCCACCGGGTATTCGAACGACGTCCCCTTCTGCAGCACCTCCTGGCCGGCCGCGCCGGTGATGAAGCGCAAAAACTGTTGTGCCTGTTGCTGTTTCTTGCTGGACTTCAGCACCCCGCCGCCGGACAGGGATACGAACGCGCCGGGATCGCCGTTGCGGAAATAGTGCAATTCGGTGTCGCCGCTGATCTCCTTGGTCTTGGCTTGATCGCGGAACCAGTAATAGTGATAGATCACGCCACCGTCTACCTCGCCGGCGTTGACCGCCTTGAGAGTGGCGATGTTGTCGCTGTAGAGCTTGGCATTGGCCTTCATTCCGGCGAGCCACTGCGCCGTCGCGGCTTCGCCCTTCAGTTGAAGCAGGGCGGCGACGATGGCCTGGAAGTCGGCCTTCGCCGGCGGTGCGCCCCACCGGCCCTGCCACGCCGGTTGCTGCAGGTCCAGCAACGACGCCGGCAATTGGTCGGGTTGCAGCCTGGCCTTGTTGTAGGCGAAGACGGTCGTGCGGGCGGCGACGCCTGTCCACTTGCCGCTGCCCGGGCGGTATTGCGGTGGCACCTGACCGATCGTCTCGGCGTCGACGTCGGCGAACAGATCGGCGCGCTCCACGGCAGCCATGGCCGGCGAGTTCTCGGTGAGGAAGACGTCGGCGGGCGACGCGGCGCCCTCGGCGACCAGCTGGTTGCCCAGTTCGGTGTCGCCGCCCTGGCGGTAGGTCACCTTGATGCCGGTTTCGGCGGTGAACGCGTCGATCCATTCCTTGGTCAGCGACTCGTGCTGAGCGTTGTAGACCAGTAGTTCGTCGCTGTCATCGGAGGTGGAGCAGGCCGTCGCTCCGACGGCGACGACAAACGTGCTTACCGCGACGACCCAACGTGCTCGCATCCGGGCGGTCCTTTCCGCGCCACACCCCGGCGCTGTTAGCCTAGGTTTGCCTAATGAATCTACCCGCCCGCGCGTCCAGTCTCCGGGTGTGCCGCAATTCGCGTCCCAGTCCGTCGCGCCGGCGCTGGCGGGTCCGCGGCTCGCTCGTCCGTGATGCGCTACCGCCCTACCCACTCGCCGGCGCACCCGGCGGCGCCGCACGCGTGCCGCAGTCGTTCGTTGCGATGAGTTCGCCCACAGGTCTAATTGCGTGGGAAGCCCGCCACTACGCCGTACAGGTATTCACCGAAAGCCTCGGCCGTCCCGCTTACTAAGTACT
>JBEVHG010000093.1:0-24065 GCA_040511335.1 Mycobacterium sp. | reverse complement strand
AACGAGAGCGTGAACAACCTGGTCGGTCAGTTCGCCGCGCAGAAGCCGGTGGTGGACAAGGCATTACGTACCATCCCGGATGCGCTGGCCGTACTCAAGGACCAGCGCAACAACCTCAGCGAGGCGCTCGCGCAGCTGGGTAAGTTCAGCGCGCTGGCCGCCGACTCGGTCAACCAGACCAAGGAAGCCTTGGTTCAAGAGCTCAGAGACATCGGCCCGGTGCTGGAATCATTGGCCAACGCGGGTCCGGCGCTTACCCGCGCGCTGAGTTTCCTCCCGACCTTCCCGTTTCCCAAGGAGACACTCACCAACTGGCTCCGCGGCGACTACGCCAACCTGACGCTGATCATCGACCTGACATTGAGCCGGATCGACCAAGGCGTCTTCACCGGAACGCGGTGGGAGTGCGATCTGACCTGGCTGGAGCTGCAGTGGGGCCGCACGATCGGCCAGTTGCCCAGCCCGTGCACCGGCAGCGCCCCGCCGAACGGCCTCGGCAACCCGTTGCTCGTGCCGTACCGCTGGGATCAGGGGCCATGACATGCGATTGACCAGGCAGATCGTCATCCAGCTGTTGATCTTCAGCCTGCTGGCGGTCGTGGCGCTCGGAATCATGATCTTCGGGTACATGCGACTGCCCGCGCTACTTGGCATCGGGCAATACCGGGTGATCGTGGAGCTGCCCGAAGCGGCCGGGTTGTACCCCCGCGGCAATGTCACGTACCGCGGCACCGAAGTCGGCACGGTGAAAAGCGTGAACCTGACCGACACCGGTGTCGAGGCGGTGCTGTCGCTGACGTCGAACATCAAGATCCCCGCCGACCTGGAAGCCGAAGTGCACAGCGTGTCGGCGGTCGGTGAACAGTTCGTCCAGCTGCTGCCACGCAGTGGTGAGGGCCCGGTGCTGAAGGACGGCGACGTGATCCCGCAGGATCGCACCAGGGTCCCGACCGATGTCAACGCGGTATTGGCGACCATCAACAGCGGCCTGGCGGCGATCCCGCGCGACAACCTCAAGACGGCCGTCGACGAGGCCTATATCGCGTTCGGCGGACTCGGCCCGGAGCTCTCCCGGCTCGTGGACGGCGGAACCGCGCTTGCCATCGACGCCCGCAAGAACCTGGACCCGCTGACCACCCTGATCGACCAGTCGAAGCCGATCCTGGACACACAGACCGACACCGCGGGTTCGATCCAGGAGTGGGCGTCGAATCTGGCGACTGTCACCGACCAGTTGCAAACACAGGACGCCGCGGTGGCCGGGATCCTGGAGAAGGGGCCCGGCGCGGCCGACGAGCTGCGGGCCCTGTTTGACCGGCTCCAGCCCACACTGCCGATCGTGTTGTCCAACCTGGTGAGCCTCGGTGAGGTCGCCGTCACCTACCAGCCGAGCCTCGAGCAGCTGCTGGTTCTGCTGCCTCAGGGCACCGCCACCACGCAGGCAATCGGCGTGGCCAAACGGAACACCATACAGGACTACAAGGGCGATTACCTGACCCTCAACCTGAACCTCAACCTGCCGCCGACATGTACCACCGGTTTCCTGCCGCCCCAGCAGCAGCGGGTCGCGAGCTTCGAGGACTATCCGGATCGGCCGGCCGGTGACGTGTACTGCCGCATCCCGCAGGACGCGCCGTTCAATGTGCGCGGTGCCCGCAACCTGCCCTGCATCACGGTTCCTGGCAAACGGGCAGCCACGGTCAAGCAGTGCGAGAGCAACGAGAACTACATACCGCTCAATGACGGCTGGAACTGGAAGGGTGACCCGAACGCAACGCTGTCCGGACAGCCCGTCCCGCACGTGCCGCCGGGCTCCCCACCTGCACAAGCAGCTCCGCCACCGGGTCCGGCGCCGCCGCCACTAGCGGCGGCCGAATACGATCCGGCGAACGGCACGTACGTTGGACCGGACGGGCGTGTGTACACACAAGCCAACCTGGCCCGTAATGCCGCAGAGGAGCAAACATGGCAGACGATGCTGCTGCCCCCGGAGGGGAACTGAGCGAGACAGCAGCCGAACCGGAGTCCGAGGCCACCGAGGCCCAAGCGTCTGAGACCGAGGACGTCGTTGACTCCGACAATGCGGACCACGACGAGACCGCGGACGAGAAGCCGCCCAAGCGACCGATGTCGCACGTGCGGTTGGCGACGATTGCCGGGCTGGTGCTGGTCCTGGCGTTGGGCGGGCTGACAGGCTGGCTGGGCTTCCGCGCGTACGAGTCGCACAAGGCCGAGGAGCAGCGAAATCTGTTTCTTCAGGTGGGCCGGCAGGGTGCGCTGAACCTGACCACGATCGACCACCAGCAGGTCGACGCCGATGTGCAGCGGATCCTGGACTCGGCGACCGGCACTTTCTACGACGACTTCCAGAAGCGTGCGCAGCCCTTCATCGACGTCGTCAAGCAGGCGCAGTCGAAGTCGATCGGCACCATCAGCGATGCGGGTCTGGAGTCAGAGTGGGGCGACGAGGCCCAGGTGTTGGTCGCGGTGACGGTCAAGACGTCCAATGCCGGTGCGCCAGAACAGGAGCCGCGCGCCTGGCGGATGCGGATCATGGTTCAGAAGGTCGGTGAGGAGGCCAAAGTCTCCAACGTGGAGTTCGTGCCGTGACCGAGCGCAAGACCGACAGCCCAGACGACACCGTGAAGGAAACCACCGCCGTGCCGGTCGATGCAGAAACCGAACAGGCCGAGGAGCAGGCCACCGACGAGCCCACCGAACAGGCCGACGAGGCGACGGAAGCGACCGACGAGGACGCCGCCGCGGCGGCCGAACCCGAGAAGCCCAAGCGCCGCGTCAGCTGGTCGCGGGTGCTGGCATATGGGGTGCTGCCCGCCCTTGCGTTGCTGCTGGCCGCGGCCGCGGGTTTCCTGAAATGGCAGGACAACTCGATCCGGGAAGACAAAGACGCCCGCATCGAGTCGCTGCAGGTCGCCAAGGACAGCACGATTGCCCTGCTGTCCTACAAGCCCGACACCGTCGAACAGCAACTCGGCGCGGCTCGCGACCTGCTGACGGGCGACTTCCGGGACGAATACACCGCGCTGACGAACGACGTGGTGATCCCCGGCGCGAAGGAGAAGCAGATCTCCGCGTTGGTCTCGATTCCGGCGGCGGCCTCGGTATCCGCCGAACCGAACCACGCCGTGGTTCTGCTGTTCGTGAACCAGAGCGTGGTCGTCGGCACCGATGCGCCCACCGACACCGCTTCCAGCCTGCGGGTCGAGCTGGACAAGGTCGACGGACGCTGGCTGATCTCCGAGTTCGACCCCGTCTAGGAGCCGCGGCGTGCCGATGGACGTCGCGACCCCAGCCGGGCAGCTGCGGGCGCTGACCTGGGGACCGGCCGACGCGCCGATTGCCTTGTGTCTGCACGGTTTTCCCGACACCGCTCACGGCTGGCGCAAGGTGGCGCCGCTGCTGGCCGACGCCGGTTGGCGGGTGGTGGCGCCGTTCATGCGTGGCTACGCTCCGTCGTCGATCGCGTCGGACGGCAGCTATCACATCGGTGCGTTGATGGACGACGCGTTGCGGGTGCTCGAGGCGCCCGGCCCGACCGGACGCGACGTGATCATCGGTCACGACGGGGGGCGACGGCGGCCGGCGGGCTGGCCGCGATGCCCGACAGCCCGTTCGCCAAGGCCGTGATCATGTCGGTCCCACCGGCCGTGGCGTTTCGTCCCACTCGCGGTGTCGGCGTGCGCCGCTCGCTGGCGGCGTTGCTGCCCGGGCAGGCGATCCTGAGCTGGTACATGCGATACTTCCAATTGCGTGGGCTGCCAGAACGATCCGCGTCCTGGATCGTGCCGCTGCTGTGGCGACGATGGTCGCCCGGCTACGACGCGACCGAAGATCTTGCGCATGTCGACGCCGCGATCGGATCACCGGCGAATTGGCGCGCGGCGCTGGGCTACTATCGCGCCACGCTCCGGCCGGGTTCGGCGCCGCCCGAGCGGTACGCCGAACTGCACCGACACTGGACGGCCGCGCTGCGGATGCCGACGCTGTACATGCACGGCGCCGACGATGGATGCATGACCGTCAAGCTGGCCGACCGGGCGCCGGCGACGCTGCCCGCCGACAGCCGCATGCGCATCGTCGAGAACGCCGGGCATTTCCTGCAGCTCGAGCAGCCAGACGCCGTCGCACGGCACATCCTCGACTTCGTCGGGCCGGGGTCCGCCGTCTGAGAGACATGCAACGAGTCTCGAAATCGCTACCGCACGTGGTGCCAGTTTCAAGGCCGGGACACTAGTTCTTCAGGCCGGGATGACTGCGGGCCAGCAGCGGGAGCAGCAGCCGGCGGGGCGCCAGGTGATACAGCATCGCGGCGGCCCGGTTCAATGCGCCGGGCACGATGACCGCCTTGCCCTTCGCGAGCCCGTCGACGGCAACCGTCGCGACCTGGCCCGGCGTCTTCCACAGCGGCGCCGGCAGCATGGCGTTGGCCTGCTCCAGCGAAAAGCCCGCGGCCTCACCGAAGCCGTGTCGACCGGACCCGGGCAGAGCGTGGCCGCGGTGACACCGGTGCCGCGAAGCTCTTCTCGCAAGCTCTGGGTGTAGGACAGCACGAACGCCTTGGCCGCGCCGTAGCTCGCCTGGCCGGGCACCGGCCCGAACGCACCGACCGAAGCGACGTTGAGCACGGCCCCGTGGCCGCGCCGCACCATGCCCGGCACGAATCGGCTGCAGAGATCGACGACTGCGCTCACGTCGACCTCAACGAGGTTGAGTTCGGCATCGGGGTTCGATTCGGCGATGGGCCCGAAGTTGGCCAACCCGGCGCTGTTCACCAGAATGTCGGCGTTCACGCCGAGGTCGGATACCCGGTCGAGCAGGGCCGCCCGGTCGGCGGGCGACGAAAGATCGGTGGGCAGCGTGTGCGCCGTCGTGCCCAGCGATTCGGCCAGCTCGGCCAGGCGGTCGGCCCGACGCGCGACCAACACCAATTGATAACCGCGGCGGGCGAATTCCCGCGCGATCGCCGCGCCGATGCCCGCTGACGCACCGGTGACGACGGCGGCGCCGTCCTTACTCGCGGGCGGAAGCATCGTCAAGAGCCTAGCCTCGAACAGCATGACGGTCCGCCGGATGGCAACGGTCGATGCGCAGACGTACTGGATGTCTGCCAAGATTCCCAACGACCAGTTCTTGCTGTACGGGTTCGCCGGTGTGCCGTCCGAGCTCGAGCAGGCGCTGAGCGCCGTCCGCGAGCGCGCCCGGCGCTGCCCGGAGCTGACGTTGCGGATCGAGGACGGCAGTGTTCTGACCTACCCGGCGTGGGTTCGCGGCGGCATCGATGCGAGCCAGTCCGTGGTGCACGATCTCGCCGACAACGGCTGGGCGGGATGTCTGGCCGCGGTGAGCGCGCTGGCCGACGGCCAACTGGACGCCCACGTGATGACCTGGCGGCTGCACGTTTTCACACCGGTCGACGGAGTGCCGGGTGTCACGGGGGCAGGGACGGTCGCCGTCGTGCAGGCCACCCACTCGCTGGGCGACGGCATTCGGATGTCGGCGCTGGCGGCGGCGCTCTTCGGTCGCGAAGCGGCCGTACCGACGGTGCAGGCACCACCGCCGTTTCGCTGCGCCGCGCTGCCGTGGCGCAGTATTCGGGCCGCCCGCGCCCATCGGCAGCTGCAGCGTGACACCGAAGCCGGTCTGGTGCCCCCGCAGGCGGACCCGCGGCCGGTGCTCCGCACCAACACCCGGCCCGCGGGTGCCCGAAGTGTCCGCACGGTGATCCGGCACCGCGACCAGCTGCCCGGGCCGACGGTGACGATCGGCGTGCTGGCCGCGGTGTCGGAAGCCTTGTCCGGGCATCTCCGTGAACTCGGTGACGATCCGGCCACGCTGGGTGCCGAGGTGCCGATGGCGAAAACCGGTGCGCGGGAAGCACATAACCAGTTCGGCAATGTCGGCGTCGGCCTGTACCCGGAGCTGGGCTTCGGGGAGCGGGCGGAACGGATCGCCGATGACCTGGCCCGGCGTCGTCGCCGCGCCGCGCATCCGACGATGCGTGCGGAAAGTCGAGCGTCAGCGGCCGTCCCCGCCCCGCTGCTGCGTTGGGGCGTCGCGCAATTCGACCCCGAAGCGCGATCACCCACCGCGACCGGCAACACCGTGGTGTCGAGCGTCAACCGCGGACCCGCCGACCTGAGCTTCGGCGGCGCACCCGTCGTGCTGACAGCCGGCTATCCGGGACTGTCGCCGATGATGGGCCTCACCCACGGCGTGCACGGCATCGGAGACACCATCGCGATCAGCGTGCATGCGGCCGAGTCGGCGATCGTCGACGTCGACGCGTACGTGGCGCGACTGGCGGCCGCGCTGCGACGTGAGTGACGCAATGCGGCGGGACAACGTTGAGCGTCGACGGTGGGTGGGCGGCGGTTTAACACATGGCCTAAGTTTTGTTGCATGACTGCCTCCGACGTCGGGCTTCTGATCCTGCGGGTGGTGCTGGGGCTGACGATGGCCGCGCACGGCTACAACAAGTTCTTCGGCGGTGGCCGGATCCCCGGCACCGCCGGGTGGTTCGAGAGCATCGGCATGAAGCCCGGGATGTTCCACGCCCGGGTCGCCGCGACCACGGAGATCTCGGCCGGACTCGGCCTGGCGGTCGGGTTGCTCACGCCGATCCCCGCGGCCGGCTTCGTGTCGCTGATGCTCGTCGCGGCCTGGACGGTGCACCGGGCCAACGGCTTCTTCATCGTCAAGGAAGGCTGGGAATACAACCTGGTGCTCGCGACGGCGGCGGTCGCGGTGGCGACGCTCGGCGCGGGCAAGCTGAGCCTGGACTACGCGTGTTCCGCAACAGCGGTTTCTACGACCTGTTGCACGGTTGGTGGGGGCTGGTCATCTCGCTCGCGCTCGGCCTCGCCGGCGGCATCGGCCAGTTGGTCGTCTTCTCGCGCTAGACATCTAGAACACGTTCTAGTCTGTTGCGCATGGGATTCCTCAAGCCCGATATGCCCGTCGTCGACTTCGCCGAGTGGAGCAAGGGCACACGCTCCGAGAAGATCCGACCGATGGCCCGGCACTGGGCGGAGGTCGGCTTCGGCACGCCTGTCGTGATGCACCTCTTCTATGTGTTCAAGATCCTGCTCTATATCTTCGGCGGCTGGCTGTTCGCACTCGCCACCAAGGGCATCGACGGCTTCACGAACGTGGGGCAGTGGTGGTCGGAGCCGATCGTGTTCCAGAAGCTCGTGCTCTACACGATGCTGTTCGAGGTGGTCGGACTCGGGTGCGGGTTCGGGCCGCTGAACAACCGGTTCTTCCCGCCGCTGGGATCGATCCTGTACTGGTTGCGGCCCAACACCATTCGACTGCCACCGTGGCCGAATCAGGTGCCGCTGACGAAGGGCACCGCCCGTACGCCGGTGGACGCCGCGCTGTACGCGGCGCTGCTGGTGATGCTGCTGGTTGCCCTGTTCGCCGACGGCACGGGGCCGGTTCCGGCCCTGGACACCACCGTTGGGGTGCTTCCGCTCTGGCAGATCTGGACCATCCTCGGCCTGCTGGCCGTCCTCGGACTGCGCGACAAGGTGATCTTCCTTGCCGCCCGCGGCGAGGTGTACGCCTCGCTGACCGTCACGTTCTTGTTCACCGGGGTGGACATGATCATCGCGGCCAAGGTGGTGTTCCTGATCATCTGGATGGGCGCGGCGACATCGAAGCTGAACAAGCACTTCCCCTTCGTGATCTCGACGATGATGTCGAACAACCCGTTGGTCCGAACGAAGTGGCTGAAGCGGAAGTTCTTCGAGGAGTTTCCCGATGATCTGCGGCCCGGACGGGTGTCACGCGTCCTCGCCCATTTCAGCACCGCGATCGAGCTGTTGGTGCCCCTCGTGTTGTTCTTCTCCCACGGCGGCTTGCCGACAGCGATCGCGGCGTTCGTCATGGTGTGCTTCCATTTTGGGATCTTGTCGGCGATCCCGATGGGGGTGCCGCTGGAGTGGAATGTGTTCATGATCTTCGGCGTGCTCTGGCTGTTCGTCACGCACGCGGACCTCGGCCTGTCCGATCTGAACCACCCTGTCCCGGTGGCGATTCTGTTCGCGGCGGTCGCAGGCACGGTGGTTCTGGGAAACCTGTTTCCGCGCAAGATCTCGTTTCTGCCCGGCATGCGGTACTACGCCGGCAACTGGGACACCTCGTTCTGGTGCATGAAGCCGTCAGCCAACGAGAAGATCGAGCGTGGACTGGTGGCGATCGCGAGCATGCCGGTGTCCCAGCTCGAGAAGTTCTACGGCAGCGAGGAACAAGCGCAGATATTCCTGTACAAGGGATATGCGTTCCGCGGGTTCAACTCCCACGGCAAAGCGCTGCTCACCCTCGTGCACCGCGCGTTGGCAGGACGCAACGAGGACGACTACATCGTCACCGAGGGCGAGCGGCTCTGCAGCACCGCGGTTGGGTGGAACTTCGGCGACGGCCATATGCACAACGAGCAATTGATCGCCGCGATGCAGGAGCGTTGCCACTTCGACCCGGGAGAGGTGCGCGTCATCCTGCTCGATGCGCAACCGATTCACAAGCAGACCCAGCAGTATCGGCTCGTCGATGCCGCCACCGGAGAATTCGAAAGTGGCTATGTCCGCGTCGCGGATATGGTGACGCGGCAACCGTGGGACGACGACATACCGGTGCACGTCTACCGAAGTGACCTTGCAGACGCCACCTGACCCGGTCGTGGTCTGGTTCGACGAGTCCGGCCGGCTGATGAGCGAGCTGGGCGAGGTGGACAACACCTGCTTCGCGCGGGTGCACGGCGGTCACTGTCCCGGTCGACACCAGTGCGTGGTGCTGGACCGGGCGCCGGGTCCGCGTCTGCTGTTCGGCAGCGAGCTCATGAGCGACCTTGACGACGAGGCCGGCGTCTACTTGGAGACACATGCCAAACACCTTGCCCAGAATCTGATTTCGATCACGGTCGACCACGTCGGTGGAGGCGGATCTGCCAGCTGGCGATACCAGCTGCTGCCGATGCGTTGGAAGACGGAGGACGGCATGGTCGACACCAACGCGCGGCTGGCGGTGTGGCCGGATTGACCGTCAGCCCATCACGTCGCGGACCTTGACGGTCTCGAGTCCCTTCAGCAAGAGATTACGTGCGGTATCGAGGTGCTTGCGCCAGTGGGCCTCCGCGGCGGCGGCGTCGCCGGCGCGCATCAACTGCATCAGGCGCCGGTAGGAGCGCATCAACTTCTCGTAGTCCGCTTTCGACAGCGTGCGGCGTTCCTTGATGGCGAACGCGGTGTGCCGGACGGTGATCTCGTGCAGCATCCCGGCGATGATCGCCAGCGTGGTGTTGCCCGAGAGCTCCACCACCCGGCGGTGGAAATCGCCGGTTGTTTCGGCGAGCTGACCCGACTGCCATCCCGCCGGGATGTCTTCGGCCAGCATCTTCTCCAGCTCGTCGAACACCTCGGGTGTTCCGGATTCGGCCAGTAGTCGGACGGCCATCGGTTCGACGGCGGCGCGGGCCACCATGACGTCGGCGATGGTGGCGCCCGACAGCTCGAGCAGCAGTCCTGCGGGTCGGGCGACGATTTCCGGGCCGGGTACTCGCACCCGGGCACCGGTGCGGGAGCCGCGGCGCACCTCGACCAGGCGTTCGGATTCCAGCACCCGCACCGCCTCGCGCAGCGTCGGGCGGCTGACGCCGAAGTGGCTCATCAGTTCGGCCTCGTTGGGCAGGAAGTCGCCCTCCTTGAGCTGCCCGTCGACGACCATTCGGCGTAGGGTGCCGGCCACCAGCTCGGCGGTCTTCGGCGAACGGATGGGCGCGCCGCCGATCGGCGTTACGGCATCCGGCCCGATCATCGGCGCCAGCGGTGTGCTTCCAGCCACCAGGTCTCCTGTTAACGCGTGCGCAAGCCTGGCCAGGCGGCCAGCTATGCAACTCAGTAAACCATGTGGTGCGCGGGCGTCGCTTCGCGTTTGGCCCGAGACGGGCCGCCCGGCCAGGCAACGATCAGGTCGTCTTGGCGACATCGACGGCGCGATCGAGCTGGCCCGGACCGTCTTCGACACCTATCCCCGTTGGGGCGAAGTCATCTGGCTGGGGGTGGCAACAGCGGTGTTGGTGGAGTCGCTGCTGCATCGCGGCTTCGAGGCAGACATGCGGGAAGCACGAGCGGCGATTTCGAAATTGACCGCCGAACCGACTGAACCCGGCTTCGTTCTGTACGAGATCTGGCTGCTGCGGCTTCGGGCCCTGCTGGCGCAGGCGGAGGGCGATGACGCCGGCTATCGCGACTACCGCGATCGCTACCGCACGATGGCCATAGATCTCGGGTTCGAGGGCCACATGGCCTGGGCCGAGGCGATGGCATGACTGCGAATGTGATCTACCAACCAGTAGGTTGACCTAGTGAACTTTGTTCCTCTACGTTCGGGGGAACACCCACATTCAAGGAGAAGTTCCCATGGCTGAAGCCGTAATCGTCGAGGCGGTCCGGTCGCCGGTCGGCAAGCGCAACGGTGGCCTGTCGGGCGTGCATCCCGCGGACCTCTCGGCGCAGGTGCTCAACGGCCTGGCCGAGCGCGCGGGTATCGACCCGGAGATCGTCGACGACGTCATCTGGGGCTGCGTCATGCAGGCCGGCGAGCAGGCGCTCGACATCGGCCGCACCGCGCTCTTGGCGGCGGGGTGGCCGGAGACGGTGCCCGGCGTCACGGTCGACCGACAGTGCGGGTCGAGCCAGCAGTCGGTGCACTTTGCCGCCGCCGGCGTGGTGGCCGGGCACTACGACGTCGTGGTCGCCGGCGGTGTGGAGTCGATGTCGCGCACGCCGATGGGCGCATCGCTGGCCAACGGTGGCCATCCGTATCCGGAGGCTTTCCGCAATCGCTACAGCCAGACCCCGAACCAGGGCATCGGCGCCGAGATGGTCGCCGAGAAGTGGGGCTTTGACCGCACCGCGCTCGACGAGTTCTCGCTCGGATCGCATGAAAAGGCCGCGGCGGCGCAGGATTCCGGCGCCTTCGATGACCAGATCGTCGCCATCAAGGACCAGGACGGCAACCCGGTGCTCATGGACGAGGGCATCCGCCGCGGCAGCACCATCGAGAAAATGGGTGAGCTCAAGCCCGCGTTCAAGGAAGACGGTGTGATCCACGCCGGAAACTCGTCACAGATCTCCGACGGCTCTGCCGCCCTGCTGTTCATGTCGGCCGAGAAGGCAAAGTCGCTGGGGCTGCGGCCGATTGCCAAGGTGCACACCGCGACCCTTGCCGGCGCCGATCCGGTGATCATGCTGACCGCACCGATTCCGGCCACCCAGAAGGCGTTGAAGCGCTCGGGTCTGAAGGTCGACGAGATCGGTGTGTTCGAGGTGAACGAGGCGTTCGCCCCGGTGCCGCTGGCCTGGCTGGCCGACATCGGCGCCGACGAGAAGAAGCTCAACCCCAACGGCGGTGCGATCGCGCTCGGCCACCCGCTGGGCGGTTCGGGTGCCCGCATCATGACCACGATGCTCTACCACATGCGGGACAAGGGAATTCAGTATGGCCTGCAGACCATGTGCGAGGGCGGCGGCCAGGCCAACGCCACCATCCTCGAGCTGCTGTGACCGACACGGTCGCCGGCCCCGCCGCACTCACCGAGCGCCGCGGCAACGTCCTGGTGATCACGATCAACCGACCCGAGGCGCGCAATGCCATCAATGCCGCCGTGAGCATCGCGGTCGGCGACGCGCTGCAGCAGGCACAGGAAGATCCCGATGTTCGCGTGGTGGTGATCACCGGGGCCGGCGACAAGTCATTCTGCGCCGGAGTGGATCTGAAGGCACTCGTCAGGGGCGAGAACGTGATGCATCCCGAGCGTCCCAAATGGGGCTTCGCCGGGTACGTGCGCCACTTCATCGACAAGCCGACCATCGCCGCGGTCAACGGCGTCGCGCTGGGCGGCGGTACCGAACTGGCGCTGGCCAGTGACCTGGTCGTCGCGGGCGAGGGTGCGAAGTTCGGGCTGCCCGAGGTCAAGCGTGGTCTGATCGCCGCGGCCGGCGGCGTGTTCCGCCTCGTCGAGCAGTTACCGCGCAAGGTGGCGCTGGAGTTGATGTTCACCGGTGAGCCGATGTCGTCGGCCGATGCGTTGAAGTGGGGTTTGATCAACCAGGTCGTGCCGGACGGCACCGAACTGGACGCCGCCTTGGCGCTCGCCGAGCGGATCACCGTGAACGCGCCGTTGGCCGTGCAAGCCAGCAAGCGGGTGGCCGTCGGCGTTGACGACGGCGTCATCACCGACGACGATTCGGGGTGGTCTCGCACCATGCGCGAGATCACCGCACTGATCACATCCGAGGACGCCAAGGAAGGACCGCTGGCGTTCGCCGAAAAACGTCAGCCCGTTTGGAAGGCACGCTGAATGAAGCGACTGGTTTTCGAGCCCGAGCACGAAGCGCTGCGCGAGACGGCCCGCCAGTACATCGAGCGCGAACTCGTGCCCAACGCAGAAAAGTGGGAACAGGAGCGCATCGTGGACCGCTCGGCCTACGTCGCGGCCGGCAAGTACGGGCTGATCGGGTTCAACATGCCCGAGGAGTACGGCGGCGGCGGATCAGACGACTTCCGATTCAACGCGGTCATCGATGAGGAGGTGGCCCGCTACGGCGGACCGGCCCCGTCGCTGAGCCTGCAGAACGACATCGTCGGCCCGTATTTCAAGGAGCTGGCCAACGACGAGCAGAAGAAGCGCTGGCTTCCCGGCATCGCCAGCGGCGAGACGATTGTCGCGATCGCGATGACCGAACCCGGAGCGGGCAGCGACCTGGCCGGTATCCGCACCTCCGCGGTGCGCGACGGCGACGACTGGATTGTCCACGGTTCCAAGACGTTCATCTCGTCAGGCATCAACAGCGACCTGATCGTGGTGGTCTGCCGCACCGATCCCGATGCCGGCCACAAGGGTTTCACGCTGTTGGTGGTCGAACGCGACATGCCGGGCTTTTCCCGGGGCCGCAAGCTCGACAAGATGGGCCTGCACGCCCAGGACACCTCCGAACTGCACTTCGAGAATGTGCGGGTTCCGTCGGCCAACGTGCTGGGCCAGGAGGGCCGCGGGTTCTATCACCTGATGGCCAACCTGCCCTCGGAGCGGCTCTCGATCGCGATCTCGGCGATCGCCGGCGCCCGCGAAACCTGGCGCCAGACAGTGCAATACGCCAAGGACCGCAAGGCGTTCGGACAGCCCATCGGCAGCTTCCAGCACAACCGCTTCCTGCTGGCCGAGATGGACACCGAGCTCGACGTCTCCGAGCGCTACATCGACCGGTGCCTGCAGGGTGTCGTCGACGGCGAACTGACCGCGGTCGAGGCCGCCAAGGCCAAATGGTGGTGCACCGAAACGGCCAAGAAGGTGATCGACGGCTGCGTGCAGCTGCACGGCGGCTACGGGTACATGATGGAATACCGCGTTGCCCGCGACTACGTCGACGCCCGCATCCAGACGATCTTCGGCGGCACCACCGAGATCATGAAGGAGATCATCGGCCGGGATCTGGGCCTGTAGCCCAGGTCGGCGCAGCGGCGCCGTTAAGCCGCCGGCGTCTCGGCGGGCAACGGCGTCTCGGCGGGCAACGGCGTTTCGGCCGGGCTGGTCTCCGTACTGGTAGTCGTCGTGGTGGTGGGGGTAGTCGACGGGGTTATCCGCGCCGGGGCGGCCGCCGGGTCCAGGACCGTGTCGATCAGGTAGATCCGTGCGTTGCTGGCCTGGATGCCGCCGCAGACGACCTTGGCGGTGTCGTTGACCTTGATGTCGCCGCCCTTGCCGTCCACCTTGATCTCCGCCCCCTGCTGCGTGGGCCGCTGTCCCTTCACATCGTCAGGACCGAGCAGGCCGAGGAACGCGTGGTAGTAGACGAGGCTGGTCAGCGCCGCCGGATCGGCCGTCAGCGCATCGAGTTGCTCCGGTGGCAGCGCCGCGAACGCCTCATTGGTCGGTGCGAACACCACGTACGGGCCGTTGTCGAGGACCGGGACGATGTTGACCGCGGGGTTCAGCTGACCCGAGATCGCGGAGTTGAAGGTGCTCAAGTCCGGGATGCTGGCCAGCGTCGCGCCGACGGGCTCCTTCGCCAGGTTCTTGAACGTTGGGAGCGCCTGTTTGAAGGCGTCGCAGTCCGGGCCCTGCGGATCGGGGATCTCGGCCACCGGCGTGGGCTCCGGTGGCGGATCGGCGTAAGCGGTGATTGCCAGTGGTAGCGACATTGCGATCGCGGCGAGTGCCGCGGTAGCGCCCAGTGCTTTACCGGTGCGGGTCTTCACGTGCGGGTTCCTCTCGCTCTTGCTGTCAAGGCCGTCGTCGGCCGTCAACTGGTAGTTCGGGGTTTGCCAGGACGTAAACACCAGCAGGCGCCCGCGGGCGGCAGCCCGACCTACCGCAGCCGCACGTCCATGCGGCGCCGGATGGAATGGTAAGCACATGGGCAGATCATGGACAAAACGAGGAAGTCCGATTTATACGATGACGCCCATGCCTGAGCCTCTCATCGTGACTATCCGCGGACGCGCGCCGCAGGTGCATGCCGAAGCCTGGATCGCGCCCAATGCGAGTGTGATCGGGCAGGTCAGCCTCGCTGCCAGGGCCAGCGTTTGGTACGGCGCGACGCTGCGCGCCGAGGCCGAGCCCATCGAGATCGGGTTCGGTACCAACATCCAGGACGGCGTCACCATCCACGTCGACGCCGAGTTTCCGGTCAGCGTCGGCGCCGGGGTGAGCGTCGGCCATAACGCGGTGCTGCACGGCTGCGTCGTCGAGGACGACTGCCTGATCGGCATGGGGGCTGTCATCCTCAACGGCGCGCAGATCGGGAAGGGCTCGTTGATAGCCGCCAGCGCGCTGGTGCCGCAGGGCATGGTGGTGCCGCCGCGGTCACTGGTGACCGGCGTGCCGGGCCGGGTCCGACGGGAGCTCAGCGACGCCGAGATCGCCAACAACCGCCATAACGCGGAGATCTACCAGCGGCTCATCGAATTGCACCGTCCCCCAAGCGATTAACGGCCACGGGATTTCTACTGGACGGCCCTGGGTACATCCGTACGGTGAATAGAGTGCGGATCTTGGTCACCGGCGCCACCGGCTACGTGGGTTCCCGGCTGGTCACGGCGCTGTTCGACGACGGCCACCACGTCGTCGCCGCCACCCGAAACCCTGAGCGCCTCGCCGAGTTTGGCTGGTACAGCGGCGTCACCGCCGTCGCGCTGGACACGAACTATGAGGCGTCGGCCAGAGCCGCATTCGCCGAGGCGGGACCGATCGACGTCCTCTACTACCTGGTGCACGGCATCGGCCAGCCCGGCTTTCGCGATGCCGACAATGTCGCCGCGGCAAACGTCGCCGTGGCCGCAAAGAATGCCGGCGTTGAGCGCATCGTGTTCCTGGGCGGGTTCGTGCCCGACGATGAGGACCTCTCGGAACATCTGAGTAGTCGTGCCGAGGTCGCGCACGCGCTTCGCATCGACGGCGGCCCCGAGGTGGTGAGGCTCGGTGCGGCGAGGATCATCGGATCGGGATCGACATCGTTCGAGATGCTGCGGTATGTCGGTGATCGCTTCGTGTTGATACCCATGCCGCAGTGGGTGGACAACCCGATGGACCCGATTTCCATCAGCGACGTGCTGCACTACCTCGTGGCCGCCGCGGATTCCGAGCGGGTTCCGGCGGCGCCTACGACATCTGCGGGCCGCAGACCACCACCTACCGCGACCTGCTGGCGGCCTACGCGCGCGCGACGGGTAAGTGGCGGGCCGGCCTGCCGATCCGCGGGGTGAACACAGGAGTGCTGTCGTGGATGACCGCCGCGGTTCTGCCCGTGCCCGGGGGACTGGCGGCGGATCTGGTTGAATCGCTCGACCATTCGATGATGGCATTCGATGACGGCCTGCGTGATCTGGTGCCCGACCCGCCGGGAGGGCATGTGCGAATCGACGACGCGATTGCATCGCCCTGTCGAGTCACCGGCCGCGGCCGGTCAACGCGCTCACCGATGTGTACCACCTCGCCGACACGGACCCCGGGTGGGCAGGCGGCGATGCGCTGCGCATCGCACGATTGGCCCGATCAGTGATCCGCCCGTCGGCCACCCGGTGCTCGGTCTGCTCGGCGTGGTGCCCGGGCCGGTGGCCGGCGCGCTGCGAACCGGACTGGATACGCTGATCAGCCTCACCCCGAAGGCGAGCCCGGCATGACCCAGCCCAGTGTCCTGCGGGAGGCAGGCAGAATCGTTACGACGGTCGCCGTTCCGCATAACGAGCCGTCGTCGGTGATCCGGCGTCGCCGGGTGACCGTCGCGATCGTACTGGTGATTGGCGCTGCGCTGCTTGGCTATTCGCTGACCCGAGAACCGGGCGACAGCTCCTTCTACCGGCTCACCCTTGCGCTCGCCGCCGTGTGGGCCGTCGGCGCGTTCGTGTCCGGTCCGCTGCACCTGGGTTGCGTGCGGTTTCGGGGACGCAATCAGCGGCCGGTGATCACCGGCACGACGATAGGACTGTTGCTGGGCCTGGCCTTTGTGATCGGTGGCTTGATCGCGCGTGAGATCCCCGGTGTGCGCGAATACATCACTCGCGTTCTGGAATTCGCAAACTACGGTCCTTTGCTTCTCGTGGTGTTCATCACGGTGATCAACGGTGTCGCCGAAGAACTGTTCTTCCGCGGTGCGCTTTACACCGCGCTGGTGGGGTTCGATCCCGTGGTCGTGTCGACGATCCTGTATGTCGCGGCCACCTCGGCGACCACCGGTAATCCGATGCTGGGCTTCGCCGCGATCATCCTGGGCGCGGTGTGCGCCTTCGAACGCCGCGCCACCGGCGGGGTGCTGGCACCGACGCTCACCCACTTCTTCTGGGGGCTGGTCATGGTGCTGGCACTCCCACCGATTTTCGGCGTCTAGCGCAGCGGGTGTTCCAGCTCGTCGCGCGGCATCCGCGCCGCTAACAGGGCGATCACCCCCAACAGCGCGGGTATCGTGCCCGCCGCCAGGAAGATCGTCTCGACCGAAATCACCTTGGACAGCGGACCGGCCACTGCCATCGACACGGGCATGAACGCCAGCGAGACAAAGAAATCCAGGCTTGACACCCGGCCGAGCATCTCGGCCGGCACCCGCCGCTGCAGCAGCGTGCCCCAAATGACCATGCCCGCACTGTCGGTGACGCCGACGATGAATGCGGCAACGGCCATCAACGGGAATGACGACGAGTAGCCGAGCGTGACCAGCGGTAGGTTGCCCAGGCCCCAGCACATCATCATCACCGTCATGTAGCGGCGCGGCAGTCGGCCCGATGACACCGCCAGGGCGCCGATCGCTCCGCCGACGCCATAGGCCGCGAGCACGAAACCGTATATTCGCGCGCCGTTTTCGAAGCGTGCCTGCGTGATGAATGGCAGCAACACCTCGATCGGTCCGATCACCAGCAGGACGAAGCCGCTGGCGAACAGCAGCGTTGACAGCAGCCACGGCGTGCGCAGCATGAATGCGAAGCCGTCGCGCAGGTCGGCCAGCACGCGTGTTTTCGGGCGGTCCGGCGTAACCTGCTGGGACACCGGACGCGTCGCGATCAGCAGCGCAAGCCCGATGCCGTACAGCACCGCGACGACGACCGCACCCAGCGTCGGCAACGTCGCGCCGATCAGCACGCCCGCAACGGCCGGGCCGATGGCCTGCTGCAGCGTCGGCCGCATCACGCCCTCAACGCCGTTGGCCGCCAACAGTTGTTCGGCCGGCAGGATGCGCGGCAGGTAGGCGCTGTAGGCGGGATAGAAGAACGCCATGCCGACACCGAGCGCGGCCGCGGTGACGGCCATGTGCCACAGCCGCAGCGACCCCGTCACGCCCAGCACGGCGACCGTCGCGACCGCCACGAAGTTGACCGCCTCGACGATGAGGATGATCGAGCGCTGCGGGAACCGGTCGGCGGCGATCCCGCCGACCAGAACGAACCCCACCATGCCGACACCAAGGCAGGCGGCCACCAGCGACAGTGCGGCCGGGTCGTCGTCGATGGCGATGACCTGTAGCGCCATCACCACCGCCCACATGCCGGTGGCGAAGACCGAGACCGACACCGCAGTGATCAACAGGCGGTACTCGCGGAACCGGAAGGGTGCGAGCACGCGCCAGCCGCCGGCGGCGTGCACCGGCTGTTCAACGTCGAATTGCGTACTCACGCATGTGATGGTCGCTGACGGACGGCGCGTGCGTCCAACGATTTTCGGACTCCCGGTGTCCGGCGAGCGTGCGCGTTTGTCCGTCCCGCATCGGCGTGTCGACGATCAGACACGCACGCTCGCGGAGAAGGAAGCCCGCTTCAGGAGTCGGTGAAGTTGGCCGCTCGGTGTTCCTGGAACGCGCGCGTGCCCTCGCGGAAGTCGTCGGTTTGCAGCAGCGCCAACTGCCCCTGGCTCTCCCGCCCGAGGGCTCCCTCGAGTTCGGTGAGCGTCGAGGCGTTGATCGCGTGCTTGGTTTTGCGCAGCGCCACGACCGGACCCGACACCAGGGTGGAGATCACCTGTCCACTTCGGTGTCGAACTCATCGGCCGAATACACCGCGGTCACCAGACCCCACTCGTGCGCCTCGGCCGCAGTAATGCGCTCGGCCAACAGCGCCATCCGCATGGCGCGGATACGGCCGATGGCCGCGGCGATCAATGCCGATGCGCCGCCGTCGGGCATCAGTCCGACCTTGGTGAACGCCAGCATGAAAAACGCCTTCTCCGAGGCCAATACGACATCGGACGCCAATGCCAGCGACACGCCGACGCCCGCCGCGGGACCCTGCACGACGGCGACCACCGGTTGCGGCAGCGCGACGATCGCCTGTACGGCGCGGTTGGCCGCGTCGAGCACCGAGGTCAGGGCGCCCTCGGACTTGCGGGCCTGATCCTCGGCGCTGATGCCGGCGCCGGAACTGAAGCCGCGACCGGCGCCGCCGAGCCGCACCACCCGCACCCGCGGATCCGCCGCGGCCTGCTCCATCGCGTCGGCGATTCCGGTCAGCATGGCCGCGGTCAGTGAGTTCAGGCTCTCCGGCCGGTTCATCGTCACCGACAGCACGCCGTCGCTCAGCGCGACGGAAAGGTCATCGATGCTCACGTACGTTTGGGCGCCGGAATCGATGGTCGTCATTGCTGCACCCTAAGCCGGTCCGACATGGTTATACAAGTAAGCTATGTCGGCGGTCAACGGGCCAACTCTGATGGAGGGCGGTAGAGCATGGCGGGACCACTTCAGGGATTGCGAGTCGTCGAACTGGCCGGCATCGGCCCCGGTCCGCACGCCGCGATGATCCTCGGCGACCTCGGCGCCGATGTAGTGCGCATCGCGCGGCCCGGCGGCGGTGGGGGAGTTCCTAAAGGCAGCCGCCCCGATGACATGCTGCGCAACCGGCGCTCGGTCGCGGCCAACCTCAAGACCGACGAGGGCCGCGAACTGGTGCTGGGGTTGATCGCCAAGGCCGACGTGCTGATCGAGGGCTACCGCCCCGGCGTCACCGAGCGGCTGGGCCTGGGCCCCGAGGACTGCGCCAAGGTCAACGAGCGGCTGATCTACGGCCGCATGACGGGCTGGGGTCAAACCGGCCCGCGCAGCCAACAGGCCGGCCACGACATCAACTACATCTCGCTCAACGGGCTGCTGCACTCCATCGGCCGCGCCGGCGAACGCCCGGTCCCGCCGTTGAACCTGACCGGCGATTTCGGCGGCGGCTCAATGTTTCTGATCGTGGGAATCCTGGCCGCGCTGTGGGAACGGCAGACCTCGGGCAAGGGCCAGGTCGTCGATGCCGCCATGATCGACGGCTCCAGCGTGCTGATGCAGATGATGTGGGGCATGCGCGCCGGCGGCACCTGGAGCGACGAGCGCGGCATCAACATACTCGACGGGGGCGCGCCGTACTACGACACCTACACGTGCGCCGACGGGCGCTACGTCGCGGTCGGTCCCATCGAGCCGCAGTTCTACGCCGCGATGCTGGAAGGCCTCGGACTCGACGCCGCCGACCTGCCGGGGCAGAACGACGTCAGCCGTTGGCCCGAACTGCGCGCCCGGCTGGCCGAGGTGTTCGCCTCGCGCGATCGCGACCACTGGGCCAAGGTTTTCGCCGACAGCGACGCCTGCGTGACGCCGGTGCTGGCGTTCGGCGAGGTCGAGACGGAGGCGCATGTCACCGAGCGCGACACCTTCTACCGCGCCGGGGACGCCTTGCTGCCGTCCCCGGCGCCGCGGTTCTCGCGCAGCGTGCCGTCCACGCCGAGGCCTCCGCGCCAGGCGGGGGCGGACACCGAAGCCGTCCAGCGCGACTGGGTATAGCCCCAACCAACTAGTGGGTCGGCAACGTTGCCGGCCGCAAGAAAGGAATGCAATTAGTGGACATCAAAGACGCCGTAGCGGTCGTCACCGGTGGGGCATCCGGCCTGGGCCTGGCCACCACCAAACGCCTGCTGGACGCCGGTGCCCAGGTGGTGGTGCTGGACATAAGGGGTAAGGAGGCCGTCGACGAACTCGGCGACCGCGCCACCTTCGTGCAGACCGACGTCACCGACGAGGCCGCGGTGACCGCCGCGCTCGATACTGCCGAATCGCTGGGCCCGCTGCGCATCGTGGTGAACTGCGCCGGCACCGGCAACGCGATCAAGACGCTGGGCAAGGACGGCCCGTTCCCGCTTGACGCGTTCCGCAAGGTCGTCGAGATCAACCTGATCGGCACGTTCAATGTGATCCGACTCAGCGCCGAGCGCATCGCCAAGACCGAACCGGTGGGTGAGGAGCGCGGTGTCATCGTCAACACCGCGTCCGTCGCCGCGTACGACGGGCAGATCGGCCAGGCCGCCTACTCCGCGTCCAAGGGCGGTGTCGTCGGCATGACGCTGCCGATCGCCCGCGACCTGTCCCGTGACCTGATCCGTGTCGTCACCATCGCCCCTGGGCTCTTCGACACTCCGCTGCTGGCCGGGCTGCCCGAGTCGGCCAAGGAATCGCTGGGCAAGCAGGTGCCGCACCCCAGCCGGCTGGGCAAGCCCGACGAGTACGGCGCGCTTGCCGTGCACATCGTCGAGAATCCGATGCTCAACGGCGAGGTGATCCGTCTCGACGGCGCCATCCGGATGGCGCCGCGATGACTCTTAGGACGAAGTTCACCGAGACATTCGGGGTCGAGCACCCGATCGTTCAGGGCGGTATGCAGTGGGTGGGGCGTGCGGAACTTGTTGCGGCGGTAGCGAACTCGGGTGCGCTGGGGTTCATCACCGCGCTGACGCAGCCCACACCGGCGGATCTGGCCAACGAGATCGCCAAGACGCGGGAGCTGACCGACCGCCCGTTCGGCGTGAACGTGACCATCCTGCCGACGATCAACCCGCCGCCCTATGACGAATACCGCCAGGTCATCGTCGACTCCGGTATCAAGATCGTCGAGACCGCCGGGTCCAACCCGGCGCCGCACCTGCCGATGTTCCACGAGAACGGGATCAAGGTGCTGCGTAGTGGCCAAACATACAGAACTGGCTGAGCCGGATCTGCGAAGCCGTTCCCCCGCCGGATACGAATACCCCAGCACGCTGCTGAATATCGTTGGGAGTCAACACAAACCGAGGTGCGACACGCAGTTACGGTGTTGCGCGGTGTTCTGCGGAGAACTACGGAAGATGTTACCCGCGAGCTAACGCCCGGTTGAGCAGCTTTGCCACCCATTCGGCGAAGTAATCAGGCTCAGGGTCGGTCGTCATGCGCTGTTATACGCGCTCGGCCGTCATGTGCATTTCGACTGTGCCCTGGCACGCGCCGCTCAAGATCTCGGTGTGCATGGTGCCGGAAAGTGACCCGTCGAGTTGGGGCGTGTAGCGCACGTCGGCTCGGGCCGGATTCCATTGGATCGTCGTCTCGTCGGGCATCATGCAGTCCCATTGGAAATCGTTGACTTGCGTCCAGGACGACCCATCCCAGGTGAATTGAACCGGTTGCGGAATCGTCGGGTTCCTCGGCGGAGGGCCGCTAATGATCGTGGCGGTGCACTTTCCGCTCGTACAGCTCGAGCGGAATGTGTAGGTATCGGTGTACTGCACCTCAGGCTGACCGGCCGCCATGCTAGTCCCGGACTTTGGACCGACGATGAACGTGATCGCGTACTCGCCGTTCCAGGACGGAGGGTCGGCGGAGGCAGTTGGGGGAAGCGACAAGGCGATCGCGAGCGACGCGGCGCACAAACCGACGAGACTGCTGAGACGGTCTGGGGCCATCGGGTTCTCCTCCAGGTCCATAACGACTTTGGAAAACTAGAGCGCGCTGCCACAAATCTTGGTTGTATACCCCATCTATACCGTTCTGTAAGCGCGCCCAGGTACCCCCCTGGCAGTTACTACCCCACCCCTGCCGTTTCGTTGGCCCAGCGCAGCCACAGCGCGCCCGGCGGCGGGGTACCGGCGGGTTACAGCGGCGTAAGTTACACGGCTGCGATCCATGCGCGGCATCGTGGCACGCGAGGGGGCCGGGCGTGGTGGAGGCGCGTCATCAGTCGGGCCGCCTGTCGACGACGCGCTGAAGCGCCGCAATGAGGCGCGGCTGGGCGACCTCCTCACGTGTCAGGGGAGCGGCCTTCTTCGCCAACGCCGGATCGAAAGCTGCTTTGAGTGGCACCGCATTTGGATTCGCCGAGAGACCCACACCATCACGTGATGCAACTCCCGCATAGCATCCAGCGCCGCCCGGATCGTGGGCGAGGCCGAAGAGCTGATCAGCGGCCGGCTGGCCGACATGCTCGAGCCGCCGGAAGAAGAGAAGGTTCCCGCTTAACGGAATCGAATCAACAAGGAATCAACGAACGTGCCGGTACGTGCAAACTGCCGCGGGTGAACGCGCGCCGCTGGGCGCGTGTTTGCTCTAGACCGCGGTGGGCAGCGGGTGCTCGTCGTCGAGCTGTTCCGAGGTGTCGCCCTCAACCAGGACATCGCCATGGTAGAGCGCCTCGAAGTCAGCCTTGATGACATCAGCACTGGTGTCGTCGATCCACATGACACTGAGACTATGGGTCACTATTAAGGAATCTTTGAGTCACGATTCGGAAAATGGTGGCAATACTACCGCTCGGTAGGGTTCAGAAGTTACCGCCGGGTACGGGCTCGGGCTACCGGTGGGTAACGTTTTAGCTGGCTGGGGCGCTGAATTGGATCGGATTCGGCCGTTCAGCAAGACCCAGGTGAGGATCGCGGCGGCGATCGCATTGAAATTGCGCTGAGGGTCGTGATCGGGCTCGCATCGCAGCCCTGGATGTGATCTCAACGACTTCGCACCCAGAAGAGGCCCACCCGATGAACAATCGGCGGCCCGGCGACGTAATTACCGTGGAGGAGGTCATGCGTTGACAACCTCAAAGTTATCGTTGATAAGTTACCGGTGATATTGCCGGCCCGATTCGGCGGAAGGACGTGACGTGCTGCAGCGGATCGCATATCTGGCCATAGCCGCGCCGCGGCGAATCGTCGCAATCGCCGCGCTCGTCATGTTGGCCTGCGGCATCTTCGGCATTCCCGTCGCCAAGAGCCTGTCCGCGGGCGGCTTCCAGGATCCGACCTCGGAGTCCGCACAGGCCACCAAGCTGCTGGTCGACAAGTTCGGTCAGGGCGACATGGACCTGGTGATCAGTGTGACGTCCGAGGCCGGCGCGCAGGGCGGTGCCGCCCAGGCGGTCGGCACCGACATCGCCACGCAGCTGCAGGCGTCACCGCATGTCGCGGAGGTGAGCTCGGCGTGGACCGCGCCGCCGTCGGCCGCGCCGGCGCTGATCAGCAAGGACGGCAAGACCGGGCTGATCGTCGCCGGTATCACCGGTGGGGAGAGCGACGCACAGAAACACGCGAAGACGCTGACCGACCAACTCGTGCACGACCGCGACGGCGTCACTGTGCGCGCCGGCGGCGAGGCGATGATCTACGTCCAGATCAACGGTCAGAGCGAAAAAGACCTGCTGATGATGGAATCCATCGCCATCCCGCTGAGCTTTGTGGTGCTGGTGTGGGTGTTCGGCGGCCTGATGGCCGCGGCGCTGCCGTTGGCGGT
>JBEVHG010000092.1:0-20864 GCA_040511335.1 Mycobacterium sp. | reverse complement strand
TAGAGCCAGTTACGCGTGATATGCAACACTTCCGGCGGCGCGTCGCAATCGTGACCTGCGACTGCCCCAGCGGGCGCGATTCGCGAGCGTGCGCAAACTGTCGCGACCTATCGGCGTGTCGTCCAGCAGACACGCACGCTCGCGGCAAAACGGGGGGCGGCTGGGGCTAGATCGTTAAGCGCGCCAGCAGATCCCGGCCGTGCTCGGCGTTCTGCGGGTCGCACAGCACGTCATAGCGGCCGGCGACAAGCTGCATCGTCGAGCTGAAATCTCTTGTGCCGCGCGCCATCGCGTAGGGGATCGCCGAGGTGATCAGACCGAAGATCACACCGGCGACCAGACCGGTGATCAGCGCGCCCCACGGGCTGGGGCTGAAGAAGCCCAGGAGCAGGCCGACGAACAGGCCCAGCCAGGCGCCGGTGAGGACACCGCCGCCGAGCACCTTGGGCCAGCTGAGCCGGCCGGTGACCCGCTCGACCTGCATCAGGTCGACGCCGACGATCGTCACCTGCTGCACCGGAAACTGTTGATCGGAGAGGTAGTCCACCGCGCGCTGCGCCTCGGCGTACGTCGGATAGGAGCCGATCGGCCACCCTTTGGGCGGCGTCGGCAGCGCCGCCGGACGACCGCGCCCCGGGGTCGGTGAAACTGGTGTCGTACCGGGATTCTGTCCAGGCTGGAACGGGCTGGTCATCGATCTTCATCTCCTCTGTGCACGCCGAATTTTCGCAGCTGCTCTCCGTTAGGACCAACGCCTCGACGCACGCGATGGTGCCCCAGCAATTGCGCTAGGTTGAACAGCATGACAAATCCGGGCGGAGACACTGGCGAAACGCCACCATCCGAGCCATCATCGGGCGGCCAGGAGGCAGCCCCGATCGAGCAGTCCGCCGAGCAGCCGCCCGAGCAGTCCGCCGAGCAGCCGCCCCAGCCGCCGAGCCATACACCACCGCCGGCCTACCCGCCGCCGCGCTACACCCCGCCGCCGGCGTCGGGTTATCCGCCCCGGAGCTATCCGCCGCCCGACCACCCGCAGAGCTATCCGCCGCCCAGCGGCAGCCCGCAGGCCGGCTACGCGCCGCCGCCTTATCGCGACCCGTCGAGCTACGGCGCGCCGGCCTATCCGCCACCGCCGCAGTACGGAACGCCACCTGGCGGCTACGGCCAACCACCGTCTGGCTATCCGGCACCGGACTACGCCAGCGGATACGGGAACGCCTACGGTGCACCGACGCAGCGCACGAACTCGCTGGCGATCGGGTCGCTGGCCGCCTCGATCATCGGCGTGCTGTGCGGAATCGGATCGATCATCGGCATCGTGCTCGGTGTGGTGGCACTCAACCAGATCAAGCAAACCCATGAAGGTGGCCGTGGGCTGGCCATCGCCGGCATCGCCGTCGGCGCCGTGACGCTGCTGATCAATCTGATCTGGACCATCTGGTTCCTGAACGTCTGACCATGACGAGCGAGCCCGAACCGCCGTCCCGCGGCGTCGAATACCCCTCGCTGGAGAACTCGCCGCGACCGGATCCGTTCGCGCCGGTCGACTATCCCCCTGACGCCGGTTTGCCGCCGCCGGTCTACCCGTACCAAGGTGTGCCCGGTCATCCGGGCGTCGCCGGCTATCCCGGATACCCGGGCGGCTATCCCTACCGGGGTGACCCGTACGACCCGTACCGGCCGATGAAACCGCCCGGCGTCAACGGCAAGGCCATCGCTGCGCTGATCACGTCGCTGCTGGGTCTGCTGTGCTGCGGCTTGCCGTCGATCGCCGGCGTCATCCTCGGCGTGATCGCGATGCGCGAAACCCGGCGCACCGGCCAGGACGGCTACGGAATCGCGCTGGCCGGCGCGATCATCGGGGGCCTGGTGGTCACGATCTGGGTGTTCTACCTGCTGGTGACGATCGTCGTCTCCGTCAGCGGATTCCAGTACGCGCCGTAGGCCCCTCAGCCAGGCGGCCGGAACGGGTCGGCGCTGCGCACCATTCCCGCGGCGCGGCCCTTGGCCGCGATCACCAACGCCATCTTGCGGCTGGCCTCGTCGATCATCTCGTCGCCGAGCATCACCGCACCGCGGGCGCCGCCCGCGCGGGAGGTATGCCATTCGTAGGCCTCGAGGATCAGCTCGGCATGGTCGTAGGCCTCTTGGCGCGGGCTGAAGATCTCATTGCCCGCGGCGATCTGGTCGGGGTGCAGCACCCACTTGCCGTCATAGCCGAGCGCGGCCGACCGCGCGGCCACCCGCCGGAATGCGTCGACCTCGCGCACCTTCAGATACGGTCCGTCGATCGCGGCCACGCCGTGCGTGCGCGCGGCGACGAGAATCCTCATCAGCATGTGGTGGTAGGCGTCGCCGACGTCATAGCCCTCCGGCTGCTCCCCCACCACGAGCGTCCGCATGTTGAGGCTGGCCATCATGTCGGCGGGACCCAGCACCAACGCCTGCACCCGCGGGCCCGCGGCGATCGCCTCGACGTTGGTCAGGCCCTCGGCGTTCTCGATCTGCGCCTCGATGCCGATCCTGCCGACGGGCAGCCCGTGCGTGGCCTCCAGTTGGCTGAGCAACAGATCGAGCGCGTGAACGTGGGAAACGTCGGTCACCTTGGGCAGCACGATGATGTCGAGCGATGCCCCGGCCGTCGAAACGACCTCGATGACGTCGGCGTAGGTCCACGGCGTCGTCCAATCGTTGACCCGGACACCGCGCAGCTGACCCGACCAGCCCGGCTCGGCCAGCGCGACTGCCACCTGCGTGCGCGCCTGCGCCTTGGCCTCCGGTGCGACGGCGTCTTCGAGGTCAAGGAAGACTTCGTCGGCGGGGAGCCCCTTCGCCTTCTCGATCATCTTGGGACTGCTGCCCGGAACCGAAAGGCACGTTCGGCGGGGTCGATACGCGTTATCCACAAATAGACTCTCTACCCTTTGAGGCATGGTGGCGGTGAACAGGGTCTACGCGGCCCGACTCGCGGGAATGGTGGTGTTGGGCCCCGACGGCGAGTCCATCGGCCGCGTCCGCGACGTGGTCATCAGCATCAGCATCGTCCGCCAGCAGCCCCGGGTGCTCGGGCTCGTCGTCGAATTGCTCACCCGCAGAAGGATTTTCGTGCCGATTCTGCGGGTCACCGCGATCGAGCCCAACGCCGTCACGCTCACCACCGCCAATGTGTCGCTGCGTCGCTTCGCCCAGCGGCCGGGCGAGGTGCTGGTGTTGGGGCAGGTTCTCGAGACCCGAGTCCGCGTCAACGACCCGGAGTTGCCGGAGCTGGCCGGAATCGACGTCGTGGTGGTCGATCTCGGCATGGAGCAGACCCGCACCCGGGACTGGATGGTCACGCGGGTCGCGGTGCGGCCACAGCGCCGGCTGGGCCGCCGCGGCAATATCCACGTCATCGACTGGCAGCACGTACAGGGTCTGACCCCGTCGGGGCTGGCGATGCCCGACCAGGGCGTGGCCCAATTGCTGCACCAGTTCGAGGGTCAGCGCCCGATCGAGGTGGCCGACGCCATCCGCGAACTGCCGGCCAAGCGCCGCTACGAAGTGGTCAAGGCGTTGGACGACGAGCGCCTCGCCGATGTGCTGCAGGAGCTGCCCGAAGACGACCAGGCCGACGTGCTGAGGCAGCTCGAGGCCGAACGCGCCGCCGACGTGCTGGAGGCGATGGACCCCGACGACGCCGCCGACCTGCTGGGCACGATGACCCCGGCGGACGCCGAGCAGCTGCTGCGGCGGATGGACCCGGAAGACTCCGAGGATGTGCGGCGGCTGCTGAGCCACTCACCCGATACCGCCGGCGGTCTGATGACCTCCGAACCGGTGGTGCTGGCACCCGACACCACCGTGGCCGGGGCGCTGGCCCGGGTCCGCGATCCCGACTTGACCCCGGCGGAGGCGTCGCTGGTGTTCGTGGTGCGTCCGCCGACCGCCACCCCGACCGGGCGGTACCTCGGATGCGTGCACCTGCAGCGGCTGTTGCGAGAGCCGCCGGCCGCCCTGGTCAGCGGCATCGTCGACACCGACCTGCCCAGCCTGAGCCCGGAGGACTCGTTGGCGGCGGTGACCCGCTACTTCGCCGCCTACAACCTGGTCTGCGGGCCGGTGGTCGACGACGAGAACCACCTGCTGGGTGCGGTATCCGTGGACGACGTACTCGACCATCTGCTGCCCGACGACTGGCGCGAGCATTTCGACGAACCCGAGCTCAGCTCAGCCGAAGGCGCGCCATGAGCGAGTCGTCGGCACGACAGCGGCTGGACACCCCGCGCACCTCCCGCCGGTTCTCGTTCAACTTCGACGTCGAGGCCGTCGGTCGGTTCAGCGAGTCCATCGCCCGGTTCCTCGGCACCGGTCGCTACCTGGCGGTGCAGACCGTCCTGGTGATCGTGTGGATCTGCCTGAACCTGTTCGCGGTGAAGATGCGGTGGGATCCTTACCCGTTCATCCTGCTGAACCTGGCCTTCTCCACGCAGGCGGCCTACGCCGCACCGTTGATCCTGTTGGCTCAGAACCGCCAGGAGAACCGGGACCGGGTGTCCCTGGAAGAAGACCGGCGTCGCGCCGCGCAGACCAAGGCCGACACCGAGTACCTGGCCCGCGAACTCGCCGCGCTGCGCCTGGCCGTCGGTGAGGTCGCCACCCGTGACTACCTGCGTCGCGAACTCGAGGAACTGCGCGAGATGTTGACCGAGGTGCAACCCCCCAAGAGCGCAGGCAGCAAGGATGCGCCGGTCAAATCGGACAGCCCGGATCGGCGGAAAAAGCGGCTGGGCTAAACCGGCTATCGAGATTGCTGCAACTAGGTATGGTGACTTGGTTCACAACGTCACCGCACACCTAGGACGGTTGAGTGCACATAGGGCGAGGGTCCGCCCTCGAGGCGGCGCGGCGCCGAGCAGGGCGAGCCGTGCGCACGCCCGTCTTCGGTGTGGCGGTGATCACCCCGCTCATCCTGGCCGGCGCCGTTGGGGCGTCGGCGCCCTCGCCCAACGCGCCCGCCAGCGGCGCCTCCGTCACACCGTTGGCCGCCGTCGAACCGTCACAGCGCGATGGCTCCGGCGCCTCGGTGGTGGCGGTCACCAAGACGCCGACCGCGTTACACATCGCGACCGCGAACGTCTCCGCTCCCCCTCCTGCAGCGCTGGTGAATTCGCCTGGCACCCTTCGTATTCCGGCGATGGCGCTGACCGCCTACCGCAACGCTGAACGCATGATGGCGGCCGCCTATCCGGGCTGCGGCGTCAGCTGGAACCTGCTGGCGGGCATCGGGCGAATCGAATCCATGCACGCCAATGGCGGTGCCATCGATGCGCGCGGCACCGCCGTGCGGCCCATCTACGGGCCCAAGCTGGACGGATCGCTGCCGGGCAACGAGATCATCGTGCAGAGCCGGACGGCGGAACGGGTGACCTATGCCCGGGCGATGGGTCCGATGCAGTTCCTGCCGGGTACCTGGTCGCGGTACGCCTCCGACGGTGACGGCGACGGCAAGGCCGAGGTGCAGAACCTGTTCGACTCGACCCTGGCCGCGGCGCGCTACCTGTGCAGTGGCGGGCTCAATCTGCGCGACCAGTCCCACGTGATGGCCGCGATCCTGCGGTACAACAACTCGATGGCATACGCCCGCAACGTGCTGGGCTGGGCGGGCGCCTACGCGACCGGCGTCGTGCCCGTGGACCTGCCGCCCATCACCGGACCGGTGCCGGCGATCGGCGACGCGCACCTGGAGCACTCGGAAGGCCTCGGACCGGGCCTGCCGCTGAACGCCACCGGGCTGCCCGCCAACGACCCGCTGGCACTGATTCCACTCGTCGACAGGCCCGCCGACGCCGGCCAGATCCCGACCAACCTGCCCGGTTTCGTCCCCGGCCAGATGCTGGGACGCCTGCCCGGGCCGCCGCCGGCACCGCAGGCGCCGCCGGCCCAGCCGCCGCCGTGGTTGCCGCCGTGGATGCAGCCACCACAGCCCGCCTGCGCGGTGTTCTGTCTGGGCGAGAACACTCCGGCCCCGGTGCCACCGGAGGCGCTGCCGCCGGACATCGGCGCACCCCCGGGCGCGCCGCCCGCACCCGGCCCGCCACCGCTGATCCTGCCGGGGCCGCCACCGCTGATCCTGCCGGGGCCGCCACCACTGTTCCCGCCGGCGCCGCCGCCACTGTTCCCGCCGGCCCCGCCGCCGCCACTGTTCCCGCCGGCCCCGCCGCCGCCGCTTTTCGCTCCGCCGCCGCCGCTTTTCGCTCCGCCGGCGCCGCCCGAACCGCAGCCGGCGCAGCCGCTGGGCCCGTTGCCGGGCCCCGTCGTCTGACCGAACCCCCACGCCCACGGTCAAGACGGCCCGTCGAGTCGGCCTACACTCGGCGGTGATGTCCGAATCTCCCACTGAGCTGGAAACCGCGGTGCGCGCCGGGCTGGCGAAGGTGATCGACCCCGAACTGCGACGCCCGATCACCGAGCTTGGCATGGTCAAGAGCGTCAGCATCGACGCCGACGCCGGTGTGCACGTCGAGGTGTACCTGACCACCTCGGCCTGCCCGAAGAAGACCGAGATTTCCGAGCGGGTGCGCCACGCCGTCGCCGACGTCCCCGGCACCGGCGCCGTCAAGGTCACCCTCGACGTCATGAACGACGAGCAGCGCACGGAGCTGCGCAAGCAGCTGCGGGGCGACTCGCGCGAACCGGTGATCCCGTTCGCGCAGCCGGGCTCGCTGACGCGGGTGTATGCCGTCGCGTCAGGCAAGGGCGGCGTCGGCAAGTCCAGCGTCACCGTGAACCTGGCCGCCGCGATGGCCGCGCGCGGATTGTCGGTCGGGGTTCTCGACGCCGACATCTACGGCCATTCGGTTCCGCGGATGATGGGCACCACCGAGAGGCCCACGCAGGTCGAGTCGATGATCCTGCCGCCGATCGCCCACGACGTGCGGGTGATCTCGATCGCGATGTTCACCCAGGGCAACACGCCGGTGGTGTGGCGCGGGCCGATGCTGCACCGGGCGCTACAGCAGTTCCTGGCCGACGTGTACTGGGGCGATCTGGACGTGCTGCTGCTTGACCTGCCGCCGGGCACCGGGGACGTCGCCATCTCGGTGGCGCAGCTGATCCCGGGCGCGGAGATCCTGGTGGTGACGACGCCGCAGCTGGCCGCGGCCGAGGTCGCCGAGCGGGCGGGCGCCATCGCTCTCCAGACCCGTCAGCGCCTCGTCGGCGTCGTCGAGAACATGTCCGGGTTGCTGCTGCCGGACGGTTCGACGATGCAGATCTTCGGCGAGGGCGGCGGGCGACAGGTGGCCGAGCGGCTGTCCCGGGCGGTCGGCGCCGATGTGCCGCTACTCGGCCAGGTTCCGTTGGACCCCGCGTTGGTGTCCGCGGGTGATTCGGGTGTGCCGCTGGTGCTGTCCGCTCCCGATTCGGCGGCCGGCAAGGAACTGCGCGGCATCGCCGACGCGCTGTCGGCCCGCAAACGCGGGCTGGCCGGCATGTCGCTTGGGCTGGATCCCTCGGGCCGCTGACGCTTAACGCCGAGATCGACGTTTTGGCGCGTCGCACTCGCACTTTCGCGCCGAAACGTACGTTTGGGCGCTAGGTGGCGTCCTTGTCGAACGGCGTCGTCGCTGGCGGCGCGGGCGGCTGCGCCGGCGGCGCGGGCGGCTGCTTCGGCGTGTCGAACTTGCCGGTGAAGATCGAGTCGTCGCCGTCGAGCAGGTGCTTGGTCAGCGCCGCCCGCGGCGTCATACCGCGCAGCTTCTGAAGGTCGGCGAGCGGCTCACGCAGATCCTCGAATTCGGGGCCGAGGTCTTCGCGCAGTTGGCTGGTGGCGCCGCTGATGTAGTCGCGGGCCTGCCGCAGCGCGCCGGACGTCCAGCGGATGGCGCCGGGCAGCCGCTCGGGCCCGAGGATCACCAACCCGGCGATGACCAGCAGCAGCATCTCGCCCCAGCCGACGTTCGCGAACATCGCTACGTGCTGTTGTCGGCGCCGGGATTGACGGTGAGCGTGACGTGGCGGCCGTCGCGGACCACCTCGATCGGGGCGTCCTGCCCGACCTTGAGCTGACGCACGGCGACGACGAACTCGTCGGCGTCGGCGACCGTGCGGTCACCGACCTTCACCACGACGTCGTTTTCCAGGATCCCGGCCCTCTCCGCCGGGCCCCCGGCCTTCACGTTGGCCACCTGAGCCCCGGACGCGAGGTCGTTGCTCACCGAGCGCGCGGTCAACCCGAGCGTCGGGTGGGCGATCCTGCCGTCCTTGATCAGGGTCTCGACGACGTTCTTCACCTCGTTGACCGGGATCGCGAAGCCCAGGCCGCTGGCGCTCTCCGACAGCGACTTTCCGGCCGTGTTGATGCCGATCACCAGCGAGTCCATGTTGATCAGCGGGCCGCCCGAGTTGCCGTGGTTGATGGCGGCGTCGGTCTGCACACCGTCGATGACGGTGTCGGTGTCCGAGCCGTCGCCCGACAGCGGCACCGGGCGGTGCAGCGCGCTGATGATGCCCTGGGTGACGGTGCTACGCAGGCCCAGCGGGGCGCCCGCAGCGATCACCTCGTCGCCCACGTGCAGCGAGTCGGAATCGCCCAATCGCGCCACCGTCAGGTTGTCGACGTTGTCGACCTTCAGCACGGCGAGGTCGGTCTTGGGATCCCGGCCGACCAGGTTGGCCGGCACCTCCTTGCCGTCGTTGAACACCACGTGCATCTTGTACTGGCTGGGGTTGGCGGCCGCCTCGGAGATCACGTGGTTATTGGTGACGATGTAGCCGCGGCCGTCGACGACGAGACCGGAGCCCTGCGATCCCTCGGAATCGCTGACCGCCTCAACCGTCACGACCGAATCAGCCACCGACGCGGCGACCTTGGCGAACCGGCCGGTGGGTCCTTCGGAGTTGCCGCTGGTTTCCAGCGTCACCTTCGACGTGGTGAACGCCTCCACGACTTCGGCGGTCTTGCGGCCCACCCAGCCGCCGGCGAAGCCGATCACCAACGCGATCACCGCGAGAATCGCCAGCGCGACGTAGGAGACCTTGCCGCCGAAAAGCACGTCGCGCACGCCGAGCTTGCCCATGCCTACGCCGGTCGGCGCGGGAGCAGGTTGGGGTAGCGCCGGGGTGCCCAGCCCCGCTGGGGCGTTGGGGTCGCGCCACGGGTCCGCGGGCTCCTCGGCGTCCTGCCGGCGTTCGGCGTCCATCGCGCCGGCGTCGGCGGGGTGGCGCTGCAGCGAGTCCCCGCCGGCATACGGCCGGCCGAACGCCTCGGCCAGCACCGAGTCGGGCGCCTGATCCGTCGGTGTGTACTCGCCCTGGTCGCGGTGGCGGTCGGAGCCCACGAAGGATCCGTTGATGCCCTCGGGCCGGCCGAACGCGTTTCGCTCCGCCGAATCGACGGGCGGACGCGAGACCGGGCGCGGTGCCAAGCGGTGGCTGCCGCCGGACTGGTCCTGATTGGTCACCCGTGTGTCACTCTCTTTATGGATGCTCGACTCCGCACCCACCCTACCGGCGCTTACGTCTGGGACGCGTTGTGCCGTCAGCTAACTGCTGATCCGTGGCGTCGTCGGACGCGGCCGGCGGATCATCGTGCGGGATCTGGGACAACATGCCCAGTAACGATCTCGGGACGACGATCGGGCAGGAATCCCGCAACGCGGCCCGCGCCTGGCTCTGGGCTTCCACCTCGGTGGCGCACTGCGGACACAGCGACAGGTGGTGTGCAGCACGAAGGTGAGCGTTCATCCGCAACTCGCCGTCGACGAACGCCGCGATCGCCTCGGTGGACAGATGCTCGGTGGAGCCGAACTCGCGCGGCCCGACGGGGGCATCACTTTGCGAGGCGAACTGGGACGGCAGCCATGAGAACGCGCGGCGAAACACGTGGCCCGGGTCGGCCATCACCCAGCTCCTCTCGGCTTACTCACATCACAAGACGGTACTGACTCGAATGTAGCGCGGGACGCGTTGCCCGGACACCCGCGAACGCTCAGGCCGATTTGGCCGTATTCTCCGCGTGGCTCGCCAGGTAGTCCCGCAACGCCTGCCGGCCGCGGTGGATCCGGCTGCGGACGGTGCCCAGCTTGACGCCCAGCGTGGCGCCGATCTCCTCGTAGGACAAACCCTCGATATCGCAGAGCACCACGGCTGCGCGGAATTCCGGCGGCAGCGAGTCGAGCGCCGCCTGCAGGTCCGGTCCCAGTCGCGAATCGTGGTAGATCTGCTCGGGATTCGGCTCGTCGGCGGGCACCCGGTCATAGTCCTCGGGCAGCGCCTCCATGCGGATGCGGCCGCGGCGTCGGACCATGTCGAGGAACAGGTTTGTGGTGATGCGGTGCAGCCAGCCCTCGAACGTGCCGGGCTGATAGTTCTGCACCGAGCGGAAGACGCGGATGAACGTTTCCTGGGTGAGATCCTCGGCGTCGTGCTGGTTGCCCGACAGCCGGTAGGCCAGGCGGTATACCCGGTCGGCGTGCTGGCGCACCAGCTCGTCCCATGACGGCATGGCGGCCTTGTCGCCGGTGGCGTCGAACACCGCGGTGCCCGTCAGCTCCTCGACAGGCTCTACCCAGTCCCCTTCGGTGAACTGGTCCAGATGGGCCATGGACACCGGGGCAATCGTCGTAGTGGTCGTCGGATCCTCCTGGTCACAGCCGCCATCACGCATCGGCAGGTCGATATCGGCGGCAACGCGAATTTCGGCGCGGTTATTCCCAAAGCGCCAACTTCCGCCGTGTTCCATGGAGATACCTTTCCTGACCCTGGTGTGGCTGGGATATGAGTGAACTGAACATTTCCTGAGAAAGTCGGCTACCCCGTTCCCAGCCTGCGGAAAGCGCGCGATTTCCGGCGCGATCGGTCGTTGCGGCGCGGGCGTGTCGCGGCGCCGGCTCATTGCGTTCGCTCTACGCTGCGGGCATGACCACCACCGACGACCCAGCGCCCGGGTCGCGGCCCAGTCGCGCCGAGTCGATCGTCGCGCACGCCGAACAGTCGATCACCGAGGAC
Organism: Mycobacterium sp.; assembly: GCA_040511335.1. Taxonomy (GTDB): domain Bacteria; phylum Actinomycetota; class Actinomycetes; order Mycobacteriales; family Mycobacteriaceae; genus Mycobacterium. The sequence goes on along the minus strand of JBEVHG010000092.1, from coordinate 9,878 downwards.
GCCATCGTCGCGGCCGCCCGTGAACGCGCCGTCGACATCGGTGCCGGCGCAGTCACACCCGCGGTCGGCGCGCTGTTGAGCGTGCTGGCCAAGGTGACCCGCGCCAAGGCCGTCGTCGAGGTCGGCACCGGAGCCGGGGTCAGCGGGCTGTGGCTGCTCTCGGGCATGCGCGAAGACGGCGTGTTGACCACGATCGACGTCGAACCCGAGCATCAGCGGATCGCCAAGCAGGCATTCTCCGAGGCTGGCGTCGGGCCGTCGCGAACCAGGGTGATCAGCGGCCGCGCCCAGGAAGTGCTGACCCGGTTGGCCGACGAATCCTATGACCTGGTGTTCATCGACGCCGACCCGCTCGATCAGCCGCACTTCGTCGTCGAGGGGATCCGGCTGTTGCGCTCCGGTGGCGCGATCGTGGTGCATCGGGCGGCGCTCGGTGGCCGCGCGGGCGACGCCAGCGCGCACGATGCGGAGGTCGGCGCGGTGCGGGAGGCGGCGCGGCTGATCGCCGAGGACGAGCGGCTCACCCCGGTGCTGATTCCGCTGGGCGACGGCCTGCTGGCCGCCGCCCGCGACTGACCGCTTCTCCGCGGGGAACGGGCGATCTTTACGGATTTCTGACGGGCAGTCTCCTTGACCGCAGGCTGAACGTGTGTTTAGCATCCTAAACATGGGTTCAGTGAACGATCGGACGACCATCGCCCGGATCCGCGACGCCGCGATCGAGCAATTCGGTCAGCACGGCTTCAACGTCGGGCTGCGCGCAATAGCTGAGGTCGCGGGCGTCAGCGCCGCGCTGGTGATCCACCACTTCGGCTCCAAGGAGGGCCTGCGCAAGGCGTGCGACGACTACGTCGCCGAGGAGATTCGCGGTGCGAAGTCGGAGTCGCTTCAGTCCAGCGATCCGGCCACCTGGCTCGCCCAGATGGCCGAAATCGAGTCGTATGCGCCGATGATGGCCTACCTGGTGCGCAGCATGCAGTCGGGCAGCGAGCTGGCTAAGACGTTCTGGCGCCGGATGATCGATAACGCCGAGCAGTACATGGAAGACGGGGTACGGGCCGGCACTCTCAAGCCCAGCCGCGACCCGAAAGCCCGGGCCAAGTACCTGGCGATGGCCGGCGGCGGCGGCTTCCTGCTGTACCTGCAGATGCACGACAACCCAACCGATCTACGCGCCGTGCTGCGCGACTACGGCGAGGAGATGGTGCTGCCGGCGCTCGAGGTCTACACCGAGGGCCTGATGGCCGACTCGACCATGTACGAAGCGTTCGTCGCGCAGCGTGAAAAAGGCATCCCGTTCAGCACACCTCAAGAAGGAGATCGCAATGACGGCGACGTCCCTGCAGCGGGTTGACACCACCGAACGGTCGGCGGTCGAAATCCGGGGTCTGTCCAAGTCTTTCGGCCAAACCAAGGCGCTCGACGGCCTCGACCTATCCGTCGCGCCCGGCAGCATCACCGGCTTCCTCGGACCGAACGGCGCGGGCAAGTCCACCACCATCCGGGTGCTGCTGGGTCTGCTGCGCGCCGACAGCGGCAGTGTCGCACTGCTCGGCGGCGATCCCTGGCGCGATGCGGTGGCGCTGCATAGGCGGATCGCCTACGTGCCCGGCGATGTGACGTTGTGGCCCAACCTGACCGGCCTGCAGGCCATCGACTTCCTGGCCCGGCTGCGGGGCGACGGCAGCGTCGACACCCGGCGCCGTGACCAGCTGATCGAGCGCTTCGAACTGGACCCGCACAAGAAGTCACGCACCTACTCCAAGGGCAACCGCCAGAAGGTGGCCATCGTCGCGGCATTCAGCTGCAACGCCGAGCTCTACATCCTCGACGAACCCACGTCGGGCCTGGACCCGTTGATGGAGAAGGCTTTTCAGCAGTGCGTCCAGGAGGTCACCAGTCGCGGCGCCGCCGTGCTGTTGTCCAGCCACATTCTGGCCGAAGTCGAAAAGCTCTGCGACAACGTCACAATCATCCGGGCCGGTCGCGCGGTCAAGTCCGGCACCCTTGCCGAGTTGCGGCACCTGATGCGCACCACTGTCAGGGTGCGCACCCGCACCGATGGCCAGTCGCTGCAGCGCACCCGGTTCGTGCACGATTTCCGCGTCGACGACGGCCGCTACGTCTTCTCGGTCGACCGCAATGATCTGGACCGCATGACGGTCAAGCTCACCGATCTCGGCATCATCGACCTGTCGGTGTCGCCGGCATCGCTGGAGGACATGTTCCTGCGCGAGTATCAGGGGGCGAGCCGATGACGCTGACCACGCTGACGACCCACCCGACGCGACCCGAGGCGGCTCCGGCCGGCTCAAGCTTCACCGGTGTCGGCAGCCTGCTCAGACTGGCGCTGCGCCGCGACCGCATCCGGCTGAGCGTGTGGATCTCGATCCTCACGCTGACCATGGTGTACGCCCCGAACGCCGTCAAGCTGGCCTACCCGGAGGAAGCCCAACGTCTCGCGCGGGTGAACCTGCTGAAGACGCCCGCCGGAATGATCATGGGCGGACCCATGTTCGGCCTCAACGAAACCGATCTGGGCGCGATGATGGCCAACGAGTTGATGCTTACCCTCATCGTCGCGGCGTCGATCATGTCCATCCTCACCGTGATTCGGCATACCCGCGCCGAGGAGGAAAGCGGTGCGGCGGAGTTGGTGCTGTCGTCGGTGGTCGGCCGTTACGCGCGTACGTCTGCGGCGCTGATTCTGGTCGGCGCGGTCAACGCGATACTGGCCGTCACCATGACGCTGGCGATGACCGCGACCGGCTTCGCGATCGTCGACACGACGGCCATGTGCCTGGGCGTCACCGGGGTGTCGATGGTGTTCGGCGCGGTCGCCGCGGTCACCGCACAGCTGTGGCGCCAGGCGCGTGCCGCAACCGGCGCCGCGATGGGAGTGCTGGCGCTGGCCGCGCTGGTGCGCGGAATCGGTGACGTCATCAACAATTCCGGCAGCGCGCTGAGCTGGTTCTCCCCCATCGCGTGGGCACAGCAGATGCGTCCGTTCGTCGATTTGCGGTGGTGGCCGTTCGTCCTGCTGGTGGCGCTCACGCTCGGATTGATAGCACTGGCCGCCGTGCTGGAGAGCAGGCGGCAGTACGACGAAGGCAACATTCCGTCCACCGGGGAGCGTCCGAACGCGCACCCGATCAAGAGTGCCTTCGGTCTGCACCTGACGCTGCAGCGCGGCCAGACGGTCGGCTGGAGCGTCGGATTGTTCTTGGCCGGTTTGGCTTTCGGCTCGATGACAAAGTCGCTACTCGATGCCGCGGAGCAGAACGAACTGCTCGAGCGAGTGCTGGCGGTGCAGGGCACCGACGGCGTCTACACCACGATGACGCAATTCCTCGCGGCAGCCGCCACCGCCTACGTCGTCGCGGCGGTGATCCGGGTGTTCACCGACGAGGAGTCCGGTCTGGGCGAGCCGGTGCTGGCCGGTGCGGTGTCGCGCTGGCGCTGGCTGCTGACCGCCGTGGCCGCCGCTCTGCTCGGGTCGACGGCACTGATGTTCTTCGCCGGCCTCGGCAACGGCCTGGGCGCCGGCATCACATTGGGTGAGCCGCACACCATCTGGCGGCTGACGCTGGCAGGGCTGGCGTTTGTGCCCGCGATGGCGGTGCTTGCGGGCATCGCCGCTCTGGCCGTCGCGGTGCGCCATCCCTGGATCGGTTGGCTGGCAGTCACATTCGTCGTCACATCGCTGTACCTCGGGGCACTGCTGCGGTTGCCGCGCTGGCTCATCGACGCCTCTCCGGTGGGACGCACCACGGCGCCGACGGACTTCCCGGCGGTGGCCATGGCGGTGATGGTCGTCGTCGCGGTGGCGCTGACGGTGGCCGCCGGCTGGATCTATCGCAGCCGCGACGCGATCTAGAAAGAAGGAAGGAATGATGAAGATCGCTCTTCAAGCAGCAGCCCTATCGATTATTGGGCTTCTATTGTTTGGCGTGTTGTTGTTCTTGCCGGCGGGGACGTTCAATTACTGGCAAGCGTGGGTTTTTATCGCCGTATATGCGATCTCAACCGTGGTCCTAACGGTCTATTTGCTGATGACGAATCCTGCAGTCCTTCAGCGGCGTATGCACGCGGGCCCAACCGCGGAAACCAGAACCGTACAAAAAATTGCCGCTTCCGGCCTGTTCTTGTCGTTCGCGGGGGTGATGGTAGTCAGTGCACTCGACCACCGGTTCGACTGGTCAACGGTGCCAACGGCAGTCTCCCTGGCCGGCGATGTTCTGGTCGTGATCGGACTCGGTATCGGTTCTCTTGTGGTCATCCAGAACAGCTATGCGGCAGCGAATATCACGGTTGAAGAGGACCAGACGGTCGTCTCCACCGGTCTCTACGGACTCGTACGGCACCCGATGTACTCCGGTTCGGTGATCATGCTGGTTGGCTTTCCGCTGGCGCTCGGCTCTTACTGGGGACTTGTTGTCCTCATCCCGATCGTGATAGTGCTCGCCGTCCGCATCCTCGATGAGGAAAAGGCGCTGAACCAAGAATTGGTCGAGTACAGCGAATACACGCAGAAGGTGCACCATCGGTTGGTGCCATTTGTGTGGTGAGGCGGGATGGCTGGATCTATCGCTGCCGCGACGCGATCTAGAAAGAAGGAAGGAATGAGGGTTCTTCGTCAAGCACTGGCGACGGTGCCTATTGGTCTGGTCGTATTCGGGTTGTTGTTGTTCGGGCCGGCGGGCACGTTCGATTATTGGCAGGCATGGGTTTTCATCGCGGTGTTCACCGTCGCTACGCTCGTCCCCAGCATCTATTTGGGTGTGCGGAACCCGGAGGCCCTGCGGCGGCGTATGCACGCCGGCCCCGGGGCGGAGACCCGAACCGTGCAGAAGATCGTTAGCGTGGCCGCGTTCGGGTCGCTGGCGGCGATGATGGTCGTCAGCGCGCTGGACCATCGCTTCGGCTGGTCGTCGGTGCCGGCCGCGGTCTCGGTGGCTGGAGATGTGCTGGTGGCGATCGGCCTTGGCATGTCGATGCTCGTGGTCATCCAGAACAGCTATGCGGCGGCCAACATCACCGTCGAAGCGGAGCAGCAACTGGTGACCACCGGTCTGTACGGATTCGTGCGGCACCCGATGTACTTCGGAAATGTGATCATGATGATCGGCATTCCCCTTGCGCTTGGCTCGTATTGGGGACTTGTCCTCGTCATTCCCGGGCTGATCGGGCTGGGCCTCCGCATCGCCGACGAGGAGGACCTGCTCAAGCAGCAGTTGGACGGCTACCGCGAGTACATGCAGCAGGTGCATTTCAGGTTGGTGCCATATGTGTGGTGAGCGTCCGCAGGAGGAGTAGACGATGAAGCTCGCTCTTCAAACAGCAGTGGCGTCGGCGTTCGGGCTGGTGTTCTTCGGCCTGGCGCTGTTCCTACCGGCAGGCACGTTGAACTATTGGCAGGCATGGGTTTTCATCGCGGTGTTCACCGTCGCCACGGCCGTGCCCAATATCTATCTGGCCGTTGAGAACCCGGCCGCCCTGCAGCGACGGCTGCGCGCCGGGCCGACGGCCGAAACTCGGCCGATCCAGAAGATCGCCGTCTCCGGCACGGTTGTGGCGGTGGCGGTGATGCTGGTCGTCAGCGCCCTCGACCACCGTTTCGGTTGGTCCGCGGTGCCGTTGGCGGTCAACGTTGCGGGCAACGTGCTGGTCGCGGTTGGCCTCGTCATGGCGGAGCTGGTGGTCATTCAGAACAGTTACGCCTCCGCCAACATCACGGTCGAGGCCGACCAGAAACTGGTCTCCACCGGTCTGTACGGGCTGGTGCGGCACCCGATGTACGTGGGGGCGCTGATCATGATGATCGGGACGCCCCTTGCGCTCGACTCCTATTGGGGTCTGGTCGCCATCGTCCCCGGCTTGATCGTGCTGGCATTGCGCATCACCGACGAGGAAAAGATGCTCGAGCAACAGTTGGACGGCTACCGCGAATACATGCAGAAAGTGCACTTCAGGTTGGTGCCATACGTGTGGTGACGGGCTAGCGTTGCTGACGTGGAACTGCTGACCGGTTTCGGGCTGGCCACCGCGGCGGGGCTAAACGCGTACATCCCGCTGCTGCTACTGGGCGCGCTGTCGCGGTTCACCGACCTGGTGACACTGCCGCCGGGCTGGGCGTGGCTGGAGAACGGCTGGGTGATGTCGATCGTCGGCGTGCTGCTGATGATCGAGATCGTCGCCGATAAGATCCCGGCGCTGGACAGCATCAACGACGCCATCCAGACGTTCGTCCGCCCGACGGCCGGCGGCATCGTGTTCGGCTCGGGCACCGCCGCCGAAACGGCCGCGGTCGCCGACCCGGGCGCGTTCGCACAGTCCGGTCAGTGGATTCCCATCGCCATCGGTGTCGTCACCGCGCTGGTGGTCTCCCTGACGAAGAGCGCGGTGCGGCCGGCCGCCAACGTCGCCACCGCCGGCGTGGCCGCCCCGGTGCTCAGTACCGTCGAGGACGTCACCAGCGTCAGCTTGGTGTTCATCGCCATCCTGATACCCGTGCTGGTGCTGGTGGTGCTGCTGGCGTTGGCCTACAGCGTGTTTCGACTGCTGCGCTGGCGACGGCGCAGGGCGGCAGCAACGCCGGACTAGATCCAGACGCCCTTGCCGACAGCCACCACGCCGCCGGCGCTGATCGCGAAGCGTTCGCGGTCCTTCTCCAGGTCCACGCCGACCATCTCGCCGGGCCCGACGACGACGTTCTTGTCCAGGATCGCGTGGCGCACCACCGCGCCGCGTCCGACCCGGGCGCCGGGCATGATCACGCTGCCGTCCACGATCGCGCCATCGTCGACGACGACGTTGGACGACAGCACCGAGTTGCGCACCGAGGCCGCCGAGATGATGCTGCCGGCGCCGACCACCGACTCCTGCGCCGAACCGCCGTTGACGAACTTCGCCGGCGCCAGGTTCTCCGACTCACCGCGGATCGGCCAGCGCTTGTTGTAGAGGTTGAACACCGGATGCACCGACACCAGGTCCATATGCGCGTCGTAGAACGCGTCGAGTGTCCCGACGTCGCGCCAGTATCCGTGATCGCGTTCGGTGGCCCCGGGCACCTCGTTGGCGTTGAAGTCGTAGACCGCGGCCATGCCGTCGACGACCAGCGCCGGAATGATGTCCCCGCCCATGTCGTGGTCGGAGTGGTCGTCGTCGGCGTCCGCACGGATGGCGTCGATGAGCACCTTGGTGGTGAAGATGTAGTTGCCCATCGACACGAACGTCTGCTCGGGGTCGTCGGGAGTGCCGGGCGGATCGGCGGGCTTCTCGACGAACTCGCGGATGCGACCCGACTCGTCGGCGTCGATGCAGCCGAACGCGGTGGCCTCGGCCCGGGGCACCCGGATGCCGGCCACCGTCGCCCCGGCCCCGCTCTCGACGTGGAAGTGCACCATCTGCTCGGGGTCCATGCGGTAGACGTGATCGGCGCCGAACACGACGATGTAGTCCGGGTCCTCGTCGTAGATCAGGTTCATCGACTGATAGATCGCGTCGGCCGAGCCGGTGTACCAGCGCGGACCGAGCCGCTGCTGGGCCGGCACCGGCGTGATGTACTCACCGGCCAGGCCGCTCAATCGCCAATTCTGCGAGATGTGGCGGTCCAGCGAATGCGATTTGTATTGCGTGAGAACGCAGATTCGCAGGTATCGCGCATTGACCAGATTCGACAGGACGAAGTCGATGAGCCGGTAGGCGCCGCCGAAGGGAACCGCCGGTTTAGCCCGGTCCGCCGTCAACGGGTACAGCCGCTTGCCCTCCCCGCCGGCCAGGACGATGCCCAGCACCTGTGGCGCTTCCCTCATGATCCAAACTTATCGGCCGCTGCCTAGCGCGGCTAGGGCATTGGCACTATTGATCGCGGGTGCTGTCGGGCTGTCCGTCAAGGTTTTTGGCCAATTCCTTCCATCCGACGGCACCTTCGTTCACCACAAGCCTGCGGGGCGGCGCGACGGCCACTACCGTCGCAACCATGCGGGTGGCGATGATGACTCGGGAGTATCCACCCGAGGTCTACGGCGGGGCGGGCGTGCACGTCACCGAGCTCGTCGCGCAGCTGCGCCACCTGTGCGAGGTGGACGTGCATTGCATGGGCGCACCGCGACCAGGCGCCTTCGTCGCGCAACCGGATCCGGCGCTCAAGGGCGCCAACCCGGCACTGTCGACGCTGTCGGCGGACCTGGTGATGGTCAACGCGGCCGCCGCCGCCACGGTGGTGCACTCGCACACCTGGTACACCGGGCTGGCCGGCGACCTGGCCGCCCTGCTGCACGGCATCCCGCATGTGCTGACGGCCCATTCGCTGGAGCCGATGCGGCCGTGGAAGGCCGAGCAGCTCGGTGGCGGCTACCGGGTGTCGTCGTGGGTGGAGCGCACCGCGGTGGAGGCGGCCGACGCGGTCATCGCGGTCAGCTCGGGCATGCGCGACGACGTGCTGAAGACCTACCCTGCCCTCGACCCCAACCGCGTGCACGTGGTGCGCAACGGTATCGACACCGATGTCTGGTATCCGGCCGAGCCGCAGCCCGACGACTCGGTGCTGGCCGAGCTCGGCGTCGACACCGCCCGCCCGATCGTGGCGTTCGTCGGCCGCATCACCCGGCAGAAGGGCGTCGCGCACCTGGTCGCCGCCGCGCACCGGTTCGCGCCGGAGGTCCAGCTGGTGCTGTGCGCCGGCGCGCCGGATACCCCGGAGATCGCCGCCGAGGTGACCGCGGCCGTGCAGGACCTGGCCCGCGCCCGCTCTGGGGTGTTCTGGGTGCGGGAGATGCTGCCGATCGGCAAGATTCGCGAAATACTTTCAGCAGCAACAGTTTTCGTGTGCCCGTCGGTGTACGAGCCGCTGGGTATCGTGAACCTGGAGGCGATGGCGTGCGCGACTGCGGTGGTGGCCTCCGACGTGGGTGGCATCCCGGAGGTGGTGGCCGATCGTCAGACCGGGCTACTGGTGCACTACGACGCTGGTGACCCGGCCTTCTTCGAGACCCGGTTGGCCGACGCCGTAAACTCCCTGGTCGCCGAGCCCGACCGGGCGGGGCAGTACGGTCAGGCCGGGCGGCAGCGCTGCATCCAGGAGTTTTCCTGGGCGCATATCGCCGAGCAGACGCTGGAGATCTATCGGAAGGTGTCCTCGTAGGGCGATTTCGGCGCGGTTTCGTGCGCTCAGCGCATGTTTCCGCACCGAAATCTGCTAGCTGGTGACGCCCTTGAGCTCGTCGCCGAGGGCGGCGGCTTCGTCGGGGGTGAGTTCGACGACGAGTCGCCCGCCGCCTTCCAGTGGTACCCGCATCACGATGCCGCGCCCCTCCTTGGTTGCTTCCAGTGGACCGTCGCCGGTCCGGGGCTTCATCGCCGCCATCGAGTGCTCCCTCCACATGCGCCGGCCCGCGTCGGCGGTCCCGCTCCGGGCCGAGACTGCCCACCCGTTGACAGCACCCGGCGCTGAACTGCTACTGAACTTCCCCTATTGTTCCTTATCCGCGGCGATCAGTGTGCAAAGACCCGGGTAAGCGACCGATCCTGCCGATACGCTGGCTCCCCGGACGAGGCCGCCATGCGCGAGAATTTGATCGTCAGCGGCTCCCGGGCATGCGGCTATCCACTGATCCGGTTCGAATCGACCTCGCACAGCAGGTGGGCGCGATCTCCTGATCGCCATACAGGCTCAGCGAGTTGGTGAGGAGCTGCTTGATGAGCAGGACGTACGCGGTGCCCGAGGCCGACCGCGTCGTCCTCGTCGCCGAAATGCCGAAAACGAGCGTCGGCAAGATCAATAACAAGGTGCTGCGCGAGTGCAACGCCTGACATACGCCCGCCCGCGTGTCAGCCGGCCGAAGGAACCCAACAGGACGCGATGTGGTCGTCGACCA
>JBEVHG010000091.1:0-14093 GCA_040511335.1 Mycobacterium sp. | reverse complement strand
CGCTTGTCACACTTGGCGCATGGTTGGGCGACTGATCATCTCGGTTTCGGGAATCGGTGAACGAACGCTGGACGACGTCCGCGAATTCTGTGCTGACCTGGATGCCCGCTCGGTGCCGGTCTCCCTGTTGACGGCGCCGCGCCTGAAGGGTGGTTACCGGCTCGACCGTGACGGGGCCACGGTGGACTGGCTGACCGCCCGGCGCGACCGCGGCGACGCGATCGTGTTGCACGGCTACGACGAGGCCGCCACCAAGAAACGCCGCGGTGAGTTCGCGACGCTGCCGGCGCACGAGGCGAACCTGCGCCTGATGGGCGCCGACCGGGTGCTCGAACACCTGGGGTTGCGCACCCGGCTGTTCGCCGCGCCGGGCTGGACGGTATCGCAGGGCACGATAACAGCGTTGCCCCGCAACGGATTTAGGCTGCTGGCCGGGATGAGTGGGATCACCGACCTGGTTCGTCAGACGACCGTGCGGGCGCGTGTGCTGGGAATCGGCGAGGGTTTCCTGACCGAGCCGTGGTGGTGCCGCACGTTGGTGCTGTCGGCCGAGCGCACCGCTCGGCGGGCCGGCATCGTGCGGGTCGCGGTGGCCGCCCGCCAACTACGTCAGCCGGGACCGCGGCAGGCCATGCTCGACGCCATTGACCTTTCGCTGATGCACCGCTGCGTTCCCGCGGTCTATCACTGGCGGCCCTACCCCGCACTGACCGACGCCGCCTGACATTGGCCGCTAACGTGGCGTCCCATGGCGGACGCAGACGTGATCGTGGTGGGAGCGGGGCTGGCCGGGCTGGTCGCGGCGTGCGAGCTGATCGATCGCGGCCGCCGCGTGCTGATCGTCGATCAGGAGAACGCCGCGAATATCGGCGGCCAGGCGTTCTGGTCCTTCGGCGGTCTGTTCTTCGTCGACAGCCCAGAGCAGCGCAGGCTGGGCATCCGCGACAGCCATGAGCTGGCGTTGCAGGACTGGATGGGCTCCGCCGGATTCGACCGCCCGGAAGATCACTGGCCGCGGGAATGGGCGCATGCCTACGTCGACTTCGCGGCCGGTGAGAAACGCAGCTGGCTGCGGGCCCGCGGTCTGCAGACCTTCCCGCTCGTCGGATGGGCCGAGCGCGGCGGCTACGACGCACGCGGTCACGGCAACTCGGTGCCGCGTTTCCACATCACCTGGGGCACCGGGCCGGCGATCGTCGACATCTTCGCGCGGCGGTTGCGGGACGCGTCGTTGGTGCGGTTCGCCCACCGGCACCGGGTCGACGAGCTGATCGTCGAGGCCGGGACGGTGTCCGGGGTGCGCGGCGCGGTGCTGGAACCCTCGTCGGCGCCGCGCGGCGTGGCCTCGTCGCGAAACAATCTGGGCCAGTTCGAGTTTCGTGCAGCGGCCGTCATCGTGACCAGCGGCGGGATCGGCGGCAACCACGACCTGGTCCGGGAGAACTGGCCGGCGCGGATGGGCCGGGTGCCCGGGCAACTGTTGAGCGGGGTGCCCGCATACGTCGACGGCCGGATGATCGGAGTCGCCGAAGCCGCGGGCGCGCACGTGATCAACCGCGACCGGATGTGGCATTACACCGGGGGCATCACCAATTACGATCCCATCTGGCCTGACCACGGGATCCGAATCCTGCCGGCCCCGTCGTCGCTGTGGCTGGACGCCACGGGCAGGCGTCTGCCCGCCCCGCTGTACCCGGGCTTCGACACGCTGGCCACGCTGGAATACATTGCGCGGTCGGGTTACGACTACACCTGGTTCGTGCTGAACGCGCGCATCGTCGCCAAGGAATTCGCGCTGTCGGGCCAGGAGCAGAACCCCGACCTGACCGGCCGCAGCGTGCGTGACGTGCTGGCCCGGGTGCGGCCGGGCGCCCCACCGCCAGTGCAGGCGTTCGTCGATAACGGCGTCGACTTTGTCACCGGGAATTCGTTGCGGGAGTTGGTATCCGCGATGAACACAGTGCCCGACGTGTTCCCGCTGGACTACGCGACCGTGGAGGCGGAGGTCACCGCACGCGACCGGGAGGTGGCCAACCGGTTCACCAAGGACACCCAGGTCACGGCGATCCGCGCCGCCCGCGGCTATCTCGGCGACCGGTTCACCCGGGTCGTTGCGCCGCACCGCCTCACCGACCCGAAGGCCGGACCGCTGATCGCCGTCAAGCTGCACATCCTGACGCGGAAGTCGTTGGGCGGCTTGGAAACCGACCTCGACTCGCGGGTGCTGCGACCGGGCGGCACCATATTCGATGGGCTGTATGCCGCGGGCGAGGCCGCCGGCTTCGGGGGTGGCGGCGTGCACGGCTACCGCTCGCTGGAGGGCACGTTCCTGGGCGGCTGTGTCTTCTCCGGCCGGGCCGCCGGTCGCGCCGCCGCTCGCGAGGTCGCGTAGCAGGCTAGAAGTCGGTGCCGGACTCCGGTTCGAGGACCTGAAAGTCGGTGTCGGTCATCTCGGCCAGCCGTCCGTAGAAGATGCCCCGTGCGCTGGGATCGATGATCGCCTGGTGGATAGGCACCGCATGCGTCGGTGCCACCGCCCGCAGGTAGTCCACGGCCTCGGAGATCTTCATCCACGGTGCGGCCGCGGGGGTCGCCAGCACGTCGACGGGCTCGCCGGGCGTGAACAGCGCATCGCCCGGATGCATCAGCCTTACCGGGTGCTCGCCATCGCCGACGAGGTACGAAATGTTGTCAATCACTGGGATTTCCGGGTGGATCACGGCGTGTCGGCCGCCGACGCCGCGAATCGTCAAACCACCGACGGTGAACTGGTCGCCGACGTGCACGGCCCGCCACGGGTCGCCCAGTTGAGCCGCGGTCTGCGGGTCGGCATAGAACGCCGCCTGCGGGTTGGCGGCGACCAACGCTGGCAACCGGGCGGTGTCGGCGTGGTCGGGGTGCTGATGGGTGATCAGGATCGCCGAGAGCCCCGTGATGCCTTCGAACCCGTGGGAAAAGTTACCCGGATCGAACAACACGGAGGTGTCGGCAAAAGTTGCGAGTAGGCACGAATGGCCGAAATGCGTCAATTGCATGCCTATATTGTGGCGCTCAAGGGGGTGCATTCAATTGCGAATGATCCTGGCGGCGGTGCTGGCCACCTGCGGGTTGGCGATCGCCCCGAGTTCGGCCTGGTCGGTCCCCGGCGACTGCCCGCCGTTTTGCGACCGGATTCCAGATTCGGCCTGGATCGCCCCGACTTCCATCCCGTTGTACTCGACGTATTGGTGGCCGGGCCTGGCCGGACTGGCCGTCACCGCCCCGGCGCCGCGGTTCAAGTTCGAAGACATCTGTGCGAGCCCGCCGGTTGCCGACGACGCCCGCAGTTATGCCGTGGCCGCGCGCGCCGTCGTGCCAAAGCCGGACGGACACTGGCAGCTACAGGTGCAGGTGATGCACTGGCGGGGCGAACCCGCGCGGGGCGCAGACACCGCGCTGGTCACTTTCGAGGCCGCGGTGACCGCGCTGCGCAACTGCCAGCTGAGCGCACCGCTGAACTCGCCGTCGATCACCACCCGTCAACTCGACCGGATGGCCGCGGTGATCAGCGGTTTCGGTCCCGGGGGACTGGTAACCCACGAGTACCTGCTGGCCGATCCGCGTAGCGGCACCATGGTCGAGCTGGCCATGTGGGCGACGACACCACCGCTGGTGGAGTGGCCGTCGGTGTCCGACGCGCAGGTGTTGGACGCGATGGCGGCGCCGTTGTGCAACGCGTATGTCGGATCGTGCCGGTGAGGCCGACGCCGGCCCCCCGCCGGTAGAGTTGTCGCCGACCAATCCGACGTCGACAATGAGGAGCCGCGCGTGGCCCGGGTGGTTGTGCACGTGATGCCCAAGGCCGAGATTCTCGACCCGCAGGGCCAGGCGATCGTCGGCGCGCTGGGCCGCCTCGGTGTGCCGGGAGTCTCAGATGTGCGGCAGGGCAAGCGTTTTGAGCTCGAGGTCGACGACAGTGTGGACGACGCCACGGTTGCCGAGATTGCCGAATCGCTGCTGGCGAATACGGTGATCGAGGACTGGTCGGTGAGCAGGGAGCAGCCGTGACGGGGCGGGTGGGCGTCATCACGTTCCCCGGCACGCTCGACGACATCGACGCGGCGCGCGCGGTACGGTTGGCGGGCGCCGAAGTGGTCGGCCTGTGGCACGCCGACGCCGACCTGAAGGGTGTGGACGCCGTCGTGGTGCCCGGGGGCTTCTCCTACGGTGACTATCTGAGGGCCGGTGCGATCGCGAGGTTCGCTCCGCTGATGGGTGAGGTCATCGCCGCGGCGGGCCGTGGCCTGCCAGTGTTGGGTATTTGCAACGGTTTTCAGGTGCTGTGTGAGGCCGGTTTGCTGCCGGGCGCGCTGACCCGAAACGCCGGTCTGCATTTCGTCTGCCGCGACCTCTGGCTGGAGGTGGCCTCGAATTGGACGGTGTGGACGACGCGCTACGAAGTCGGCGCGGACCTGCTGGTTCCGCTGAAGTCGGGGGAGGGCCGCTTCGTGGCCAGCGAAAAGGTGCTCGACGAACTCGAGGGTGAGGGTCGGGTGGTCTTCCGCTACCGCGACAACCCGAACGGCTCCCTGCGCGATATCGCGGGCATCTGCTCGGCCAACGGCCGCGTGGTCGGCTTGATGCCGCATCCCGAGCATGCCACCGAGGCCCTGACCGGTCCGTCCGACGACGGGCTCGGCATGTTCTACTCGGCGCTGGACAGCGTGCTCGCGGCCTAGCCGCGAGCTCTCGTTCGCCGCGAGCTCTCGTTCGCCGCGAGCGACCGCATTTGTACGTGGTTCACCGGCGTGTCGCCGTACAAACACGCGCGCTCGCGGGGAAATGCACGGCGGCTACGGGGTCAGGGCTACCGACGCCTCGGAGGTGTAGCACAGGAACGTCAGTGTTTCCTGCAGATACAGCTGCACGTTGTCGGCGTCGTGGTGCAGATAGCCGATCGACACATCGGTGCCCAGTTGGAGGTCGAAATCACCGCCGCGGGTGCTCAGCACGAACGCGCCGTCGATGGCGGGCGCCCAGATGATATCGCCGTCGACGAGCCGGTTGAGGTGCTCGCGAATCGGATAGCCGTGCGCGGTGGTCTCACTGACCATGGTGTACACGTCGGCCGACAGCAGCACCGAATACGGCCCGTCGACACCGGCCAGCCGCAGCTCCGAGAGCGCCTGGGAGATGACGTCGGTGATCTCCCGCGCATCCTCGGGCAACGCCAGAGCCGGGTTGGAGCTGCAGTTGCGGATCCCCTCGATGGACGCCGCCGGATACCCCTCGAAGATCGCCCGGTCCTCGACGAAGGCGAGCTTCTTCGCGGCTTCCTTGACCGGATCCCAGTCGGAGTCCTGCGAACCGCGCTCGACGTCGTCGATGGCGGTGCGCGACACGGTGAACGGCACCCGCAGCCGCACCAGCGGCCGGCTGTCGCGCAGGTGCGCCACCACGCCGTCTCCGGGTGGCTTCACGTCGTGCAGGTGCCCGGTGCTGATCGCCGCGGTCACCGGTCCGCCGGGCTCGCTGACGTCGACAACCCGCCGTCCGGCGATGTGCCGCTTGAAAGTCCGGGTGGCTTCCAATTCGATTTCGGCCCAAGCGGCTTCGGTGATCGGAGCCAGATCGCGATACAGGTTGTTCATCAAGGGATTCCTTTCAGGCTGCCGATCGACAGTGAGCCGTCAGACTCGACGGGCACCACCGTGACCACCGAATCAGGAAGCGGCGGTGGATCATCGAGAAAGTCGACGGTGGGGCTGAAGAACATCCCGCCGGTGACGGCGGTGGAGAAATCCAGGATGCGGTCGGTATTGCCCGGCGGGTCCCCGATGAACATGTTGCGCAGCATTTCCTCGGTCACCGCCGGTGTGCGCGAATAGCCGATGAAGTAGGTACCGAACTCGCCCTTGCCGATCTCGCCGAACGGCATGTTGTGCCGCACGATCTTCAGTTCGTTCCCGTCGTCGTCGGTGATCACATTGAGCGCGAGGTGCGAGTTGGCCGGCTTCTCGTCGTCGTCCAGCTCGATATCGTCGAGCTTCGTGCGGCCGATCACCCGCTCCTGCTCGGTCACCGACAGCGATTCCCACGCCGCCATGTCGTGGACGTATTTCTGGACGTGCACATAGCAGGAGCCGGCGAAGTTCTGATCCTCGTCGCCGACCGCGGTGGCGCTGACCGCAAGCGGGCCGTCCGGGTTCTCGGTGCCGTCGACGAATCCGAGCAGATCCCGATTGTCGAAGAACCGGAAGCCGTGCACCTCGTCGACCACGGTGATCGCCCCGGCCATCGCCTTGACGAGCCTGTCGGCCAGCTCGAAGCAGACATCCATCGACTCGGCGCGGATGTGGAACAACAGGTCGCCCGGGGTGGCCGGCGCGCGGTGGTGCGGGCCGTCGAGCGCGACGAACGGGTGCAGCTCGGCAGGCCTGGGACCCGAGAACAGCCGGTCCCACGCATCGGAGCCAATCGAGGCGACGACCGAGAGCCGCTTGGTGGGATCGCGAAAGCCGATCGCCCGCACCAGTCCCGAGATGTCGGGGAGCGCATCGTGCACGGTCTCTTCGCCGCCGTCGTCGATCGTCGCGACCAAGAAAATGGCCGCGGGCGTCAGGGGCGCCAGGATCGATTGCGGCTGAACTTCGGGCACGGTCAGACCCTAGCGTCCACTCGCGTGGGTGTTGCGGCGAAAATGGCCAACATGTCTGCCAGCGCGCACGGCCTGTGCGGTTTCATCGACGCGTCACCGTCGCCGTTCCACGTCTGTCTCACCGTCGCGCAGCGGCTGCGTGCCGCCGGTTTCACCGAGCTGGCCGAGAGTGACGCGTGGCCGGGCTCGGGCAGGTTCTTCACCGTGCGGGCCGGCTCCCTGGTCGCATGGAGATCCGAGGAGCCGGGGGCGCCGTTCCGCATCGTCGGCGGCCACACCGACAGCCCCAACCTGCGCGTCAAACAGCATCCGGACCGGTTCGTGTCCGGGTGGCAGGTGGTCGCGCTGCAGCCCTACGGAGGCGCATGGCTGAACTCCTGGCTGGACCGCGACCTGGGGATCAGCGGGCGGCTGTCGCTACGCTGTGCCGGCTCGGCCGGCGAAGGCATCGAGCACCGGCTGGTCCGCATCGACAACCCGATCCTGCGGGTGCCGCAGCTGGCCATCCACCTGGCCGAGGACCGAAAGTCGGTGTCGCTGGATCCGCAGCGCCACGTCAACGCGGTCTGGGGCGTCGGCAGCGGGACGCGGTCGTTTCTCGGCTACGTCGCCGAAGCGGCCGGGGTCGATGCCGCCGACGTGCTCGGCGCCGACCTGATGACCCACGACCTCACGCCGTGCGCGCTGGCCGGGGCCGACGACGAACTGGTCAGCGCACCGCGACTGGACAACCAGGCCACCTGTTACGCCGGGCTGGAGGCGTTCCTTGCCGCCGAGGCCGGGGCATATCGGCCCGTGCTGGCCCTGTTCGACCATGAGGAGGTCGGCTCGCAATCGGATCACGGTGCGCAGTCCGAACTGCTTGTGACCGTGCTGGAACGCATCGTGCTGGCCACCGGCGGCGGTCGTGAAGACTTTCTGCGGCGGCTGGCCGGGTCGATGGTGGCGTCGGGGGACATGGCGCATGCCACCCACCCGAACTATCCCGACCGCCATGAGCCCGGTCATCTCATCGAGGTCAACGCCGGACCGGTGCTCAAGGTGCAACCCAATCTGCGCTACGCCACCGACGGGCGCACCGCCGCGGCGTTCGCAATGGCGTGTTCGCAGGCCGGTGTGCCGATGCAGCGCTACGAGCATCGCGCCGATCTGCCCTGCGGGTCGACGATCGGACCGATGACGTCGGCGCGTACCGGCATCCCCACCGTCGACGTGGGCGCGGCCCAACTCGCCATGCACTCCGCGCGCGAGCTGATGGGCGCCGGCGACGTCGCGGCCTACTCCGCTGCGCTGCGGGCATTCCTGTCACCGGGCTGAACCGTCGCCGCTCAGGGCGCCGTCTGCTCGACCGGGCCGTAGCGGATGACGTTCTCCACCACCATTCCATCTCGGGTGCGGACCCTGTCGAGCCCGCGGATCGTTATTGGTCCGGCCGGCCCGGTACCCCGGCCGACGTAATGCAGGAAAACGAGCTGCTCGCCGGTGGCGCTGCCGGGGACAGTCGCACTGTCGATGAGCTCGAGCTGCAGATCGGGGGTAGCGGCGACCAGCTCCGCGATCTTGCCGGCGTATGCCTCCCGTCCCCGCACCGGTTTCGGGTCGCCCTGCCAGTAGCCGATGATGTCGTCGGCGAGGATGTCGTCGATCCGCGACTTACTCGGCGCGGCCCAGAAGGCCGCCCACATCTCGGCGCTGAAAGTCGGTCGGGCCTGGGTGTCGGTCATGGTTCCTCCATCGGTCTTGCACCCCGTTCGGGTGCGCCAAGGCCAGGGTGCGTCGAGGAACGCAGCCGTTCAATTACCCGCGACGTAATCGCAGCGATGACATGCGTCACTGTCACCGGGCTGACCTACAGTCGGCGCCATGGCACTTTCTGTGGAGATGATCACGTTCGACTGTGACGACCCCGAACGGCTCGCCGACTGGTGGGCCCGCGCGGTGGACGGCACGGTAAACCCGGTCGTACCGGGCTTTTTCGTCACCGTGAACCGGCCGAAAGGCCCGAGGCTGGCCTTCCAAAAGGTCGACGACCCGACACCGGGCAAGAACCGCGTGCAAATCGACTTCACCGCCGCCGATCTCGAGACGGAGGTCGGCCGACTTGTGGGGCTGGGCGCCACCGAAACCGGGCGGCACGAGTTCGGAGCGGAGTTCCGCTGGGTGGTGCTGGCCGACCCGGACGGCAACGCGTTCTGCGTGGCGGCACGCTGACTCGGGCTACTTGATCCGCTTCGTCAACAGTTTCTTGGCCATTTCGGCGCCGCCCTTGCGGCTGTCGGCCTGCGCCTGATGTGGTCGGCCTGCCCGCGGGCACGGGGGCGCAAACCAGAAACGTTTCTGCGGCGAACCCGTCCGGAATATATTCACCTCGTGAGTGCGCAGCCCGCTCCCGAGCGCGTGCGGCTGGCGGAGCTGCTGGCCGCGCTGTCTCTGGGGTCGGATCTCGGCATGGGTCTGCCGATGGAGCACGTGCTGCGTCAGTGCCTGATCGCGATGCGGTTGGCCGACCGGGTGGGTGTGGACGTGTCGGACCGCAACGTTGTGTACTACACCGCCTTGCTGGCGTGGGTCGGCTGTCATATCGATGCATACGAGCAGGCGAAATGGTTCGGCGACGACCTCGAACTCAAGGCCGGCGTTCGGTGGGTCGACTTCACCGGCCCGACAGCCAGGGCCCGGTTCATGCTGACGCACTTCGGCGAGGGCCGACCGCTAATCGAACGCGCGAAACTCGGCGCAGAGTTGGTCGGTGCCGGATGGCGAGGGGGCCAGCAGAAGGCGATGGAGCGCCATTGCTTCGCCGCCGCCCAGGTTGCCGGTCAGCTCGGCTTGGGTGAACGGGTTCAGCGCAGCATCGCGCAGACCTTCGAGCGTTGGGACGGCAAGGGCGCCCCGGCCGGCGCACGGGGCGACGAGATCGTGATCACGGCGCGCATCGTCAATCTCGCCGATGTCATCGAGGTCTGCCATCGGACCGGCGGAGTGGACGCGGCGATCTCTGTGGCGCGCCAGCGAAGCGGCACGCAGTTCGACCCCATGCTGGTCGATGCCTTCTGCTCGATGGCGGCAGAGTTGTTCGACGAGTTGAATGCCGTCACCACCTGGGATGCGGTGATCGGGAATGAACCGGGGCTGGCCGTGTTCATGTCGGACGCCGAGTTCGACGCGGCATTGGAGGCAATCGCTGACTTCGTCGACCTGAAATCGCCTTACACGCTTGGACACTCGCGTGGTGTGGCCGAGCTGGCGGAGGCCGCGGCGCGCAACTACGGGCTGTCCGCCGAGGAGTGCAACCGGCTTCGCCGTGCCGGTCTGGTGCACGATCTCGGCCGCCTCGGGGTGTCGAACGCAATCTGGGACAAGCCCGACGAATTGACACCCGCAGAATTCGAGCGGGTACGGCTGCATCCGTACCTGACCGAGCGGATCCTCGCGTCGTCACCGACTCTCGCCCCGCTGGGTGCGCTCGCCGTTGAGCATCACGAGCGACTGGACGGTTCGGGCTATCCGCGCGGGCTGGCCGCTAACGCGCTGTCGCCGGCCAGTCGGATTCTCGCGGTGGCCGACACCTATCGGACCCGGTTGGAGCCACGACCGCATCGGCCGGCGTGCTCCGCCCAGGACGCGGCGGTTCACCTTCGAGCCGAGGCGGACGCCGGCAGACTCGACGGCGGTGCGGTCGATGCGGTCTTGCGTGCGGTGGGCCAGCATGTCCCCGGCCGCAGGAGCCTGCCGGCCGGCCTCACTCCGCGTGAGGTCGAGGTACTGCGACTGTTGGCTCTAGGACTAACGCACGCCGAAATCGCAGAGCGTCTGGTGATTTCGCGCAAGACCGCCCGCAATCACGTCGAACACATCTATCAGAAGATCGGCGTTTCCAGCCGCGCCTTGGCGAGCCTCTTCGCCGCCAGGCACGGCTTGATCGGCGACTTCTAGGCCGAAAGATGAGGCATATGCCTCATTCGCCGCTGTCATCTGTCTCGTAACGTCAGTGCGACATGATCTTTCAGCAATATTTCCTGAGCTGCCTGTCCCAGATGTCCTACCTCATTGGTGACGAGACGACTGGTCGGGCGGTCGTGGTGGACCCTCGGCGCGACATTTCGACCTACCTCGCCGACGCCGCGGCGGTGGGACTACGAATCGAGCGGGTCATCGAGACCCATTGTCACGCCGACTTTCTCTCCGGCCACCTTGAACTCGCCGCGGTCGGCGCCGTCATCTCGTACGGGAGCGGTGCGCGGGTCGACTTCCCAGTCGAGTTGCTCAGCGACGGTCAGTGCCTCGACCTCGGCCAGGTGCGACTGCAGATTCGAGCCACCCCCGGGCACACCCCGGAGTCGATCAGCGTCGTGGTGTATGCGCATCGCGACGATGCCACGCCGTACGGGGTCCTTACCGGTGACACCCTGTTCATCGGCGATGTTGGACGACCGGACTTGCTTTCCGCCGCTGGACATTCAAGTGCAGACCTGGCGGGTCAGCTCTTTCGATCACTGCACGACAAGCTGCTGACACTGCCCGACGACACAAGGGTATTTCCGGCGCACGGCGCCGGTTCGTCCTGCGGCCGCAGCCTCTCAACGGAGACCTCCTCCACAATCGGCGAGCAGCGGCGTCACAACTACGCCCTGAACCTGCCCAGCGAAGCGTTATTCGTCGCCGCCGTGACCGCAGGACAATCGCCTGCACCGGCATACTTCTCGTTTGACGCGCAACGCAACCGCGAGCAGCGTTCATTGCTCGACGAACGAACGCCGCCGGCCCCGATCGCGTTCACAGAACTCGCCGCCGAGGAGTTCGCAGGTGTGGTCGTACTCGACACCCGCGAGGTCCAGGATTTCGCGGCGGCGCATCTGCGCGGGTCGATCAACGTTGGTCTCGAAGGGCGGTTCGCCGAATACGCGGGTAACGTGCTGCTGCCCGAACAGCGGATAGTGGTCCTGACGCCGCCGGGCAGGGAACTCGAGGCCAAGGTCCGCCTCGGCCGGATCGGGTTTGACAACGTGGTCGGATTCCTTGCCGATCCCATCTCGGCCTTTGCCGAACATCCCGATGCGCTGGAGCACAGCTCCAGGCTCACCGCAACAGAGCTCATGTTGCGCCGCAACGAGATTGCCGATTTGGTGGTGCTCGATGTGCGCAATCCCGGCGAACTGGCTGACGGGACGATCCCGGACGCATTGAACGTGCCGCTGGCCAGCCTCCTACGGCGCGTCGACGAGCTTGACCGCGATCGCCCGACCGTCGTCTACTGTGCCAGCGGGTACCGGTCGATGATCGCGGCGAGCAGGCTTCTTGCGGCCGATTTCCGCGATGTCTCAGACCTTCTCGGCGGATACGCCGCCTGGGCCGCTGCCTGACCAGAGGCGGGAGCTACCCGGGCATCGGGACGATGCGCAGGTAAGGGCGGGGTGCGCGCCATCCGTCGGGATAGGTGCGGCCGGCTTCCTCATCGCTGACGCTGGTCACGATGATCACGTCCTCGCCGACGCGCCAGTTGACGGGTGTGGCGACCTTGTGATTGGCGGTCAGCTGCAGCGAGTCGATCACTCGAAGCACCTCGTCGAAGTTGCGGCCGGTCGTCATCGGATAGACCAGAATGAGCTTGATTCTCTTGTCCGGCCCTATCACGAACACGTTGCGCACCGTCTGGTTGTCGGCTGCGGTGCGCTGCGCCGGATCTCCGCTGGTGCCCGCGGGCAGCATGTCGTAGAGCGTCGCCACGGCGAAATCGGCGTCACCGATGAGTGGATAGTTCGGCGCGACGCCCTGTGTTTCCGCGATGTCGTTGGCCCAGCCTGCGTGCTGGGCGACGGGATCAACCGACAAACCGATGATCTTCACGCCGCGCCGGTCGAACTCTGACTTTATCTTCGCCATGTAGCCGAGTTCCGTCGTGCACACCGGGGTGTAGTTCTTCGGATGCGAGAACAACACGGCCCAGCCGTCTCCGATCCAATCGTGGAAGCGGATCCGACCAATGGTCGTATCGGCCTCGAAGTCGGGTGCGAGTGCACCCAGCCGCAGCGTCATGGTGTCCTCCTAACAGTTCAGCCGGTACCGCCACCTTACGGAGCGGACGCCGCCGGCGAATGAGGCAAATGCCTTATCTTCGCGGGCACAGGTGCGATCTTCGCGGGCACAGGTGCGGCCGGTCACTAGACTGGCTCCGTGACGTCGGACCTCAGCCACGCGGTCGACACCGTCGACCACGCCGGGGCCACCCCCGACCAGCCGCAACCGTTCCGCGAACTCGGCCTAAAGGACGACGAGTACCAGCGGATCCGCGAGATCCTCGGGCGCCGCCCCACCGACAGCGAGCTGGCGATGTATTCGGTGATGTGGAGCGAACACTGCTCGTACAAGTCGTCCAAGGTGCACCTGCGCTACTTCGGCGAAACCACCACCGAGGCGATGCGGGCCGCGATGCTGGCCGGCATCGGCGAGAACGCCGGCGTCGTCGACATCGGTGACGGCTGGGCGGTGACCTTCAAGGTGGAATCCCACAACCACCCGTCCTATGTCGAGCCGTACCAGGGTGCCGCCACCGGCGTCGGCGGTATCGTCCGCGACATCATGGCGATGGGCGCCCGTCCCGTCGCGGTCATGGATCAGCTGCGCTTCGGTGCCGCCGACGCGCCCGACACCCGCCGCGTGCTGGACGGTGTGGTGCGCGGAATCGGCGGCTACGGCAACTCGCTGGGCCTGCCCAACATCGGCGGCGAGACCGTGTTCGACGCGTCCTACGCCGGCAATCCGCTGGTGAACGCCCTGTGCGTCGGGGTGTTGCGCAAAGAGGATCTGCACCTGGCGTTCGCGTCGGGCAGCGGCAACAAGATCATCCTGTTCGGCGCCCGCACCGGCCTGGACGGTATCGGCGGGGTGTCGGTGCTCGCCTCGGAGACGTTCGGCGGCGACGAAAGCGGCGCCCCCGGCCGCAAGAAACTCCCGTCGGTGCAGGTGGGCGACCCGTTCATGGAGAAGGTGCTCATCGAGTGCTGCCTGGAGTTGTATGCCGCGGGCCTGGTGATCGGCATCCAGGATCTCGGCGGGGCCGGGTTGTCTTGCGCCACATCGGAACTCGCATCCGCAGGCGACGGCGGCATGAGGATCGAGCTGGACACCGTACCGCTGCGCGCGGCCAATATGACACCGGCCGAGGTGCTCTCCAGCGAATTCCA
Organism: Mycobacterium sp.; assembly: GCA_040511335.1. Classification (GTDB taxonomy): domain Bacteria; phylum Actinomycetota; class Actinomycetes; order Mycobacteriales; family Mycobacteriaceae; genus Mycobacterium. Next base: position 272 of record JBEVHG010000091.1, on the reverse strand, counting down.
GGAACGCATGTGCGCGGTGGTCGCGCCGGACAATGTCGAGGCATTCATGGCGGTGTGCCGCAAGTGGGAGGTGCTGGCCACCGTCATCGGCGAGGTCACCGACGGCGACCGGCTGCAGATCACCTGGCACGGCGAAACCGTCGTCGACGTGCCGCCGCGCACCGTGGCGCACGAGGGCCCGGTGTACGAGCGCCCGGTCGCGCGCCCGGACAGCCAGGACGCGCTGAACGCCGACACCTCGGCCAGACTGCCGCGGCCGGCCACCGGTGACG
>JBEVHG010000090.1:0-14806 GCA_040511335.1 Mycobacterium sp. | reverse complement strand
AATTTCTGGTTGCCGGAGAAGGTGCCGGTATCCAATGACATCCCCTCCTGGGGCACGCTGACCGCCAGCGAAAAGCAGCTGACGATGCGGGTGTTCACCGGGCTGACGCTGCTGGACACCATTCAGGGCACCGTCGGCGCCGTCAGCCTGATCCCCGACGCGCTCACCCCGCACGAGGAGGCCGTTTACACCAACATCGCGTTCATGGAGTCGGTGCACGCCAAGAGCTACAGCTCGATCTTCTCCACACTGTGCTCGACGGCGGAGATCGACGACGCCTTCCGCTGGTCGGAGGAGAACCCCAACCTGCAGCGCAAGGCCGAGATCGTCATGGAGTACTACCGCGGCGACGAGCCACTCAAGCGCAAGGTGGCCTCTACGCTGCTGGAGAGCTTCCTGTTCTACTCCGGCTTCTACCTGCCGATGTACTGGTCCAGCCGCGCCAAGCTGACCAACACCGCCGACATGATCCGTCTAAGCATCCGTGACGAGGCGGTGCACGGCTACTACATCGGCTACAAGTTCCAGCGCGGGCTGGCCCTCGAGGACGACATCAAGAAGGCCGAACTCAAGGACTACACCTATGAGCTGCTCTTCGAGCTCTACGACAACGAGGTGGAGTACACCCAGGACCTCTACGACGAGGTCGGCCTCACCGAAGATGTCAAGAAGTTCCTGCGCTACAACGCCAACAAGGCGCTGATGAACCTCGGCTACGAAGCGCTTTTCCCGCGTGACGAGACCGACGTCAACCCGGCGATCCTGTCGGCGCTCTCACCCAACGCCGACGAAAACCACGACTTCTTCTCCGGCTCCGGCTCGTCGTATGTGATCGGCAAAGCCGTCAACACCACCGACGAGGACTGGGACTTCTAACGGCGGATCGCGCCCAAACCGACATTTGGGCGCGAAAGTTCGAGTGAATCACGCCATTGCGTCGATCTCGGCGGAGTAGGGGGTGAACCGGTGGTGAATGGCGGGATAACTGTCGACCCCCACTGTGGCGCCGGCACCGCGCAACCACAACACTGGGCGTCGTGACCAGCACCTCGCTTCTCGGCTCGATCCTGAACTGGCTGCGGGCCGGCTACCCCGAGGGCGTTCCGGGTGCCGACCGGGTGCCGCTGCTGGCCCTGTTGCGCGCGACGCCGCTGACCGAAGAGCAAGTCAAAGAGGTGGTGCGCAATATCACCGCCGAAGATTCAACGGCGTTGGCCGACAACATGATCGACCAAGACGAGATCGGCGCGTTCATCAAAGACGTCACCCAGCACGACGCCGGCCCGGAGAACATCAAGCGGGTGGCCGCCAAGCTGGCCGCCGCCGGCTGGCCGCTGGCCGGGGTCGACGCCGAGGCAGTCGACTAGCCGCCAAGGCCCGGGGCGCGGAAGGCACCGTCGAACGTGACCCGCTCGGAGGTGACCAGTGAGGACGTGGAACGCGCGCGTGGCCCTAGTTGATCGGAGCGTTGACCCAGCGCAGGTCCGCCAGGATGCCGCGCGCCGCGACGATTCCCTGCCCGGTCTGCCACACTTCGTTGTTGACGGCGAAGACCCGATTGTCCTTTGCGGCCGACAGTTTTCGCCACGCGTCGCTGTCCAGCACCGCGGGCGCGCGATCTTTGGCCTCCGGTGATGAGAAGGAGACGTAGACGATGTCCCCGTCGGCGTTCGAGAAATCGGGGGAGTTGCCAAGGTCGGTGTCGCTGACGCCGACTTCGACGTACGGCTTGTCGGTAAACCGTTGCGCGGCAGGACGATCCACGCCGACATCGTTCAGCACGCTGGCCGGGAAGTTGTCGGCGCCATAGATCCGCAAGGTGTCTTCGGTCAACTGCACGACCGACGCCTGGAAGTGCGCGGCGTCGTTCTCGGCGCCGGTCTTATCCGCCGCGGCGGTGAAGTCGTCGATCAATGCGGCGGCGGCGTCAAAGCGCCCCGTTGCCGCGCCCACGGTGCGTAGGTTGGCCTGCCATGCCACGCCGGGCGGCCCGGTGAACACCGTCGGGGCGATCGCCGAAAGCTCCGGGAACGCCTCGGGGGTCAGGGCCTGCGAGCCCAGGATTAGGTCGGGCGCGGCGGCCTGGATGCCGGCCAGGTCGGGCGCGCTGCGGGTGCCTATCGCCGGCAGGTCATGCACGGCGGTGCCGAGATACGACGGCTGGCCGGTCGCGCCGTCGGGCAGCGCGGCGGCGACGATGCGGGACTGCAGACCAAGGGCGCACAGGGCGTCGAGCTGGTCGCCGGAGAGCACCACGATGCGTTGTGGATCGGCGGGCACCTCGGTGTCACCGGCGGCGTGGCGGACCCCGCGGGTCGACCGGTCCGGGTCGAGGAGCGCCGGCTGCGGTGCGCAGGATTCGTCGGGCCTGCGCTGATTCCCCAGCACCCCCGCGCCGGCGATCCTGGTGGTGCTGATGGTCACCGTCTGTTGGGCGGCGCTGGACGTTGCGTCCGGCGAACCGCAGCCGGCCAGGGTGGTCACCAAAGCGCCGGCGGCCACAGCCGCCGCGGCGGCATGAAATCGCCTCCTGAGCACGTCGCCGACGGTAACATCCGGGCGGTTCGAGGCTGGTCAGGCGACGACCTGGCAATATCGCCAACCAATTACGACGGTTTGTAGGACCACCCCGACTTCGGCGGCCTTCGGGGGATAGGATTCGAAGTTGAAGACTGCGGGGATGTCCCGGATGGATGGTTGGAGGAGCTCTTGGTAGCCGAAGCACCCCCAGTGGGAGAACTCGAGGCCCGGCGTCCGTTCCCGGCCCGGATGGGTCCCAAGGGGAACCTGGTCTACAAGCTGGTGACCACCACCGATCACAAGCTGATCGGCATCATGTACTGCGTCGCCTGCTTCATCTTCTTCTTCCTCGGTGGGCTGATGGCGCTGTTCATGCGCACCGAGCTCGCGATGCCCGGGCTGCAGTTCCTGTCCAACGAGCAGTTCAACCAGCTGTTCACCATGCACGGCACGGCGATGCTGCTGTTCTACGCCACCCCCATCGTGTTCGGGTTCGCCAACCTGGTGCTGCCGCTACAGATCGGCGCCCCAGACGTGGCATTCCCCCGGCTCAACGCGTTGTCCTTCTGGCTGTTCCTGTTCGGCGCATCGATCGCGCTCGCCGGCTTCATCACCCCCGGCGGCGCCGCCGACTTCGGCTGGACCGCCTACTCGCCGCTGACCGACGCCATCCACTCGCCGGGTGCCGGCGGTGACCTGTGGATCCTGGGCCTGGCCGTCGGCGGTCTGGGCACCATTCTGGGCGGGGTCAACATGATCACCACCGTGGTGTGCATGCGCGCGCCGGGCATGACCATGTTCCGGATGCCGATTTTCACCTGGAACATCCTGGTGACGTCGATCCTGGTGCTGATGGTGTTCCCGCTGCTGACCGCCGCGCTGTTCGGGCTGGCCGCCGACCGTCACCTCGGCGCCCACATCTACGACCCGTCCAACGGCGGAGTGCTGTTGTGGCAGCACCTGTTCTGGTTCTTCGGCCACCCCGAGGTGTACATCATCGCGCTGCCGTTCTTCGGGATCATCACCGAGGTGATCCCTGTCTTCAGCCGTAAGCCGATCTTCGGCTACACCACGCTGATCTACGCGACGCTGTCCATCGCGGCGCTGTCGGTCGCGGTGTGGGCGCACCACATGTACGCGACGGGTGCCGTGCTGCTGCCGTTCTTCAGCTTCATGACGTTCCTGATCGCGGTGCCGACCGGGATCAAGTTCTTCAACTGGACCTTCACCATGTGGAGGGGCCAGTTGTCATTTGAGACGCCGATGCTGTTCTCGTTCGGCTTCTTGGTCACGTTCCTGGCTGGCGGGCTGACGGGTGTGCTGCTGGCCAGCCCGCCGATCGACTTCCACGTCACCGACTCCTACTTCGTGGTCGCACACTTCCACTACGTGCTGTTCGGCACGATCGTGTTCGCCACCTATGCCGGCATCTACTTCTGGTTCCCGAAGATGACCGGCCGGCTGCTCGACGAGCGGCTGGGCAAGCTGCACTTCTGGCTGACGTTCATCGGGTTCCACACCACGTTCCTGGTGCAGCACTGGCTCGGCGACGAGGGCATGCCGCGCCGGTACGCCGACTATCTGCCCACCGACGGGTTCACCACGCTGAACGTTGTGTCGACGATCGGCGCGTTCATCCTGGGCCTCTCGACCATCCCGTTCACCTGGAACGTGTTCAAGAGCTGGCGCTACGGCGAGCCGGTCACCGTCGACGATCCGTGGGGTTACGGCAACTCGCTCGAGTGGGCCACCAGCTGCCCGCCGCCTCGGCACAACTTCACCGAACTGCCCCGCATCCGCTCGGAACGGCCGGCCTTCGAGCTCCACTATCCACACATGGTGGACCGGATGCGCGCCGAGGCCCACGTGGGCCGCGAACACCACCATCCGGCGGAGCTCGAGGCCGCGGACCGATCCAGCTGATGGCCCGTCGCGGCCACGCCTTGCAGGGGTGAGCACGCAGAAGGTGTCGGTGCTGATCACCGTCACCGGGCACGATCAACCGGGCGTCACCTCGGCGCTCTTCCAGGTCCTGTCCCGACACAAAGTCGAGCTCCTCAACGTCGAACAGGTCGTCATCCGTGGTCGGTTGACGTTGGGCGTGCTGGTGGCGGGGTCAGCGGAGGTGGCCGGCGGTACCGAGCTGCGCGACGAAGTGGAGGCCGCCATCCACGGGGTCGGCCTGGATGTGACGATCGAACGCAGCTACGACCATCCGGTGATGCGCGAACCGTCCACCCACACCATCGTCGTGCTGGGCCGCCCGATCACCGCCGAAGCGTTCGGGGTGGTGGCTCGCGAAGTGGCCGCCCTCGGAGTGAACATCGACTTCATCCGCGGCGTCTCCGACTATCCGGTGACCGGATTGGAGCTACGGCTCTCGGTGCCGCCGGGCGCCGCCTACAGGCAGCTGCAGACCGCGATGGCGCGGGTGGCCGTCGACGAGGGCGTCGACATCGCGCTGGAGGACTACAGCCTGTCGCGACGGACCAAGCGGCTCATCGTGTTTGACGTCGACTCGACACTGATCCAGGGCGAGGTCATCGAGATGCTGGCCGCGCGGATGGGAGCGCAGGCCGCGGTCGCCGAGGTCACCGAGGCCGCGATGCGTGGCGAGCTGGACTTCGCCGAGTCGCTGCACCGCCGGGTGGCGACGCTGGCCGGGTTGCCCGCCGAGGTGCTCGACGACGTCGGCGAACAGCTCGAGTTGACCCCCGGGGCGCGCACCACCCTACGCACCCTGCGGCGCTTGGGTTTTCATTGCGGAATCGTGTCCGGCGGTTTCCGCCAGATCATCAAACCGCTCGCCGACAAGCTGATGATGGATTTCGTCGCGGCCAACGAACTCGAGATCGTCGACGGAAAACTGACCGGGCGGGTCATCGGTCCGGTGATCGACCGGCCCGGAAAGGCCAAGGCGCTAAGGGACTTCGCGCAACAAGCCGGTGTGCCGATGGAGCAGACAGTCGCCGTAGGGGACGGTGCGAACGATATCGACATGCTGGCCGCCGCGGGGTTGGGGGTGGCGTTCAACGCCAAACCCGCGGTGCGTGAGGTCGCCGACGCCGCGCTGAACCACCCCTACCTGGACACCGTGCTGTTCATCCTCGGCGTCACCCGCGGCGAGATCGAGGCAGCCGACGCCGTCGACGGTGGGGTGCGCCGGGTCGAGATTCCGGACAGCTAGCGGATATTCGCGCGCTTAGACGACCACCGCGCGCGGCTCGGGCGCGGTCACCCCGGTGACGGTCAACCAGGCGCGGGTCAGCAGTTCGACCGCCTCGGTGAGCTGTTCCTCGGGCAGCGTGTAGGGGATCCGCACGAACCGCTCCAGCGTGCCGTCGACGCCGAAGCGCGGACCAGGCGGAATCTCAAGGCCAATTCGCGACGCGGCCGCGGACAGCGCCGAACTCATCGGCGCCGGCAGTCGCACCCACAGCGACATGCCGCCGGTGCCGGGAGCGGGTCGCCAGTCCGGAAGGTGCCGCCGCAGCAGTGACAACAGCAGCTCGCGGCGGACCCGCAGAATCTCGCGGCGTTCCGGCAATACATCGTCTGCGACCTTGAGAAGCTTCGCTGCGGCCAGCTGCTCGATTATCGGCGTGCCCATATCGATTTTCGGGCGCAGCGCGGCGATGGTCGCCAGCGTGTTGCGCTCGGCGCGAATCCAGCCGATTCGCAGACCAAGCCAGAACGACTTGGACATCGAGCCGACAGTCAGCACCAGGTCGCGACGTGCGGTCATCGCGGCGGCAAGCGGCGGCGGAACAGGTCGGTCCAGCCACACGTCGGTCATCGTCTCGTCCACGATGGTGCGAGTGCGGGTCTCAGAGATGATGTGCGCCAGGCGTTTTCGTCCGGACTCAGGTAGCGTCAAGCCCGTCGGGTTGTGGTTGTCCGGCAGCAGATAGGCCAGGTTGGGTGCCAGTTGGCGCATCGCGGCCTGCATGGCGCCCAGGTCCCAGCCGTCGTCGGCGACCGCCACCGGGACGGGTCGTGCGCCGGCGGTGGTGATCGCGGAGAGTGCGCCGTGATAGGTGGGTTGCTCGACCAGGACCCGGTCGCCGGGTTGTACGTAGGTCGCCAGGATCAAGCCGATCGCGTGCAATGCGCCGGTTGTCACCATGACTTCGTCGGGTTCGGTGGGAAGCCCTCCCGCGCAGTATCTTTCGGCAATCGCGGCACGCAGGGGAGCGAGCCCGATGAAATCGTGGCCGGTCTCGTGCAGATACGGCGTCACCAGGCGCGTTGCTTCACCGAACGCCTCCAACATGGCGGCGGCCGGTGCGGACAACGCGGCGATGGCCAGGTTCACCGAGGCCGGCTGGGCGCCGGCGGGGACAGCCGGTGCGAGGGGCAGGGCGGTCGTGCTGCGGGCACCGCGACGAGCGTTCAGGTAGCCGTCGTCCCGCAGCTGCGCGTAGGCGGCGGTGATGGTGGTGCGCGATACTCGCAGCGCGTCGGCCAGTGCCCGCTCGCTGGGCAGCCGAGCACCGACCGGCAGCCGTCCGTCGATGATCAGCATCCGGATGCCGTCGGCCAGGCCCTGGTAGGCCGGCCCGCTGCGAGTGGATGTGCGCCAGTTGCCCAGCTCGCGGGCCAGAAGGTCCACATCGAGCGCGCGGGCCAGCATTTCTACCGTCATTGCAGGCCAGTATCCGCCAACTGGCTATTGAAAGGCAAGCCAGTTGCTCAGACGATCGAGGCATGGGCACGAATTGGATATCTCGACTCGCGCGGGCGTTCGTCAAATTTTTCAGCTGGCAGGCGCCCAACAGCTTCACCGACTACACCGATCGCGACGCGGAACGTATGCGCCGCGAGCTGTACCTCATCCGGCTGCGCTTCCCCGACCACGCGTGACGACACGGCTGCTGCCCGCGGCAACGCGGGGAACCGTGCTGCTGCTAGGGCTGACCGGATACGGCTTCTCGATGGCGATGATGGTGCGTGCCGGGCTGGGCCTCGACCCCTGGGACGTCTTCCATCAGGGTCTGGCCCGGCACACCGGCATGACCATCGGCATCGCGTCGGCGGTCGTCGGTGTGGCCGTCCTGCTGGCCTGGATTCCGCTGCGCAACCGGCCCGGCATCGGCACGATCGCCAATGTCATCGTCATCGCCGTCACCGTGGACGCCGGGATATGGATATTGCCGGCGCCGACGTCGCTGCCGGTGCGCACCGCGTTGATGGTGGGCGCGGTGCTGCTTAACGCGTTGAGCACCGTGCTCTACGTCGGCGCCGGTCTGGGGCCCGGCCCGCGCGACGGGCTGATGACCGGCCTGGTGGTGCGCACCGGCTTGTCGGTGCGGCTGGTCCGCACCTCGATCGAGGCGACCGTGCTGGGCATCGGCTGGCTGCTGGGCGGCACCATCGGCGTCGGCACCGCCGTCTATGCGTTCGGCATCGGTCCGCTGGTCCAGCTCTTCCTTCGGATCACACCGCGCCGGGTGCTGGCCCGCAGCGGCTGGGCGTCCGTCGTCGACGCCAGCGATTTGGGCGCGCAAACACGGGCTCAGCGCATGCGAGCGCGCCGAAATCGCAAGGGCGACCCGCAAGACGAGCCCACGTCCAGGTACGGCACGATGGTCCCGTGCCAGAAGACGACGCAGCCGACCCCGACCTGTTGATCGACTTCGCCAAGGTTTCGCTGCGGCGCGGTGGCCAGGTTCTCGTCGGCCCGGTCACGTGGTCGGTCGAACTCGACGAACGCTGGGTGGTCGTCGGCCCGAACGGGGCGGGCAAGACCTCGCTGCTGCGCATCGCCGCCGCGATGGAGCACCCGTCGTCGGGCACGGCCTACGTGCTCGGTGAACGGCTGGGCCGGGTCGACATGTCCGAGCTGCGCGCCCGGGTGGGCCTGAGCAGCTCGGCGCTAGCCCAGCGGGTCCCCGACGGTGAGGTGGTGCGCGATCTGGTGGTGTCGGCGGGCTATGCGGTAATGGGCCGCTGGCGTGAGCGCTACGAGGACGTCGACTACACCCAGGCCGTCGACATGCTGGAAAGCGTCGGCGCCGAGCACCTGGCCGAGCGCACCTACGAGACGCTCTCGGAGGGCGAACGCAAGCGGGTCCTGATCGCGCGGTCGCTGATGACCGACCCGGAGCTGCTGCTGCTCGACGAACCCGCGGCCGGGCTGGACCTGGGCGGTCGTGAGGAGCTGGTGGCGCGGCTGGCCGATCTGGCGGCCGATCCCGACGCCCCGGCAATGGTGCTGGTCACCCACCACGTCGAAGAGATCCCGCAGGGCTTCAGCCACTGCATGATCATGTCCGAGGGACGAGTTGTCGATGCCGGCCTGCTGCCCGACGTGCTGACCGCCGAGAACCTGTCCACGGCGTTCGGCCAGTCGATCGCGCTGGAAGTCGTCGACGGACGGTACTTCGCCCGCCGCGTCCGGAGCCGCGCGGCGCACAGGAGGCGCACATGAGCGACGACCCGTTGATTCCGCGGCCCGCGGCGACGGTGATGCTGGTGCGCGACACCGCGCAGGGCATCAAGGTCTTTCTGATGCGGCGGCACTCTGCGATGGACTTCGTCGCGGGCGTCATGGTTTTTCCCGGCGGCGGGGTCGACGACCGCGACCGCAACGCCGATATCGCCTGGTCCGGACCGGAGCCGTCGTGGTGGGCGCAGCGCCTCGGCGTCGACACCGACCTGGCCGAGGCGCTGGTGTGCGCCGCCGCGCGGGAAACCTTCGAGGAGTCCGGAGTGCTGTTCGCCGGACCTGCCGACGATCACGACGGCATCGTCGGCGACGCGTCGGTATACCGCGAGTCCCGCCTGGCGCTGGCGGACAAGACGCTCTCCTTCGGCGAGTTCCTGCGGACCGAGAAGCTGCTGCTGCGCGCCGACCTGCTGCGGCCGTGGGCGAACTGGGTGACGCCGAAGGAGGAGCGCACCCGGCGCTACGACACCTACTTCTTCGTCGGGGCGTTGCCGGAAGGTCAGCGCGCCGACGGCGAGAACACCGAAACCGACCAGGCCGACTGGACCACGCCCGAGGCCGCCCTCGACGACTTCGCCGAGGGGCGCACGTTCCTGTTGCCGCCGACCTGGACGCAGCTGGACTCCCTGGCCGGCCACACCGTAGGTGAGGTGCTCGCGGTGGAACGCCAGATCGTGCCGGTTGAGCCGCACCTGCACGTCACGAAAGGCAACTGGGAGATCGAGTTCTTCAACAGCGACCGCTACAACGAGGCGCGGCGCCACCGCTCGCCATGAACGAGTTCGTCACCGTCCACGTCAGCGACGACCAGCCGGGCATCGGAACTCTGGTGCTGTCGCGGCCGCCGACCAACGCGATGACCCGCCAGGTGTACCGCGAGATCGTCGGCGCGTCCGCCGACCTCGGGCGGCGCGATGACATCGCGGCAGTGATCGTGTTCGGCGGGCACGAGATCTTCTCCGCGGGTGACGACGTGCCCGAGTTGCGCACGCTCAGCTTGGACGAGGCGGGGGCCGCGGAGCGGGTGTGCCGTGAGGCCATCGACGCGTTGGCCGCCATTCCCAAGCCGACCGTCGCCGCGATCACCGGCTACGCGCTGGGCGCCGGCCTGACGTTGGCGCTGGCCGCGGACTGGCGGGTCAGCGGCGACAACGTCAAGTTTGGCTCGACCGAGATCCTGGCCGGCCTGGTCCCCGCCGGTGGCGGATCGGTCCGGCTGGCCCGGACGGTCGGCGTGAGCAAGGCCAAGGATCTGGTGTTTTCCGGCCGATTCGTCGGTGCCAAGGAGGCGATGGCGCTGGGCCTGATCGACGAGATGGTGGCCCCCGACGCGGTCTACGACGCCGCTGCTGTGTGGGCCCGACGCTTCGTCGACGCCCCGGCGCATGTACTGGCTGCCGCCAAGGCTGCCATCGATGGCGGCCGTTAGGCTTCGCTGCATGACGAGTACAGATCCGGCACGCGAGTCCTCCGTCGCCGGTGACCCGGCTCCGATGCCGCACGCCACGGCCGAACAGGTCGAGGCGGCCCGGCACGACAGCAAGCTCGCGCAGGTGCTCTACCACGACTGGGAGGCCGAGTCCTACGACGACAAGTGGTCGATCTCCTACGACCAGCGCTGCATCGACTACGCCAGGGGTCGCTTCGACGTCATCGTCCCCGAGGAGGAAGTCCGAGACCTGCCCTATGACCGCGCCCTGGAGCTGGGCTGTGGCACCGGTTTCTTCCTGCTGAACCTCGTTCAGGCTGGAGTTGCCCGTCGCGGATCGGTGACCGATCTGTCCCCGGGCATGGTCAAGGTCGCCACCCGCAACGGCCAGTCACTCGGTCTGGACATCGATGGGCGGGTCGCCGATGCGGAGGGCATTCCCTATGACGACGACACCTTCGACCTGGTCGTCGGCCACGCGGTGCTGCACCACATCCCCGATGTCGAGCTGTCGCTGCGCGAAGTCATCCGGGTGCTGAAGCCCGGTGGGCGGTTCGTCTTCGCCGGCGAACCCACCACCGTCGGCAACGCCTATGCCCGCACCTTGGCGAATCTGACCTGGAACGTCACGATCCGTGCCATGAGGCTGCCGGGGCTCGGCAGCTGGCGGCGCCCGCAGGCCGAGCTCGACGAGAACTCGCGTGCCGCGGCCCTGGAGTGGATCGTTGACCTGCACACCTTCGATCCAAGCGACTTGGAGAAGATGGCGACCAACGCGGGCGCCGTCGAGGTCCGCACCGCCACCGAGGAATTCACCGCAGCGATGCTCGGCTGGCCGGTCCGCACCTTCGAGTCGACGGTGCCGCCGGGCAAGCTCGGGTGGGGCTGGGCCAAGTTCGCGTTCGGCAGCTGGACGACGCTGAGCTGGGTGGACGCCAACGTCTGGCGCCGCGTCGTGCCCAAGGGCTGGTTCTACAACGTCCTGGTTACCGGGGTTAAGCCGTCGTAGATTTCCGCGTCGACGACGTCGCCTATCTACGGTCGGAGGCCGGGGCGCGGGCGCTGCGCGAGGTGGCCGACTACCGGCTGAGCGACGCCACGCTGGTTGCCGATATCGCTTCGGCGCGAACGCGATTCGGTGACCGGGCACCCGCTTTGGTGGAGACGACGCTGCTACGGCGCAAGGCGGCGGCCAAGTTCGCCGACCCGTCTTCCTGGTTGTTCACCGACGAGGCGCTGCAGCAAGCCACCGCCGAGCAGGTGGCTGCGCACCGAGCCCGGCGGCTGGCCGGAGCAGGCGTGCACGACGTGACCTGCTCGATCGGCACAGAGCTTGCGGCACTGCGGGATTCGGCGGCGTACGTCGTCGGCAGCGATATCGACCCGGTGCGGCTCGCGATGGCCCGGCACAACGTCTCCGATGTCGACGTGTGCCGTGCCGATGCGCTGCACCCGGTCAGCCGTGACACCGTCGTCATCGCCGACCCCGCCCGCCGCCACGCCGGGAGACGCCGGTTCGACCCGCGCGACTACACGCCCGCGCTGGACCGGCTGCTCGATGTGTACCGCGACCGCGACCTCGTCGTAAAAGTAGCTCCCGGAATCGATTTCGAGCAGCTGAGCCAGCTCGGCTTCAACGGTGAGATCGAAGTGACCTCGCTTGCCGGCAGCGTCCGTGAGTCATGCCTTTGGTCGCGAGGGTTGGCCGGGCCGGCCGTGACCCGCCGCGCCAGTGTGCTGGACAGGTCAGAGGAGATCACCGACGCCGAACCCGACGACTGTGCGGTGGCGCCGGCGGGCCGCTGGATCGTCGATCCCGACGGCGCGGTGATCCGGGCCGGCCTGGTGCGCCACTACGCGGCGCGGCACGGACTGTGGCAGCTCGACCGCGACATCGCCTACCTCTCGGGCGACCGGCTGCCCGGTGGCGTGCGGGGATTCGAGGTGCTCGACGAATTGGGCTACAGCGAACGGCGACTGCGTCAGGCGCTTTCGGCGCGCGACGTGGGTGCGACCGAGATCCTGGTTCGCGGGGTCGATGTGGACCCCGATGCGTTGCGGTTGCGGCTGCGGCTGCGCGGAACACAACGGGTCGCGGTGGTCATCACCCGGATCGGGTCCGGCGCCGCAAGCCGTGCAACGGCATTCATTTGTCGGCCGTCACGATGACCCGCCGCGTACGCTGGCCTTGATGTGCCGGTGTCGACGCCGGTGCCGTTGATCGCGTGCGAGGACGACCCGACGATGCGCATTCTCATGGTGGCCGCGCTGCTGGCGGCAGGCATTCTCTTCGGCTGGCACGGCACCGCGTCTGCGCAGTCGGCATGCGCCGACCTCGGCGGCACCGTCGGCGGTGACCAGATCTGCCACGGGCATGCCGCCAACTCCACCTACACTCTCGACTTCAGCTTCCCCGTCGATTACCCCGACCAGCAGGCGCTGACCGACTATCTGACCCAGACCCGCGAGGGCTTCATCAACGTCTCCGAGATGCCCGACGCGCAGGATAAGCCCTACGTGCTCGATGCGAAGGGGACCGCGTATGGCTCGGGGACGCCGCCGCGCGGCACCCGGAGCGTGGTGTTCGAGATCTACCAGAACGTCGGCGGGGTGCACCCGCAGACCTGGTACAAGGCGTTCAACTATGACCTGTCCAAGCGCGCGCCGGTCACCTACGACACGCTGTTCAAGCCGGGCACCAATCCGCTCGATGTCGTCTTTCCGGTCGTAGAGTCCGAACTACAGAAGCAGAGCGGACTCGAGGTCGCGGTCCTGCCCGGCGACGGTCTCGATCCGGAGAATTACCAGAACTTCGCACTGACCGACGATGCGGTGATCTTCTTCTTCGGCCAGGGTGAGCTGCTGCCGGAAGCGGCAGGCGCGAACCAGGCGTCGGTCCCACGCGCCATACTCGCACCGATCCTGGCGTAGACGGCGCTGGCTCACACGACAGCGCGTGGCGCCGGCGCGACAGGGCGCGAACCTAGTCGGGCACGAAGCCGTACACCTGGCCGTCGCTGGTCGCGGTGATCACGCGGCGGTCGTGGCCGACCGATACCCCGACGGGCCACCCCGTCGCCTCGGGTAGCGGATAGCTGTTGACGGTGTGCCCGTCGGCGGGATCGAACACCAGCAGCGCCTGCCCGTTTTCGCCGTCGCGTACGACCGTGTAGCCCACCTCGTCGCCCGCCTGGCTCGACGTGGACAACGGGATCACGTCGTCGCGTGCCCACACCACATCGCCGCGGTCGCCGGCATCGCGGACGGCGACCAGCTTGGCGCCCGGTCCCCCGCCGGCGACGATCAGGCCGTCCGGCGAAACCGACGGCGGGGTCTGCGCCAAATAGTCCTGCGGTACAGACCATTTCGGCTTACCGTCGGTAGAGTTCAGCGCCCACAGTCGTTCGTCGCGCCCGCTGACATATACCGTCGATCCGTCGGCGGACAGCACGGGGCTGGCCAAAACCCCGCCGCCGACGGCGTCGCTGATCCAGTCCCGGGTGAGCAGTGGCCGCTGGCCGCGTTGGTAGCGCAGCCCGACCAGAATCGGCGCATCGGCGCCGGGCTCCCACAGTCCGAGCACAATCATCCCCGTCGAGGCTGCGAACGCGGGCGCGGCCGCCACCGGACAGAGGGGCCGCGCTGACCCGCAGTCGGCCAGTCCGCGTTGGGAATCGGTCGGGTCGACGCCGCTGACCAGATCCAGAGGCGTGCCCTCGACGGTGCCGCGGTGCGCATCGAAGACGAGCACCTGGCCCAGATGCGTGACCACCAGCAGCTGGCCGTCGGCGAGAATCCTTGCGGTCGTCGGCATTCCGATCACCGGCTGGCGCCACCGGACCCACTGGGTGAGCGGAAACGACTGCATCAGACCGGGCTGGCCGATGTAGACGTTGTCGAACCCGTCCATCAACGGGCTGGACAACCCGCCGCCCTGAAACAGCCGGGTACACCAGCGCTGGCGGGCGTTGTTGTCGGCCTCCCACACCATCAGTGAGCAGCCGCCCGGAGTTTGGGCGTTGACGGCCAGATAGCTGCCCGAGCCGAGGGCAACCTGGGCCGCCAGATCGCCCTTGACCGATCGCGTCCATTCCAGACGCAGCGCGTCGGCGCCGGCGACCGCGGCGTAGCTGGAGTTTGCGGCGTCGCCGTACTGCGCGGGCCAGCCGGACGCGGCGCGTTCCTCCACCCAGGAAGCGGTGTTCCCGCAACCGGCCAGCACACCCGTGATCAGCGCCGTCGACGCCAGCACGATGAATCGCCGGAACACGGTGTCCTTTCTGCCGGTCACTTCCTTCGACGCCCTCGTGAGGGTAACCGTTGGCCGCCCTGGCGCTCGCGTAGGCTTTCCGGCCATGACGACTATGTGGGGCGCGCCGTTGCATAAGCGCTGGCGGGGTTCACGGTTG
>JBEVHG010000089.1:0-6077 GCA_040511335.1 Mycobacterium sp. | reverse complement strand
CCGAGCTCCATCTGGGCACCGACCAGTCCGGCATCATCGTGCTGCCGGCAGGCACCGCCGAGCCCGGAACCCCGGCCGCCGACGTGCTCGGGCTGGACGACGTGGTGTTCCATCTGGCGATCACCCCGGATCGCGGCTACTGCCTGTCGGTGCGCGGCATGGCCCGCGAAATCGCCTGCGCCTACGACCTCGACTACGTCGACCCGGCCAACGTCACCGCGCTGCCCGCTGAGGGCGAGGCGTGGCCGCTGACCATCCAGCCCGGCACCGGGGTCATCCGGTTTGGCCTGCGCCCGGTGACCGGCATCGACCCCGGCGCGGTGTCACCGTGGTCGATTCAGCGGCGGTTGCTGCTGTGCGGCATCCGGTCCATCTCGCCGGCCGTCGACGTGACCAACTACGTGATGCTCGAGCTCGGTCACCCTATGCACGCCCACGACCGCAGCCTGATCACCGGCGGTTTCGATGTGCGGTTCGCGCGGCCTGGGGAGACAGTCGTCACGCTGGACGACATCGAGCGCAAGCTCGACCGCGGAGACGTTCTCATCGTGGACGACGTCGCGACGGCCGCGATCGGCGGCGTGATGGGCGCCGGCACCACCGAGGTGCGAGACACCACCACCGACGTTTTGCTGGAGGCGGCCGTCTGGGATCCGGCTGCGGTGTCGCGTACCCAGCGACGGCTGCACTTGGCCAGTGAGGCCGGCCGCCGCTACGAACGCTCGGTCGACCCGGCCATCTCGGTGGCGGCGCTGGACCGGTGCGCCGCTCTGCTGGCCGACATCGCGACCGGCACAATCGAGCCGACGCTGACCGACTGGCGCGGTGATCCGCCGCGCGACGACTGGTCGTTGCCGCCGGTCACCATGGCCGTCGACCTGCCCGACCGGACCGCCGGCGTGGAATACCGACAGGGCACCACTGTTCGCCGCCTCACCCAGATCGGGGCCGGCGTCGCGGAGGACGGTGAGCGGCTGACCGCGACGCCGCCGAGCTGGCGGCCCGACCTGCTGCAGCCCGCCGACCTGGTCGAGGAAGTGCTGCGGATGGAGGGGCTGGAGATCATCCCATCGGTGTTGCCGGCGGCACCACCGGGGCGCGGCCTCACGCCTACTCAGAAGCGCCGCCGGGCGATAGGAAAGTCGTTGGCGCTCAACGGCTATGTCGAGGTGCTGCCCACGCCGTTCCTGCCCGCCGGCGTGTTCGACCTATGGGGACTGCCGGCCGATGACCCGCGCCGGTCCACCACCCAGGTGCTCAACCCGTTGGAGTCCGATCGTCCGCACCTGGCCAGCACGCTGCTGCCCGGGTTGCTGGAAGCGTTGGGCCGCAACGTGTCCCGCGGGACTGTCGATGTCGGACTGTTCGCGATCGCCCAGGTCGTGGAGCCCACCGAGCAGACCCGCGCCGTCGACCGCATCCCCAACGATCGGCGGCCCACCGACGACGAGATCGCGACGCTGGACGCCTCCTTGCCGCGCCAGCCACAGCACGTGGGCGTCGTGTCGGCCGGCCTGCGGGAACACGCCGGCCCCTGGGGTGCCGGTCGTCCCGTGCAGGCCGCCGACGCATTCGAAGCGGTCCGCGTCATCGGCCGTGCCGCCGGTGTCGAGCTGACGCTGCGGGCCGCGCAGTACCTGCCCTGGCATCCCGGCCGCTGCGCCGAAGTACTGGTCGGCGCGACCGTCGTGGGTCACGCCGGTCAGTTGCATCCCGCGGTGGTCGAACGGGCCGGCCTGCCGAAGGGCGCCTGTGCGGTCGAGCTCAACCTGGACGCCATCCCGATCACCGAGCGGCTGCCCGTGCCGGCGGTGTCGCACTTCCCGGCGGTCTTCCAGGACGTCGCCCTCATCGTTGGCGACGACGTGGCGGCCCAGAGCGTCATCGACGCGGTCCGCGACGGAGCGGGCGCACTGCTGGAAGACGTCAGATTGTTCGACGTGTACACGGGCCCGCAGATCGGCGAGGGCCGCAAGTCGCTGGCGCTGGCGCTGCGGTTCCGCGCCACGGACCGCACGCTGACCGAGGACGAGGCCAGCGCCGCCCGCGATGCGGCCGTGCAGACCGCCGCCGACCGCGTCGGCGCCGTCCAGCGCCGCTGACCTGTTCGGCCGAACGGGTCCCAGCGGCACCACGAAGGGCGGACAATTCGGGCATGGCGTGGAACGTGAAGGGCACGTACATCGAGACGTGCTCGTGCGACTTTTTCTGCCCGTGCAACTTCAACCTCGCAAACGGCGCCGATTACGACTGGTGCCGCGTCACGCTCGTCTTCAACATCACCGATGGACAAGTGGAGGGGATCGACGTCGGCGGGCTCGTCGTGGCGGTCGTCGCCGACACGCCGAAGGTCATGACCGAGGGCAACTGGCGCGTGGGCGTGTTCGTCGACGATAAGGCCTCCGACGAGCAGGCCGAGAAGCTGCTCGGGGTCTTCAGCGGGCAGCTCGGCGGACCGATGGCTGCGCTGGGCCCCCTGATCGGGGAGAACCTGGGCGTCCAGCGGGCGCCGATAGAGGTGCGCGAGGACGGCCTGCGCCACAGCGTGCGGATCGGCGACGCGGTGGACTTCGAGATCGAGGACATCGTGCCGTTCGGTGTCGAGACGGGCGAGCCGGTGCGGGTCGTCGGAATGTTCCATCCCGCCGGCTCGGAATTCCGGGTAGCCAAGGCGACGCGGACGAATATCAACGCATTCGGCATCGAATACGAAGGTAAGTCCGCCCTGTCGGCACCGCAGTTCTCCTGGGCCGCCTGAACGCGTGACGGCACCGGCGGATGGGCTGCGTCCCGTCTTCTCGGCTGCCCGCAGCCGCCTGGGGCTGATTGCGCTGCTGTTCGTCCTCGCCGCTTTAGCGTGGTGGTTCACCGTCGATCGCATGCGAGGCATGGACGCGGGACCGGGTACCGACCTCGGGACGCTCGGCTGGTTCCTCGGCGTTTGGCTCGTGATGATGGCGGCGATGATGTTCCCGTCGGTATCGCCGACGGTCGCGCTGTATTCACGCATGACGAAGACGCGGTCTCCGCTCGCGCCGCTCGTCTTCACCTCCGGCTATTTGTTGACGTGGACAGCGGCCGGACTGGTCGCCTTCGGCGCCTCCGAATTGGGTGGCCGTCTGGTTGGCGACCCTCTGTCATGGGATCGCGCCGGCCGATGGGTGGCAGGCGGAATCCTCGTGGTTGCCGCCGCCTACGAACTCACGCCGCTGAAGACCGTCTGCCTCAGGCACTGCCGGAGCCCGCTCGGCTTCCTTCTCGGCTCCTGGCGAGACGGCTTGTCCGGCGCGTTGCAGATGGGCGCCAAGCACGGCGCGTGGTGTGTGGGGTGCTGCTGGGCGCTGATGGCGTCGCTCTTTGCGCTCGGGGTGATGAGCATCGCCTGGATGGCGTTCGTCGCTGCGCTGATTGCCGCGGAGAAGATGCTGCCGTGGGGCCGCGCGGTCACCTATGGCACCGCCGCGATCCTGCTGGCGCTCGGTATCCTGCTGGTCGCGGTTCCCGACGCGATACCGGGCCTGACGATCCCGGGCGACGGCTCGATGAACCCGATGGACGACATGGCGCCCATGGCAGGCAAGAATTGATTTGCAACGGTCTGCATAATCATGCACAATCGCTGCATGACGTCTGTCGCGGTGGCCGGGGCCAGCGGTTATGCCGGCGGGGAAATCCTGCGGCTGCTGCTCGGCCATCCCGCCTACGCCGACGGTCGGCTGACCATCGGCGCGCTGACCGCCGCCGCCAGTGCGGGCACGACGCTCGCCGAACACCACCCGCACCTGCTCCCGCTGGGCAATCGCGTGCTGGAAGCCACCGATGCCGACGTGCTGGACGGACACGATGTGGTGTTCATGGGGCTGCCGCACGGCCACTCGGCGGCGCTGGCCGACCAGCTCGGCGACGACACGCTGATCATCGACTGCGGGGCGGACTTCCGGCTCACCGACCCCGCCGCCTGGGAACGGTTCTACGGCTCGTCGCACGCCGGCAGCTGGCCCTACGGGCTGCCGGAGTTGCCCGGCGGCCGCGACCGGCTGCGCGGCGCCAAGCGGATCGCCGTACCAGGGTGCTATCCGACGGCGGCGCTGCTGGCGCTGTTCCCGGCGGTGGCCGAGGACCTCGTCGAGCCGGCGGTGACCGTCGTCGCCGTCAGCGGCACCTCGGGCGCGGGCCGGGCCGCCAAGGTCGACCTGCTGGGCTCGGAGGTGATCGGCTCGGCCCGCGCCTACAACATCGGCGGAAAGCACCGGCACACCCCCGAGATCGCGCAGGGACTGCGGGCCGTCACCGACAAGGACGTGACGGTCTCCTTCACCCCGGTGCTCATTCCCACGTCGCGCGGCATCCTGGCCACCTGCACCGCCCGCACCACCACGCCGCTCTCGCAGCTGCGCGCAGCTTACGAAAAGGCCTACGACGCCGAGCCGTTCGTCCATCTGCTGCCTGAAGGACAGCTGCCGAAGACCGGCGCGGTGATCGGCAGCAATGCCGCGCAGATAGCGGTCGCGGTCGACGACGACGCCGGCGTGTTCATCGCGATCGCGGCGATCGACAACCTGGTCAAGGGCACCGGCGGTGCGGCCGTGCAGTCGATGAACCTCGCGCTGGGCTGGCCGGAGACCGAGGGGCTGTCGATCGTGGGCGTGGCGCCGTGACGGGATCTGATGTCGCCGGCCAAGCGGCTCCGGTCCTGACCGACACCGGGCGACTGGTACGCACCCAGGGCGTCACCGCGCCCGCGGGGTTCCGCGCCACCGGCATCTCCGCGGGCATCAAGGCATCCGGCGCGCTGGACCTGGCGCTGGTGTTCAACGAGGGCCCCGACCACGCTGCCGCGGGCGTGTTCACCCGCAACCAGGTCAAGGCGGCCCCGGTGCTGTGGACGCAGCAGGTGCTGACCACCGGACGGCTGCGCGCGGTGGTCCTGAACTCGGGCGGCGCCAACGCCTGCACCGGACCCGGCGGATTTCAGGACACCCACACCACCGCCGAGGCGGTGGCTGCCGCGCTGAGCGACTGGGGCACCGAAACCGGAGCGATCGAGGTCGCGGTCTGCTCGACCGGGCTGATCGGGGACCGGCTGCCGATGGACAAGGTACTGGTCGGGGTGCAGGAGATCGTGCACGAGATGGCCGGCGGGCTGACCGGCGGCGAGGAGGCCGCCCGCGCCATCATGACCACCGACACCGTGCCCAAACAGGTTGCGCTGCATCACGACAACAACTGGACGGTTGGCGGTATGGCCAAGGGTGCAGGCATGCTCGCGCCGTCGCTGGCCACCATGTTGAGCGTGATCACCACCGACGCCGTCGCCGACGCCGCCGCGCTCGACCATGCGCTGCGCGCGGCCACCGCGCTGACCTTCGACCGGCTCGACGTCGACGGCGGCTGCTCAACCAACGACACCGTGCTGCTGCTGGCCTCCGGTGCCAGCGAAATACAGCCCAGCCAAAGCGATCTCGACGATGCGGTGCTGCGGGTGTGCGACGACCTGTGTGCTCAGTTGCAGGCCGACGCCGAGGGCGTCACGAAACGCGTCGTCGTCACCGTGATCGGCGCGTCCTCCGAGGCCGACGCGCTCGCCGCGGCCCGCACCGTGGCCCGCGACAGCCTGGTCAAGACGGCGCTGTTCGGCTCCGACCCGAACTGGGGGCGGGTGCTGGCCGCCGTCGGCATGGCGCCGGTAGGCCTCGACCCGAATCGGATCAGTGTGTCGTTCAACGGTTCTCCGGTGTGCATCGACGGAGTCGGTGCGCCCGGAGCCCGCGATGTCGACCTGTCCGGTGCCGACATCGAGGTGACGATCGACCTGGGCGTCGGCGACGGCCGGGCGTCGATCCGCACCACCGACCTGTCTCACGGCTACGTCGAAGAGAATTCGGCCTACAGCTCATGACCGCCGCAGTGGACCGTCGGGTCAAGGCCGATGTGCTCGCCGCGGCGCTGCCGTGGCTCAAACAGCTGCACGACAAGATCGTCGTCGTCAAGTACGGCGGCAACGCGATGACCGACGACACGCTGCGGCACGCATTCGCCGCCGACATGGTCTTCCTGCGCAACTGCGGGATCCACCC
>JBEVHG010000088.1:0-7075 GCA_040511335.1 Mycobacterium sp. | reverse complement strand
GGGCCGCTTTACCGCCGCCGACACGCTTAATAACGGGGCGCTCATGGTGCGTCTGCCGGGCGGCTTGTGGGAGTTGGTGGGGGTGGGGGTGCCCGGCGACCGCGAGGTTGACGAAAAGCGGCTCGGCGCCGCGCTCGATCCCGCCGAGTTCGCCCTGCTCGACGACGCCGACTTCGCCAAGCACCCGTTCCTGGCCAAGGGCTATATCGGCCCGAAGGCGTTGCTGGCCAACGGTGTTCGCTACCTGGTGGACCCCCGGGTGGTGGACGGGACGTCGTGGATCACCGGCGCGGATGCGCCCGGAAAGCATGTGGTGGGCCTGGTCGCCGGCCGTGACTTCGTCGCCGACGGCACCATCGAGGCCGCCGAGGTGCGTGACGGCGACCCGTCACCCGACGGGGCGGGCCCGCTGGTGAGTGCGCGAGGGATCGAGATCGGCCACATCTTCCAGCTCGGCCGCAAGTACACCGACGCATTCACCGCCGACGTGCTCGGCGAGGACGGCAAGCCGGTGCGGCTGACCATGGGCTCCTACGGCATCGGGGTGTCCCGACTGGTCGCGGTGATCGCCGAACAACATCACGACGAGCTCGGCCTGCGCTGGCCGTCGTCGGTGTCGCCGTTCGACGCCCACGTGCTGATCGCCAACAAGGACAGCGCGGCCCGTGCGGGCGCCGCGGAGCTGGCCGCCGACCTGGACCGGGTCGGTGTCGAGGTGCTGCTCGACGACCGGCAGGCCTCGCCCGGGGTGAAGTTCAAGGACGCCGAACTGCTCGGGGTGCCATGGATTGTCGTGGTGGGCCGTGGCTGGGCCGACGGCGTGGTCGAACTGCGAAACCGGTTCACCGGCGAGACCCGCGAGATACCCGTTGACGCCGCCGCGACGGACATCTCGACGGCTGTCGCGGCGAGCTAGCTGCTCCGCTGGCGCAGAAATCGCGCCGAGCGGCGTAGCTACTCGCTGCCGCCGGGGAATGCCACGGTGATCGGCCAGACCTCGAGCACCTGACTCCAGCGGGCGGCCGCGACCGCGCACTGCGTCAGCGCGGTCACCGCGAAGGCCCGATCCTGGTCGGTGGTCGCCTGTTCGAGCACCGCCCGCCACGCGACCGCGGCGTCCTCTTCCATCCGGACGGCCAGGTTGGCGGCGTCGGTCGGGTTGTCGACCTGTGACGGCAGTTGGTAGCCCGCGGCCGGCAGCGGTGCGTCCACCGATCGGCCGCCCAGCATCGCGATGGCCTTCTCACGGCGCTCCCGGTGCTCGGCGATCGACGCCGAGACCAGGGCGTTGAGGTCCGGCGTCGCATGTGCTGACACCAGCCCATAGCCGTAGATGACCGCGTGCTCGGTTGCGACCGCGTCGAACAGCGCGGCGTCGCCGGCGTCGGGGGGTCGCGACGGGCTGGTCGGCTCGGCCGCGCGCGACGACGTTGTCGTCGGCGTCGGTTCGGCCGAGGTCACGGCGCCTTCTCCGGCGAGGCCAGCGCCACCGTGTAGGCCGCGGTGCAGGCGGCGGCGATGGACCCGAGCAGCCCGGCGCGGTACCCCGACAGCCTGGCCGCCAAATCGCAGGCGTCCTTCGCCGACGTGCGCAACGCGCCGATGACGTCCTTCGTCGTCGGCGGCTTCGGCGGCGGTGCGCTGCTGGTCGTTGTCGACGTTTCCGTCGGTGCTCCGCCGGTGGCCCGCGTGATCTCGTTCTCCAACGCGCGCGCATGCGCCGAACGCTCGGAGGCGACGGCGGTCAGCGCCCGTGCCAGTTGCGGCGGGGCGGTGGCCACGGCGGCACCGGCCAATTGACTGTCGTTGCGGGCGAGGTCGAGTTGCGCGACGAGGTCGTCGATCTCGGGCGGTGGTGGCGATCCGCACGCGGTGGCACCGGCACCCAGCAGGGCCAAAGCGGCCGCTCCGAAGAGCACGCGTCGCCTGCTGACGGTGGGGTCGGCGCTCGGCACAGCAACATCCTGCCATCGCCGGTGTCGCCGCCGCGTTTGCGACTTGCCACGCCTGGCCTGGCGTATCGTTAATTATTGGCCGGACAACTCAAGATGAGGAGCTCGCCGTGGCATCGGATTCTCAGCTGCGGTCTGCGGGGATGCCATCGCAGAAGCAGGTGATCGAGCTGCTCGACGGCGAGTTCGCGCGCGCCGGTTATGAAATCGAGGACGTCGTCATCGACACCACGGCGCGGCCGCCGCGAATCACTGTGGTCGCCGATAGCGACAACGGCTTGGATCTGGACACGATCGCGGCGCTGTCCCGAGCGTCGTCAGAACTGCTGGACCGCCTCGACACCGCGCCGGGCAGCGGCGCACCGTATGTCCTCGAGGTCACGTCGCCGGGGGTTGAGCGGCCGCTGACCAGCGAAAAGCATTACAGGCGCGCCCGCGGCCGCAAAGCGGAGCTGACGTTGTCCGACGGCTCGGTGCTGACCGGCCGCCTGGGGGAGATTCACGACGGCACTGTGGCGCTGGTGGTTCGTGAGGGTGGCCGATCCAATTTCTCGGTGCGGGAGATACCGCTGGGCGGCATCACCAAAGCCATTGTCCAGGTTGAGTTTTCGCCTCCAAACCAGCGCGAGCTGGAGCTGACCGGCCAGTTGGGGAAGGAGGCGGGAGCATGAATATCGATATGGCGGCGCTGCATGCGATCGAGGCCGACAAGGGCATAACTGTCGACGTCGTCGTCGACACCATCAAATCGGCACTGCTCACGGCCTATCGCCACACCGAGGGCCACGAGGCCGACGCCCGCATCGAAATCGACCGCAAGACCGGCGTGGTGAAGGTGATGGCCCGCGAGACCGACGCCGACGGCAACGTCATCCAGGAATGGGACGACACCCCAGAGGGTTTCGGCCGCATCGCGGCGACCACCGCGCGCCAGGTGATCCTGCAGCGGCTGCGCGACGCCGAGAACGAGCGGAACTACGGCGAGTTCTCCACCCGCGAAGGCGAGATCGTCGCCGGTGTCATCCAGCGCGACAGCCGCGCCAATGCGCGCGGCCTGGTCGTGGTCCGAATGGGCAGTGAGACCAAGGGTTCCGAGGGCGTCATCCCGGCCGCCGAGCAGGTTCCCGGCGAACGTTACGAACACGGCGACCGGCTGCGCTGCTACGTCGTCGGCGTGACCCGCGGCGCCCGCGAACCGCTGATCACGCTGTCGCGGACCCACCCCAACCTGGTCCGCAAACTGTTCTCACTGGAGGTCCCCGAGATTGCCGACGGTTCGGTGGAGATCGTCGCGGTGGCTCGGGAGGCCGGTCACCGTTCCAAGATCGCGGTCACGTCGCGGGTCCCCGGGCTGAACGCCAAGGGCGCCTGCATCGGCCCGATGGGTCAGCGGGTCCGCAATGTGATGAGCGAGCTGTCGGGCGAGAAGATCGACATCATCGACTACGACGAGGACCCTGCCCGGTTCGTGGCCAACGCCCTGTCGCCGGCCAAGGTGGTGTCGGTGAGTGTGATCGACGCTGCTGCCCGCGCGGCGCGGGTGGTGGTGCCCGACTTCCAGCTGTCGCTGGCCATCGGCAAGGAGGGCCAGAACGCCCGGCTGGCGGCCCGGCTGACCGGCTGGCGCATCGACATCCGCAGCGACGCGGCCCAGCCGGAGAGCCCGTCGAAACCCGGCGCCGCGCACGGGGCGGTGCACGACCGATAGTCGTCGGGCGACCTGGGGAGATGGCTGGCCCCGGCCGTTTCAATTCGCCGGGCCGGTGACGGTACACTGAGCCGTGATCCAGCGCGAGACTTCGGCCTCGGCGCATCGAGGTACGGGTGGACCCGTGCGGACATGCGTCGGTTGCCGGAAGCGAGAGCTGGCCGTCGAACTGCTTCGGGTAGTAGCTGTTGTCGGCGGGAACGGTGATTGCGCCGTGACCGTTGATTCAGTGGGCAACCTGCCGGGGCGAGGTGCATGGCTGCATCCCGACCCGCAATGCCTACACGCAGCAATCCGGCGGCGAGCATTCGCACGAGCGCTGCGCATCACCGGTTCACCGGATACATCCGCGGCCGTCGAGTACTTCAACATGCTCGGGCGCCCGGCGACAGAACAGGTAGCGAAGAACATGAGCACACCGTGAAGTCCCGATGACCATGTGTCATAGCTAACCCGAGGCGCGGCGCCTACCACCACCGCTGTCGCCTCTAGACAGGAGAAGTAGTGGCAGGCAAGGCCCGCGTGCACGAGTTGGCCAAGGAACTCGGTGTCACCAGTAAGGAAGTACTCGCCCGACTGAGCGAACAGGGCGAATTCGTCAAATCGGCGTCCTCCACGGTGGAGGCGCCCGTCGCCCGGCGACTCCGCGAATCATTCGGCGGAGCAAAGCCCGCGCCGGAAAAGGTCAAGACCGACGGGAACGGCTCCCCGGCCAAGGCGGCGGCGCCCGAGAAGGCGCAGGCCCCTACGCCGGCGGCACCGCCGGAACCTGCGGCGCCCGCGCCTCCGGCCGCTGTGGCGCCGACCAGCCCCGGTCCGATACCCGCCCCGCGGCCCGGCCCGGCGCCGTCGGCCCCGCCCAAGCCCGCCGCCCGGACCCCGCGCGTCGGCAACAACCCGTTCTCCTCGGCCCAGCCGGTCGACCGGCCGATCCCGCGGCCGCAGGCACCCCGCCCGGGTGCCCCACGCCCCGCCGGCGGACCTCGCCCCGGCGCCTCGCCCGGCAACATGCCACCCCGTCCCGGTGGCGCCGGTGCGCCAGGGCGTCCGGCGCGTCCCGGCGCGCCCCGGCCGGCTCCCGGTGGTCGCGGACCCGGCGGAGGTCCCGGCGGACGCCCGGCCGGCGGCGGTGGTGGTGGCAACTACCGCGGCGGCGGCGCCGGCGCCGGTACCGGTGCACCCGCGGGCGGCGGCGGCGGCTATCGCGGCCGTCCCGGCGGTGGCGGCGGTGGTGGCCGTCCCGGTCAGCGCGGCGGAGCCGCAGGCGCCTTCGGGCGGCCGGGTGGCGCACCACGGCGCGGGCGCAAGTCGAAACGGCAGAAGCGTCAGGAATACGACTCGATGCAGGCGCCGGTCGTCGGCGGCGTGCGGTTGCCGCACGGCAACGGCGAGACCATCCGGCTGGCCCGCGGGGCTTCGTTGTCCGACTTCGCTGAGAAGATCGACGCCAACCCCGCCGCCCTGGTGCAGGCGCTGTTCAACCTCGGCGAGATGGTCACGGCCACCCAGTCGGTCGGCGACGAGACGCTGGAGCTGCTGGGCAGCGAGATGAACTACAACGTCCAGGTCGTGTCCCCCGAGGACGAGGATCGCGAGCTGCTGGAATCGTTCGACCTCACCTACGGCGAGGACGAGGGCGGCGAGGAAGACCTGGAGACCCGGCCACCGGTGGTGACCGTGATGGGTCACGTCGACCACGGCAAGACCCGACTGCTGGACACTATCCGCCAGGCCAACGTCCGCGAGGCCGAGGCCGGCGGCATCACCCAGCACATCGGCGCCTACCAGGTCAGTGTCGACCTCGACGGGACGCAGCGGCCGATCACCTTCATCGACACCCCGGGCCACGAGGCGTTCACCGCCATGCGGGCCCGCGGCGCCAAGGCCACCGACATCGCGATCCTGGTGGTCGCCGCCGACGACGGCGTGATGCCGCAGACGGTGGAGGCCATCAACCACGCGCAGGCCGCCGACGTGCCAATCGTGGTGGCGGTCAACAAGATTGACAAGGAAGGTGCCGATCCGGCCCGCATCCGCGCCCAGCTCACCGAATACGGCCTGGTGGCCGAGGACTTCGGTGGCGAGACCATGTTCGTCGATATCTCGGCCAAGCAGGGCACCAACATCGAGGCACTGCTCGAGGCGGTGCTGCTGACCGCCGACGCCACTCTGGACCTGCGGGCCAACCCCGATATGGAGGCCCAGGGTGTGGCGATCGAGGCGCACCTGGACCGCGGCCGCGGACCGGTGGCCACCGTCCTGGTGCAGCGCGGCACGCTGGGGGTCGGCGACTCGGTGGTCGCCGGCGACGCCTACGGCCGCGTGCGCCGGATGGTCGACGAATACGGTGAGGATGTCGAGGCGGCGCTGCCGTCGCGGCCGGTGCAGGTCATCGGCTTCACGTCGGTCCCCGGCGCCGGTGACAACTTCCTGGTCGTCGACGAGGACCGCATCGCCCGCCAGATCGCCGACCGCCGCAGCGCGCGCAAGCGCAACGCCATGGCGGCCCGCAGCCGGAAGCGGATCAGCCTGGAGGATCTGGATTCGGCGCTGAAGGAAACCAGCCAGCTCAACCTGGTCCTCAAGGGCGACAACGCCGGCACCGTCGAGGCGCTGGAGGAAGCCCTGATGGGCATCCAGGTCGACGACGAGGTGGAGCTGCGCGTCATCGACCGCGGCGTCGGCGGCGTCACCGAGACCAACGTGAACCTGGCGTCGGCCTCCGACGCGGTGATCATCGGCTTCAACGTCCGCGCCGAGGGCAAAGCCACCGAGCTGGCCAACCGCGAGGGCGTCGAGATCCGCTACTACTCGGTGATCTACCAGGCCATCGACGAGATCGAGAAGGCGTTGCGTGGTCTGCTCAAGCCGGTGTACGAGGAGGTCGAGCTGGGCCGCGCCGAGATCCGGGCGCTGTTCCGGTCGTCGAAGGTCGGCAACATCGCCGGCTGCCTCGTCACCTCCGGTGTGGTGCGGCGCAATGCCAAGGCCCGGCTGCTGCGTGACAGCATCGTGGTCGCCGAGAACCTGACCGTGTCGTCGCTGCGACGCGAGAAGGACGACGTCACCGAGGTGCGCGACGGCTACGAGTGTGGTCTGACACTGACCTACTCCGACATCAAAGAGGGCGACGTGATCGAGACGTACGAACTCGTGCAGAAGGAGCGGGCCTAGTGGTCGATGTGGGTCGGGCGCGCCGGCTCTCGAAGCGCATCGGCACCATCGTCGCCTCGGCGATCGAGTTCGAGATCAAGGATCCCCCGCTGGCCTTCGTGACCATCACGGACACGAAGGTGACGGGTGACCTGCACGACGCCACGGTGTACTACACGGTGCGTGGGCAGACCTTGCAGGATGAGCCTGACTACGCAGGCGCGGCCGCTGCGCTGGAACGCGCGAAGGGCACCCTGCGGAC
>JBEVHG010000087.1:0-12584 GCA_040511335.1 Mycobacterium sp. | reverse complement strand
GCGCCAGCGCTATGTCGATCTGATCGTGCGCCCAGAGGCGCGCACTATTGCCCGCCAACGCGTCGCGGTGGTCCGCGCGGTGCGCTCCGCACTGGAACGGCGTGGCTTTCTCGAAGTCGAGACGCCGATGCTGCAGACATTGGCCGGCGGCGCCGCCGCCCGCCCGTTCATCACGCACTCCAACGCGCTCGATACCGACCTGTACCTTCGCATCGCCCCGGAACTGTTCCTGAAGCGATGCCTCGTGGGTGGTTTCGAGAAGGTCTTCGAACTGAATCGGGTGTTCCGAAACGAAGGCGCGGATTCGACACATTCACCCGAATTCGCGATGTTGGAGACATATCAGGCCTACGGAGACTACAACGATTCCGCCACGGTGACGCGTGAGCTTATTCAGGAGGTCGCCGACGAGGCGATCGGCACCCGACAGGTGCCATTGCCTGATGGCACTGCCTACGACCTTGACGGCCAATGGGAGACGATACAAATGTATCCGTCGCTGACCGAGGCCCTGGGTGAGTCGATCACACCGGAGACGCCGGTCGTTCACTTGCTTGGCATTGCCAATCGCCTTGGTGTGGAGATTCCCCGGGACCGCGGATATGGGCACGGAAAATTGGTCGAAGAACTCTGGGAGCACACCGTCGGCAACAAGCTCTGGGCACCGACTTTTGTCCGTGACTTCCCGGTGGAGACGACGCCACTTACCCGCGCCCACCGCAGCCTTCCCGGCGTCACCGAGAAGTGGGACCTCTACATCCGCCAGATCGAACTGGCCACCGGGTACTCCGAACTGATTGATCCGGTTATCCAGCGCGAAAGGTTCGAAGCGCAGGCGCGCGCGGCGGCCGCGGGAGACGATGAGGCAATGGCTCTCGACGAGGATTTTCTGGCCGCTTTGGAGTATGCGATGCCGCCGTCGACCGGCACTGGAATGGGCATCGATCGGTTGATGATGGTACTGACAGGCCTGTCAATTCGCGAGACGGTATTGTTCCCGATTGTTCGACGGTACGGCAACTGAACTGGCCCGATACCGGCGCTGTTGATATGGAATGCGTTCCTGTGGCACATTGATGTAAGGATCGGGAATGAAGCTACAAACTAGTGCATGTGCAGAAGGGTCAGTGTGAGCTAATGGCGAAGAAAGTGACCGTCACGTTGGTCGATGATTTCGACGGTGAAGGCGCCGCCGATGAGACGGTCGAATTCGGGCTCGACGGTGTGAGCTATGAGATCGACCTTTCTACCAAGAATGCAGCAAAGCTTCGCAACAACTTAAAGCAGTGGGTCGAGGCGGGCCGCCGAGTTGGCGGGCGCCGGCGTGGACGTTCGGCGGGATCGGGCCGCGGGCGTGCCGCAATCGACCGCGAGCAAAGCGCCGCGATCCGCGAATGGGCGCGCCGCAATGGGCACAATGTGTCCACCCGCGGACGCATTCCTGCCGACGTCATCGACGCATTCCACGCGGCAACGTAATCGGCCACCGTCAACACCCGGCCACCATGTGGCCGGCACTACGTGCTTTCGCTAGGGGCGAACTCGTCACGGCCTGGCACGGAAACGTTTCGCCCGCTCTCGGCGTTGCTTGAGTGCAGCACCAGGTACGGGGCGTAAAGCCCGCTATCTCGCGCCCTGGTCGTCTCGGCGGAACCAACCGCCAGGCACCCGCGCCGGGGGCTGCCGCCCATTAGAGTGGACGGCAGGTACAGCACGCATGTGCGGTGTCTGTGTGAGGGAGAGCAGGTAACCACCGATGTTTGAGAGATTCACCGACCGTGCCCGCCGGGTCGTCGTCCTGGCTCAAGAAGAGGCCCGGATGCTCAACCACAACTACATCGGCACCGAGCACATCCTGTTGGGACTTATTCACGAGGGTGAAGGCGTAGCGGCCAAGTCGCTGGAGTCGTTGGGCATCTCGCTGGAAGGCGTGCGCAGCCAGGTCGAGGAGATCATCGGCCAGGGGCAGCAGGCGCCGTCGGGCCACATCCCCGTCACCCCGCGCGCGACGAAGGTGCTGGAGCTCAGCCTGCGCGAGGCGCTGCAGCTCGGCCACAACTACATCGGCACCGAGCACATTCTGCTCGGCCTGATCCGTGAGGGTGAGGGCGTCGCCGCCCAGGTGCTCGTCAAGCTGGGCGCCGAGCTGACGCGCGTGCGCCAGCAGGTCATCCAGCTGCTGAGCGGCTACCAAGGCAAAGAGGCCGCGGAGGCAGGCACCGGTGGCCGCGGCGGCGAGGCCGGTAATCCATCCACATCGCTGGTGCTCGACCAGTTCGGCCGCAACCTGACCGCCGCCGCCATGGAGGGCAAGCTCGACCCTGTCATCGGTCGTGAGAAGGAAATCGAGCGGGTGATGCAGGTGCTGAGCCGCCGCACCAAGAACAACCCGGTGCTGATCGGCGAGCCCGGCGTCGGCAAGACGGCCGTCGTCGAGGGTCTGGCGCAGGCCATCGTGAAGGGCGAGGTTCCCGAGACGCTAAAGGACAAGCAGCTCTACACCCTGGACCTCGGCTCGCTGGTGGCGGGCAGCCGCTACCGCGGTGACTTCGAGGAACGCCTGAAGAAAGTGCTCAAGGAGATCAACACCCGCGGCGACATCACCCTGTTCATCGACGAGCTGCACACGCTAGTCGGTGCGGGTGCCGCCGAGGGCGCGATCGACGCCGCCTCGATCCTCAAGCCGAAGTTGGCCCGTGGCGAGCTGCAGACCGTCGGTGCCACCACTCTTGACGAGTACCGCAAGTACATCGAGAAGGACGCCGCGCTGGAGCGCCGATTCCAGCCGGTCCAGGTGAGCGAGCCGACCGTCGAGCACACCATCGAGATCCTCAAGGGTCTGCGGGACCGTTACGAGGCGCACCACCGCGTCTCGATCACGGACACCGCGATAGTGGCCGCGGCCACGCTGGCGGATCGCTACATCAACGACCGCTTCCTGCCGGACAAGGCCATCGACCTGATCGACGAGGCCGGTGCCCGGATGCGCATCCGCCGGAGGACGGCGCCGCCAGACCTGCGCGAGTTCGACGAGAAGATCGCCGACGCGCGCCGGGAGAAGGAGTCCGCGATCGACGCGCAGGACTTCGAGAAGGCGGCCAGCCTCCGGGATCGCGAGAAGCAGCTGGTCGCTCAGCGCACCGAGCGCGAAAAGCAATGGCGCTCAGGTGATCTCGACGTGGTCGCTGAGGTCGACGACGAGCAGATCGCCGAGGTGCTGGGCAACTGGACCGGCATCCCGGTGTTCAAGCTGACCGAGGAGGAGACCACTCGGCTGCTGCGCATGGAAGAAGAGGTGCACAAGCGGATCATCGGCCAAGAGGATGCCGTCAAGGCCGTTTCTAAGGCCATCCGGCGTACCCGCGCCGGGCTGAAGGATCCGCGGCGCCCGTCGGGCTCGTTCATCTTCGCCGGCCCGTCCGGTGTCGGTAAGACGGAGTTGTCCAAGGCGCTGGCGGAGTTCCTGTTCGGCGACCAGGACGCGCTGATTCAGATCGACATGGGCGAGTTCCATGACCGGTTCACCGCCTCGCGGCTGTTCGGTGCCCCTCCGGGCTACGTCGGCTACGAGGAGGGCGGACAGCTCACCGAGAAGGTGCGGCGCAAGCCGTTCTCCGTGGTGCTGTTTGACGAGATCGAGAAGGCGCACCAGGAAATCTACAACAGCCTGTTGCAGGTGCTCGAGGACGGCAGGCTGACCGACGGACAGGGCCGCACGGTCGACTTCAAGAACACCGTGCTGATCTTCACGTCCAACCTCGGTACGGCCGACATCTCGAAGGCGGTCGGCCTGGGCTTCACCCAGGGCGGCGGCGAGAACGACTACGAGCGGATGAAGCAGAAGGTCAACGACGAGCTGAAGAAGCACTTCCGGCCGGAGTTCCTCAACCGCATCGACGACATCATCGTCTTCCACCAGCTGACTCGCGACGAGATCATCCGGATGGTCGACCTGATGATCGGCCGGGTGGAAAAGCAGCTCAAGAGCAAGGACATGGCCATGGTCCTGACTGACAGGGCCAAGTCTCTGCTGGCCAAGCGTGGCTTCGACCCGGTGCTGGGTGCACGGCCGCTGCGGCGGACCATCCAGCGCGAGATCGAGGACGCGCTCTCGGAGAAGATCCTGTTCGAGGAGGTTGGTCCCGGCCAGCTCGTCACGGTCGACGTGGACAACTGGGACGGCGAGAGCGCAGGCGAGGACGCGGTGTTCACGTTCACCGGGGCTCCGAAGCCGGCCAAGCCCGTCGAGCCGGACCTGGCGCAGGCCGGCGCCGCCGGCACGCCAACCGCGGCCACGGCCTCGGAGTAACAACCGAACCCCGAAACGGGCGGTCACCCAGCGCGGTGATCGCCCGTTCTGCTTATGATGCATCGCGTAAATGATGTAATCGACGGGCTATGGAATCTGGTGAGAATCCAGAACGGTCGCGCCACTGTGCATAGTCAGACCCGACGCCCGTCACCAACCTCGTCCTGGGACGCGACATCCCGGAAAGGAATTTCCCATGACCTCTCCTGAGGCAAACAAGAGCGCCGCGTCTGCGCTCGACTTCTCCGCCACCAAGGCGGCACTCTGGCTGACGATCACCGCATTCCTCGCGCTCTTGGTCGTCTACTTCGTTGGCATGGACCAGGGCGCGACGTCGGTGTTCGGCAACAACACCTACATTCACGAGTTCGTGCATGACGCGCGGCACCTACTCGGCTTCCCCTGCCACTGATCGCGCGGGAGTAGTCGACACGATGGAAAAGCAGATCATCGGGCGCGGCTTGCTGGCCGGTGCCCTGGCTGGGGTGTTCGCGTTCGTCTTCGCCCGGATCTTCGTCAAACCAGTGATCGAACGGGCGATCGGATACGAGGACGGCGTTGGTGCGGCCCGCGAGGCATTGGAGGGTGCACACGGCGGGCACGAGCACGGTGCCGAAGGATTCGAAGGGTTCACTCGCGGCGTGCAGGCCAACGTCGGCATGGGCCTCGGGGTGCTGGCCTTCAGCGTCGCCATGGGTGCGCTGTTCGCGGTGGTGTTCGCGGTGGCCTACGGACGCGTCGGCAACGTCTCGGCGCGCTTGCTGTCGCTGTATGCGGCCGGTGGAATGCTGCTGAGCCTCTACGTCGTTCCCGCGCTGAAGTACCCGCCCAACCCGCCGGCCGTCAGCCTCGACGAGACCATCCGACAGCGCACGCTGTTGTACCTGCTGATGGTGGTGCTGTCGGCGGCGCTGCTGGTGGCCGCGGTCTACCTGGGTCGGAGGCTCGCGGAACGGTTGGGCGCATGGAACGCGACGTTGGTCGCCGCCGGTGCGTATATCGTGGCGGCCGCAGTCGTGATGCTCATCCTGCCGACCATCGACGAGACGCCTGGACCGTTGCTCGATGACGCGGGGAACATTGTCTACGAAGGCTTCCCCGCCGACGATCTCTATGAGTTCCGGCTCTTCTCGCTGGGCACGCAGGTCGTCATGTGGGTGACTATTGCGCTGGTCTTTGGCGCGTTGGCGTCACGCCTCCTCGGCGAGAAGCAGGAGACGTCCATCCCAGCATGACCGAGGTCGTCCGGCTCACCCTCGTTTCGCACGCGATGACCGATGCGATGGCGGCCGGACGATTCCCCACCGACGAGCCGCTCAACTCCGTCGGGCACCGGCAAGTTGACGCCGCCATCGAACTGGGCATCGCCGAGCGCGCCTACTGCGGGCCGGAGAAGCGGTGCAGGCAGACCGCCGAACTGCTTGGCCTGCAAGCCGTTATCGACCCACGGCTAGCCGACTTGGACTGCGGCCGTTGGCGTGGCGACGTGCTCGGCGGAGTGCGTCCCGCCGACCTGGCGGTCTGGCTCACCGATCCGACCCGGGCGCCGCACGGCGGCGAATCCGTCGTCGACCTGATCGACCGGGTGCGCGCATGGATGGAATCGCTGACCATCCGGCGCGCCCGGCTGGTCGCCGTCACTCACCCGTCGGTGGTCCGCGCCTCGATCCTGGTGGCGCTCGACGCGCCGCCAAAATCGTTCTGGCGCATCGACATTACGCCGGTCAGTCGGACAGTGATGCACTTCCGGGGGCACGCCTGGACGCTACGGTCCACCGGGTAGTCAGCCTGTCGGCGCCAGGTCGAAGGCTTGGTGCACGATCGACAGCAGCCAGCCCGCGGCGGTGGGGCTGCGGTAGCGTGGCCAGTTCAACTGGAAGCTGACCACCCACGGCTGGCCGGTGTGGTCGACGGCGTACCAGCTGAACGTCAGGTCGCCGGGCAGGTTTCCGGCCTTGGCGCCGATGTAGGTCCATTTCGACTTGTCGAGGTCGATACCCGGTATGGCCGAAAGGATCTGCCTGACCGGTGCGGCCTCGCCGACCGCGGCCGCCTGCAACGCCGCGTGCACCCGACAGATGTCGGCGGCGCTGCCGTACCACTCGGCGCCGATGTCGGACGCCGGGGTGTGCGTGCGATTCGGATCCGGTTGGTACGGGCGGGAATTGGTCTGCCGCAGCAACTGTGCGCGGGCCGCAGGTGATGCCTGCTTCCACTGCTCACGCAGGTTCGGTTCGCCCCAGCCGACCGAGAACAACTCGTGCATGGTCGGGAACGGGGTCATGCTGGCCGGGTCGTGATGCCCGGCGGCCACCAGTGCCCGTTCCACCGCACCGGGCCCCAGCCGCGCGATCAGCAGGTCGGTGGCCGTGTTGTCGCTGGACGAAATCATCTGCTGCGCTGCGGTCCGAACCGACACCTGGGCCCCCGGCGCCAGCTCCTCGAGGCCGGCCGATCCGACCCCCTTGGCTTTATTGGTGACGGTAAGCGAGTCGTCCCAGCTGACCGTGCCGGCCTTCACCGCATCCGCAACGGCAAGCAGCACATACAGTTTGAAGATCGACGCCAACGGCAGCGACAGGTCGGTGTTGGTGCCGGCCACCACCGCACACTTTCCGTCGTTGACCTTGGACACCTGGTAGGAATAGCGCGCCCCGGATTTGGTTAGCTCCGCATCGACGTCGGCCCACTTCTTGATTGTCGGCGGCCGCAGGGACAGCTCCAACCGGTCGACCTGGCCGGCGTCGTTGGTGCGCAACTCGATGTCCTGCGCCACGCCGTACGAGGTCAGCACGTGCAGTGTCGCGTGATGCGCACCGGTTTCCATCCCGGTGACGGTGAATGGCCGGTCCCACCAGATCTTGTCCAGCGTGGTGCCGATGTCGTCGACCTTGTCGGGGGCGGCCAGCGTGCGCACCCCGACGGGTCCGATCGGCCAATCGGAGTTCAGCATGTCCATGGTCTGCTTGGCCCGCAGACCCTGGGGGGTGTTGGTGTCGATGGGGAAGCCGTATGCAGCCCCGGCAGGCGCAGCCGGTCCCGCATCGGCGCACCCGCAGGCTAAGGCGACGACCAACGCGACGACGGCCGTCAGCGCGCCCGCAGGCCGGTGTCCCGCCCGGCCCGCCTTACGCCTTGGCGCCGGTCCCCGCAACGTCCAACACAACCTCGAACTCCAGCAGCGATGCGCCGGTGGCGACGGGATTGGCATGCTGGCCCTTGTGGGCCTCGATGGCCGGCCCCGTCGCCCACGCCTGAAAAGCTTCCTCCGATTCCCACTGGGTCACCACGAAGTAGCGGTCCTCGCCTTTGACCGGCCGCAGCAGCTGAAAGCCCAGGAATCCGGGCTGGTTGTCGACGGCGTGTGCGCGGTGCGCGAACCGCTTCTCCAGCTCCGGACCGGCGTCGGGCGGCACCTCGATTGCGTTGATCTTCACCACGGGCATGCGGTTCAGGCTACCGCGCTGCCGTGTCGGCAAGATGGCGGTGTGCACACCGAACTGCTGACCGGCAGGGGCGGCCACGGCGAGCCGCTGGTCCTCGTGCACGGCCTGATGGGGCGGGGGAGCACCTGGTCGCGTCATCTGCCGTGGCTGACTGAGCTTGGCGAGGTGTACACCTACGACGCGCCGTGGCACCGCGGGCACGACGTCGCCGACCCGCACCCGATCAGCACCGAGCGATTCGTCGCCGACCTGGGCGACGCAGTGGCTGCGCTGGGCCGGCCGGCCACCCTGATCGGCCACTCGATGGGCGCCCTGCACGCCTGGTGCCTGGCGGCGGCGCGACCCGATCTGGTTTCCGCGCTCGTCGTGGAGGACATGGCGCCTGACTTTCGTGGCCGCACCACCGGCCCGTGGGAGCCGTGGTTGCATGCGCTGCCGATCGAATTCGGTTCGACCCAACAGGTTTACGACGAGTTCGGGCCGGTGGCTGGACGGTACTTCCTGGAGGCCTTCGACCGGACCGCGACGGGCTGGCGGCTGCACGGGCACACCCGGCACTGGATCGAAATCGCCGCCGAGTGGGGGACCCGTGACTATTGGCAGCAGTGGCGGTCGGTGCGGATACCGGCGCTGCTCATCGAGGCCGGCAACTCCGTCACCCCGCCCGGACAGATGCGCGAAATGAACGAAACCGGCTACCGGACAACGTATCTGCACGTGCCAGGAGCCGGCCACCTGATCCACGACGAAGCGCCGCAGATCTACCGAGAAGCGGTGGAGTCGTTCTTAACGGCGCTCGCCCAGCGTGCCTGAGGTGGGCCACACCGGGTTCCGCTCGAAGCGCGTGCGGATGGCGTCGACGTCGTGCGCGATGCGAAATTCGTCGCGGTCGTCCTCGAACAGCCGGCCCATCATCGGTGCCGACCATCGGAACTGGTCGAACCGGATGCGAAGTGAGTCGGAGCGATGGGCGGCCCAGCTGAGCGCCGCTGCCACCGCGAACGGGGCGATCAGGATGAGGAAGGTCAGTGCAGTGGTCATGGCAGTAATCCTTCGCCGATAAATATTCCGCCAACAGTGGCAGGACCGACACCTTGCGTTAAAATGCTGCCATGGCAATAAAGAGCGTATCGGCGCTGGTGCTGGACGGGCTAGCGGTGTTCGAGTTCGGCGTGATCTGCGAGGTGTTCGGTATCGACCGCTCCGCCGACGGCGTCCCCAACTTCGACTTCAAGGTCTGCGGGCCGGAGCCTGGCAAGCCCCTGCGAACCTCGGTCGGCGCGACGATCACCCCGGAACACGGGCTCGACGATCTGGTCGGCGCGGACCTGGTGGCTATCCCGGCGATCGGCGGATCCGACTATCTGCCCGACGCGCTCAAGGCCGTCCGAGCTGCCGCCGACTCCGGGTCGACGATCCTGACGGTGTGTTCGGGCGCGTTCGTAGCGGGCGCGGCGGGCCTGCTTGACGGCCGGCCGTGTACCACCCACTGGATGCATGCCGACGAACTGGCCAGGTTGTATCCGACCGCCAGGGTCGACCGCAATGTGTTGTTCGTCGACGACGGCAACCTGATCACCAGCGCCGGCACCGCGGCGGGTATCGATGCCTGCCTGCACCTGGTCCGCCGGGAACTGGGCAGCGCGGTGACCAACGTCATCGCCCGCCGGATGGTGGTCCCGCCGCAGCGCGACGGCGGTCAGCGGCAGTACATCGACCAGCCCATCCCGGTGCGCTGCTCGGAGGGTTTCGCCCCGCACCTGGACTGGATTCTTGGCAACCTCGACAAGCCGCACACCGTCGCGAGGCTGGCCAGGCGCGCGAACATGTCGGGCCGCACGTTCGCCCGCCGCTTCGTGGAGGAGACCGGCCGCACGCCGATGCAGTGGGTCACCGATCAGCGGGTGCTCTATGCGCGCCGGCTGCTGGAGGAGACCGACCTCGACATCGACCGGATCGCCGACCGGTCGGGCTTTGGCGCCGCGACGTTGTTGCGCCATCACTTCCGGCGCATCATCGGGGTCACGCCTTCGGACTACCGGCGCCGGTTCTGCTGCAACGACTCAGAACGCGAAGAGGCCAGCGCTTAGTCGCCCTCGCCGGCCAGTGCGAACCGGCCGTCGGCCGTCTGCTCCACCAGCCCATCGACCAGCAGCGAGTCCAGGGCGCGGTCGCGCTGCGCTGTGTCGGTCAGCCAAGCCACGTCCAGCTGGGCGCGGGTGACCGGAGAGTTGTCGCCGCGCAACACATCCAGCAGCCGCCCGCGGACCTGCCGGTCGGTGCCGGCATACCGCTGGACGCGGCGCGGGGCAGTGGCGGCCGGCGGATAGCCGTTCGACCGCCACGCACACGCGCTCAGCGGGCACAGTCCGCAGCGCGGCGACCGTGCGGTGCACACCGTTGCGCCCAACTCCATCAGGGCCACCGAAAACCGCGGCGCCTCAGCATCATTGGGCAACAGTGCAGCTACGTCGGCGAGGTCGCGTGGGCTCGCGGGGGCGTCCGCACGTCCGTGCACCGCCCTGGCGACCACCCGCCGCACGTTGGTGTCGACGACGGGCACCGGTTTGCGGTAGGCAAAACAAGCGATGGCCCGGGCCGTGTAGTCGCCAACACCGGGCAGCGACAACAGGGTTTCGACGTCGCATGGCACCACATCGCCATGCTCGGAAGCGATCGTGACAGCGCACTCGTGCAGGCGCTTGGCCCGGCGCGGGTAACCCAGCTTGCCCCAGGCCCGCAGCACGTCGGCCGCACCGGCGGCCGCCGTCGCTGACGGAGTGGGCCAGCGCGCCACCCAGTCCAGCCAGATCGGCTCCACCCGGGCCGCCGGCGTCTGCTGAAGCATGAACTCACTGACCAGAATCTGCCACGGCGTCACCCCGGGCCGTCGCCACGGCAGGTCTCGCTGCGCATGGGAGTACCAGCGCAGCAACTCGCCCGAATCGATCATGGGCAGATACTCCGGCAGAATGTCGGGCATGCCCAATTCGAATCCGGTGTCCGCATGGAAGGCACTCAAGGAGGGTAACGAGCGCTTCGTCAGGGGCCAGCCTGAACATCCCAGCCAGAGCATCGATCATCGGGCCAGCCTCGCCGAGGAGCAAAAGCCGATCGCGGTGGTGTTCGGCTGCGCCGACAGCCGGGTGGCCGCAGAGATCATCTTCGATCAGGGCCTGGGCGACATGTTCGTGGTGCGCACCGCGGGTCACGTCATCGACTCGGCGGTGCTGGGCTCGATCGAATACGCCGTCGCGGTGCTCAACGTGCCGCTGATCGTGGTGCTCGGTCACGACAGCTGCGGCGCGGTGAAGGCGACGCTTGCGGCGCTGGACGGCGGGGCGGTGCCCGGCGGCTACGTGCGCGACATCGTCGAGCGGGTGACCCCGTCGATCCTGCTGGGCCGTCGCGACGGGCTCAGCCGGGTCGACGAGTTCGAGACCCGCCACGTCAACGAGACGGCCGCGCAGCTTCGCAGCCGCTCCACCGCCGTCGCCGATCGGGTGGATGCCGGGACGCTGGCGATCGCTGGTGTCACCTACCAGCTCGCCGACGGGCAGGTGGTGTTGCGGGATTATCTGGGCGATATCGGCGAAGGCTGAGCCGCGACACGCCGAGGCGGGTCGGACGACTGGGCGTGACCTGGGCTTACCGTGATGCTGTGTTGGATCTGGAACCGCATGGCCCGCTACCCACCCAGATTTACTGGCGGCGCAGGGCACTGGCGTTGGGCATTGCGGCACTCGTTGTCGGGGTGATCGCGGCCGTCGTGATCATGATCGTGTCCAACAGCGCCGGCGCCGAAACGAAGAACGCCGACAAGCCCACCCCTGCCGCTACACCCACACCGCTGCCTGGGGAGAACCCCGAGGTCAAGACGCCGGTGGTGCCGCCCGCGGAGCATCGCCCCGCGCCCACCCCCACCCCGACCGCCGCCGTCACGCCCCCGCCGGTACTCAACGAGGGCGACGACTGCCCGGACTCCACGCTGGCCGTCAAGGGCATCACCGACGAGCCGGAGTTCGTCGTCGGGGACCAACCGAAGTTCACCATGGTCGTCACCAATATCGGGTTGGTGGCCTGCCAGCGTGATGTCGGCGCCGCGGTACTCGCCGCCTACGTCTACTCGCTGGACAACAGTCGGTTGTGGTCGAACCTGGACTGCGCACCGTCCAACGAGACACTGGTCAAGACATTCAACCCAGGCGAGCAGGTGACCACCGAGGTGACCTGGACCGGCATGGGCTCGGCCCCGGACTGCCCGCTGCCACGCGAGCCGATCGGGCCGGGCACGTACAACCTGATCGTCCAGCTGGGTAACCTGCGGTCGGCCGCGGTGCCGTTCGTCCTCGCCGAGCCGGCTCCGGTCGAGGCCGCACCGCCGCCCGCTGAGGGTGAACCGGCACCAGAAGAGGTACCGCCACCGGGCAACTGACCCGGCCCTTCGCGCCGAAACCGACGTTCGGCCGGAGTTTCGCGGCGTGTCGTCTGTCAAACGTCGATTTCGGCGCACGCGCGTCCTAGGCCAGCCGGTCGGCGATCGTCGACTCGGCCAGCAGGGACAGGCCTTCGCGGATGTGGCGGGCCCACATCGACCCGATGCCCTCGACCGACTGCAGATCATCCGCGCTGGCCGCCAGCAGCCCCTGCAGCGAACCGAACGACCGCACCAGCAGGTCGACGTGGGCGAACTG
Source organism: Mycobacterium sp. (assembly GCA_040511335.1). Taxonomy (GTDB): domain Bacteria; phylum Actinomycetota; class Actinomycetes; order Mycobacteriales; family Mycobacteriaceae; genus Mycobacterium. Next base: position 135 of record JBEVHG010000087.1, on the reverse strand, counting down.
CAGGCGCGGGATGCCGGCCATCGCGCGGTAGCCGCGCGAACTCATCGACGAATCCTGCGCCTCCAGGGTCGACGGGTAGCCGAAAACCCTTGCCAGCGTGGTGAAGTCGAGGAGCTCATTATCCGATAGCGCGTC
>JBEVHG010000086.1:0-12340 GCA_040511335.1 Mycobacterium sp. | reverse complement strand
GGTTTGGCGCTGAACAACACCGCGATGATCGTCGCCGGCATGATCGTCGGCGCGTCCGGCTCGATCCTGACCAACCTGATGGCCAAGGCGATGAACCGCTCCATCCCCGCGATCGTCGCCGGCGGCTTCGGTGGCGGCGGGGTCGCGGTCGGTGGCGGCGACGAGGGTGACAAGCATGTGAGGTCCACCTCGGCGGCCGACGCCGCCATCCAGATGGCCTACGCCAACCAGGTGATCGTCGTCCCGGGCTACGGCCTGGCGGTCGCGCAGGCCCAGCACGCCGTCAAGGACCTGGCCAGCCTGCTCGAAGACCGCGGGGTGGAGGTGAAATACGCGATCCACCCGGTGGCCGGCCGCATGCCCGGCCACATGAACGTGCTGCTGGCCGAGGCCGACGTCGAGTACGACGCCATGAAGGAGATGGACGACATCAACGACGAGTTCGCCCGCACCGACGTCACTATCGTCATCGGCGCCAACGACGTCACCAACCCCGCGGCGCGCAACGAAGCCAGCTCCCCGATCTACGGCATGCCGATCCTCAACGTGGACAAGTCGAGGTCGGTGATCGTGCTCAAGCGGTCGATGAACTCCGGCTTCGCCGGCATCGACAACCCGCTGTTCTACGCCGAGGGCACCACCATGCTGTTCGGCGACGCCAAAAAATCGGTCTCCGAGGTCGCCGAGGAACTCAAAGCGCTGTAGGTCGTTCGCCGAACGCGCGGCCAGTGCGACAAACAGCCGCCCCAAATTTCGCAGCGTGCGCACGTTCGGCGACAGAATCGCGGTGAGCGCAGACATTCCCCAGACCTAACGGCCGATCTGCGGGCGGAAGTCGGCCGGGCCGAGAAGGCGGCGGCCGCGTAGTAATGCCTGGTGGCTAGACCGGCGGATAGGCCGGCGGCGGGTAGACGCCCCTCAGAATCCAGGCAAACCAGTTAATGCCGTACTCGAGCTCGTCACTCGCGTCGTAGTCCGGATTCGGATCCATCAGACAACCTCCGCGTATCGGCTGGCTTCCGCTGAAGTCTAGACCCGCCCCGCGGACGGCGACGGCGATCCGCCCCCTTTGCGCGCAACTGTCCAACCGGTTGATTGACGCGGCGGCACGGTTCCTGCATATAGTGAGTCGCGATGTCGTCTGATACCCCCACCACCAATGGGCTGTCCCGTCGCGAGGAGCTGCTGGCCGTCGCCACCAAGCTGTTCGCCGCGCGGGGATACCACGGCACCCGGATGGACGACGTCGCCGACGCGGTCGGCCTCAACAAGGCCACCGTCTACCACTACTACGCCAGCAAGTCGCTGATCCTCTACGACATCTACAAGCGCGCGGCCGACGCCACCGTGGCCGCGCTGCACGACGACCCGTCCGCGCCGGCGCGCGAGACGATCTACCACTTCACCCGTCGGCTGCTGGTCGGCATCGCCAACGACCTGGAGCAGGCGGCGGTGTACTTCCAGGAGGGGCCCTACATCGCCGAATGGTTCACCGAGGACCAGGTCGCCTACATCCGGACGGCCGAGACGCAGGTCTACGAGCATGTGCGCGACGTCATCGACCGCGGCATCGCCAGCGGCGAGTTCTATGAGTGCGACTCCCATGTGCTGGCGCTGGGCTACATCGGCATGACGCTGGGTTCCTACCGCTGGCTGCGCCCGCAGGGCCGACGGACGGCCCAGGAGATCGCCGTCGAGTTCAGCACCGCGCTGCTGCGCGGCTTGATCCGTGACGAAGCGGTGCGTGCGGAATCGCCGCTGGGCATTGAGGTAGAAAACACGGCACAGTCGCAGCAGTAGCTAGTACCGGTACCGGTACAGCCGGTCGTAGTCGCGGAGCGCCGGCACGGCGTGCAGCATCCGGAACACCGTGCGCTGCGGCTTCAGCGGGATCTTCTCGGAGTCCGCGATCGCGGATGTCTGCTCGATGTAGCACAGCCGCGGATTCCAGTCCGCGAGCTCGCGGCCGTCGCGGGTGCCCCACTCGATGAGCTTGGAGATGCGCGGACCCCACTGTGACAGCAGGTCGGTCAGCAGCTCGCCGGAGCCGAACCGGTCGGTGATGCGCTGAAGCAGCTGCCGCGCTTCGGCCTCGGTGAGGTACATCAGCAGGCCTTCGGCGACGACGAGCGTCGGGCGATCCGCCGGTATGGAATCCAGCCAGGCCGGCTCGGTCACCGACGACGCGATCATCTGGTAGCCGTCGCGGTCGGAGTACAACTGGTGCCTCAACTCGATGACGGCGGGCTGGTCCACGTCGAACCACTGCACGGTTGCCGGTGGATCGAGCCGGAACACCCGGCTGTCCAACCCGCAGCCGAGGTGCAGTACCACCGCGTCCGGATGGTGGTCCAGGAAGTCGGCGGCCCACACGTCGAGCTTCTTGGCCCGCAGCGCGACCATGAATTGGTTGGCCCACGCGGGGACCCACCGCCGCATCCGGGACCAGTTGTAGTCGATGCGGTCGACGGCTTCGGCGGCCGCCGTGTCGCCGAGAATCGGCCGCTCCAACCGGCTTTCGCAGGCCCGCAGGTACAGGGTGACCAACAGCGTCCACTCGACCGAACCCCATCGCACGCCGCTGAGATCAATCTTCTCGGTCGGGTTCGTCATTTCGTGCCCCTCCTCGCCCATACTCGCGAAACTGTATTCCGCGGCACTGACGGTGGAAGGAGCGCGATGAAGTCCACCCTGCTCTCGCGGCGCGACCTGGAGTTTCTGCTCTACGAGTGGCTGCGGGTCGACGAGCTGACCAAGCGACAGCGGTTCGCCGAACATTCCCGCGAGACGTTCGACGGTGTGCTGGAGCTGTGTGAGGAGCTGGCGACGCGCTATTTCGCGCCGCACAACAAGAAGGGCGATGCTCACGAGCCGACTTTCGACGGCTCAACGGTCACCATCATCCCCGAGGTCAAGGAGGCGTTGACGGCCTTCGGCAAGGCCGACCTGATCAGCATGAGCATGGACCATCACCTCGGCGGGGCGCAGCTGCCCGCGACCGTCGCGCAGGCGGGGTTTGCCTGGTTCTCGGCGGCGAATGTCAGCACCACCGGCTACCTGATGCTGACCATGGCCAATGCCAGCCTGCTGGCCAAGTTTGGAACCCCCGAACAGATCGAGGCTTTCGTGACACCGATGCTGGCGGGGCGGTTCTCCGGCACGATGTGCCTGTCCGAACCCCAGGCCGGGTCATCGCTCGCCGATATCGTCAGCCGGGCCGAACCGCAGGCCGACGGCAGCTACCGGCTGTTCGGATCGAAGATGTGGATCTCCGCCGGAGAGCACGAGCTCACCGACAACATCGTGCACCTGGTGCTGGCCAAGATTCCGGGTGGCCCGCCGGGAACGAAGGGCATCTCGCTGTTCATCGTGCCCAAGTTCCTCGTCTACGCCGCCGGCGCCGTCGGCGAGCGCAATGACGTGGTCCTGGCCGGGCTGAACCACAAGATGGGCTTTCGCGGAATCACCAACACCGTCTTGAACTTTGGCGAAGGGACGTTTCGTCCCGGCGGTGCGCCAGGAGCGGTGGCATATCTGGTCGGGGAACCGCACCGTGGAATCACCTACATGTTCCACATGATGAACGAGGCCAGGCTCGGCGTCGGAATGGGAGCGATTGCGCTGGGCTACACCGGCTATCTCAAGTCGCTGCAGTATGCGCGCGAGCGACCCCAGGGCCGGGCGGTGACCGCCAAGGATCCGTCGACGCCGCAGGTGCCGATCATCGAGCACCCAGATGTCAGGCGAATGTTGTTGGCGCAGAAGTCCTATGTCGAAGGGGCACTCGCGTTGGCGCTCTACTGCGCCAAGCTCGTCGATTGGCAGCACAGCGCGGAATCCGACGAGGAACGCGATTCGGCGACCGCGCTGCTCGACATTTTGACCCCGGTCGCCAAGAGTTGGCCCTCGCAATGGTGTCTGGAAGCCAACAACCTGGCGATCCAGGTGCTCGGTGGCTACGGCTACAGCCGCGAGTACGACGTCGAGCAGCACTACCGGGACAACCGGCTCAATCCGATCCACGAGGGCACCCACGGGATCCAGAGCCTGGATCTGTTGGGCCGCAAGGTGACTCAGCGCGGCGGTGCCACCCTGGCCGCGCTGGGCACGGCCATCGGCGAGACGGTCGCCGCCGCCGCCGCGGCCAGTGGCGAGCCCGCCGAGCTTGCCGCTCAGCTCGATTCGGTGTGGCAGCGGCTCGTCGACGTCACCGCGAGCATGTTCGGCTCGGGCGACGTCGAGGCCGCGATGGCCAACAGCGTGATCTACCTCGAGGCGTTCGGCCACATCGTGATCGCCTGGATGTGGCTGGAGCAGTTCCTCGCCGCCCAGGGAAAGTCCGGCGACTTCTACGACGGCAAGCGTCAAGCCGCCCGATACTTCTTCCGCTACGAACTTCCCAATACGGCACCGCAATTCGACCTGCTGCACAGCCTGGATCGGACCACGCTGGAGATGCGCGGCGACTGGTTCTAGCCGAAGTCGATGATCTGCCGCACCGTACTGCCGTCGGCGAGTTGGTCCATGCCCTCGTTGATCTGGTTCAGGCTGATCGTCGACGACACCAGCGATTCGACCGGCAGCCGGCCGGACCGCCACAGCTCGACGAAACGCGGAATGTCGCGCGCCGGCACTGCCGACCCGAGATAGCTGCCGATCAGGGACCGGCCTTCGGCGACAAACCCCAACGGCGACACGCTGATTCGAGCGTCGGGCGGGGGCAGTCCGACGGTGATCGTCCGCCCGCCGGGTGCGGTCAGGTCGATCGCCGTCTGGAGCGCTGCTGGATGGCCGACGGCCTCGACCACTACCGTCGCCTTGACCCCGCGCTGGATCGCCTCATCGGGTGTGTACGTCTCATGCACGCCGAGCGCCCGCGCGCGGTCCAACTTGTCGGCCAGCTGGTCGACGCCGACGACGCGAACGTCGTCGTGCGCCAGGGCGGTGAGCATCGCGGCCATGCCCACCCCGCCGAGGCCGACGACGATGACCATCTGGCCCGGCTGCGGTTCGCCGACATTCAGCACGGCGCCCCCTCCGGTGAGCACCGCGCAGCCCAGCAGTGAGGCCACCACCGGCGGCACGTCGGAATCCACCGGTACGACCGACGTTCGATCCACCACGGCGTGTGTGGCGAAGCCGGACACCCCGAGATGATGATTGACCGGCTGCCCGTCGCGGGAGAGTCGCCGCGCGCCGCCCATCAACGTGCCCGCGGCGTTGGCGGCGCTGCCCGGTTCGCAGGGTGTGAGGCCGTCGGTCGCGCATGCCGGGCAGTGCCCGCAGCGTGGCAGGAACGTCATGACGACGCGCTGTCCCACCGCCAAGTCCGAGGCCGCAGCGCCGGCCTGCTCGACGACGCCGGCGGCCTCGTGGCCGAGCAGCATCGGCACCGGGCGCACCCGGTTGCCGTCGACCACCGACAGGTCGGAGTGACAGAGCCCGGCGGCTTCGATGCGGACGAGGAGTTCGCTCTCGCCCGGCGGCGACAGGTCCAATTCGGAGATGGTGAGCGGTTTGGACTCGGCGTAGGGCCGGGGGAGCCCGATCTGTTCGAGCACGGCGCCGCGGATCCTCAGTTTCATAACGACCAGCCTGCCCGCATTGCGAGAATGCAGCCATGACGACCAGCGACGAGCGATCACTCACCAGTCGGGATTTCCCTGTCCACCAGCCTGTGTTGACCCGGTGGACGGACAACGACATGTTCGGCCACCTCAGCAACGCGGTGTTCTACGAGTTCTTCGACGCCGCCATCAACGGATGGATCATCACCAACACCGGGATCGACCCGCTGACCACCTCGTGGCTGGATGTCGTCGCCGAGTCCGGCTGCCGATACTTCGCTGACCTGCGATTCCCCGAGCCGCTCGTCATTGGTCTGGCGGTGGCCAGACTCGGAAGGACCAGCGTCAGGTACCGGCTCGGCGTCTTCCAAACCGCTCACGGGGAACCGCCCGGCGACGCCGCGCACCCCATTGCGGCATTGGTGCACTGGGTGCACGTGTACGTCGACCGGGCCGACCGCCGGCCCGTTCCCATCCCCGATGCCATCCGCTCGCTGCTCGAGACGGCCCGCGTCGACAGTTAAGCGCGTCGATATGCTCGGCGAATGCCGATCGTAAGCAAGACCGTCGAGGTCGCGGCCCCTGCCGAGTCGATCATGGCGATCGTCGCCGACTTCGAGTCGTATCCGCTGTGGAACGAGGAGATCAAGGGCTGCTGGGTGCTGGCCCGCTACGACGACGGCCGACCCAGCCAGCTTCGGCTGGACGTGCTGGTCCAGGGCATGGCGGGCACCTACATCACCGCCGTCTACTACCCGAGCCCGACTCAGATCCACACCGTGCTGCAGCAGGGCGACCTGTTCGCGAAGCAGGAGCAGATCTTCTCGGTGGTGTCGATGGGCCCGACGTCGTTGCTGACCGTCGACCTCGACGTCGAGACCAAGATGGCGATCCCGAAGCCCATGGTCAAGAAGGCCATCGGTGACACGCTGGAATACCTGGCCGACAACCTCAAGGGCCGCGCCGAGCAGCTGGCTGCCAGCTCGTAACATCCGGAGCGTCTGGGGCGCCACTCAAATTGCCCACCTCACAGCGACATCTGCAGTTATGTCAACCGCGGGTGCCGCCCGCAACGCGAGCACGCGCTGGTGAATCCGGTATTCAGTGGCGCGGGGCATCCACCCGGGGCCGTACAGACCACGCGCGAATCGGAGCACTCTGCCGCGTTCGATCTCCCAACGCAACGCGTCGGAGACCGACTTCGACGGCCGGCCCGCGATGATGAACCCCTGCCAGGTGAGCCCGTCGATCAGGTCCGCGACCGTGGCCGGACCGTGCTGGAACAGGTACATCGTGAGGGCGTAGCGGAGTTCGATTCCCCGCAGGCCGCGTGAGGTGTTCATCGTCGAACCGTGACATGCCCGTCTGACATAACCGCAGTTATCGCTGTGAGGCGGTCGAAGGGGTGCGCCCGGTGTCGGGGATCGGTTGGGGACGTCGCCGCGCCCGGTGTCGGGGACCGGTTGGGACGTCGCCGCGCCCGTCTGACATAACCGCAGTTGTCGCTGTGAGGCGGGCAAAAAGTAGACGTATCCGGCGCCGCGGCGCGAACCGAGCGATCAGCTCCACATCCCGATTTCGTCGAGACGGGAGGTCAGGCGCTGCGCGCCGTCGGTGAACTGGCTGCTGGTCAACTGGACCACGGAACCCACGTCGCGCCGGCGCAACGCGTCAATCAGCTCCCGGTGGTTGGTCACCGCAGCGGCGCCCCATCGCGGGTCGGTCGCATAGATCAGTGGCGGCAGATAACGCGCCACGTGCAGCAGAAACCACGCCAGCTTGATCCGGCCCGTCGCACGGTTGAACGCGCGATGAAACGCGAACTCCGCGGAGGCCACCTCGTCGGGATCCCGATGCTCGACCGCCAACGCCAATGCATCGGTGAGTCGTTCCAGCTCGTCGATCTCGGCGTCGGTGATCCGCTCGGCGGCGCTGACGGCCAGCTCCTTGGCGATGGTTGCCTGCAGCCAGAAGATGTCCTCGATATCACCGCGGCTGAGCGGCAACACCACGTGCCCGCGATGCGGTTCCAGCTGCACCATCCCTTCGCCGCGCAGCGTGCGCAGCGCCTCGCGCACGGGCGTAATACTGACCCCGAGTTGGGTGGCCGTCTCGTCGAGGCGGATAAACATGCCGGGCCGCAGCGTCCCCGACATGATCGCCGCCCGCAGACGCCCGGCGACCTCGTCGGACAGCTGTTCGCGGCGCACCGCGCGTTGCGCCGTGGGCCGAGGTCTGGCTGGTGCGTTCACCGTGTTCTCCGGTCTGTTGGCGTGGGGTTGTCCCCGAGCCGCCGAGGCCATTAGTGTGACCGGGGCAACACAATGTTTGATCAAATATCAACATCGTGCAACCCAAGCCGAAAGAGCACCATCCGTTGACCGCCCAACCAGCGCCCACTGACCAGCCCGACCTGTCCCACCGGCAGAACTGGACCAACCAACTCGCCCGCCACGCGTTGATGCAACCCGGCGCGACCGCGCTGCGTTTCCTGGGCCGGACGACGACCTGGGGTGAGCTCGACGACCGGGTCTCCACACTGGCCGGCGCGTTGAGTCGGCGCGGGGTCGGCTTCGGCGACCGGGTGCTGATCCTGATGCTCAACCGCCCCGAGTTCGTCGAGTCGTTCCTGGCGATCAACAAGCTCGGCGCCATCGCGGTACCGGTCAACTTCCGGATGACCCCACCCGAGGTCGCCTACCTCGTCAGTGATTGCCAGGCCAAGGCGGTGATCACCGAATCGGTGCTCACTAACGTCGCCACGGCGGTGCGGGATCTCGACCCGACGTTGACCACGGTGATCGTCGCCGGGGGCGCCACCGAGAACGGGGCGCTCGACTATCAGGATCTGCTGACCGAGCAGGGAGAACCGGCGCCGGTCGATATCCCCAACGATTCGCCTGCGCTGATCATGTACACCTCGGGCACCACCGGCCGGCCCAAGGGCGCGGTGCTGACCCACACCAACCTGTCCGGACAGGCGATGACCAACCTGTTCACCGTCGGCGCCGACATCAACAATGACGTCGGGTTCATCGGGGTTCCGCTCTTTCACATCGCGGGCATCGGCAACATGATCAGCGGCCTGCAACTGGGCCTGCCGACCGTCATCTACCCACTCGGTGCGTTCGATCCCGGAGAATTGCTCGACGTGCTCGAGACCGAGAAGGTGACGTCGATCTTCCTGGTGCCCGCGCAATGGCAGGCGGTGTGCGCCGCCCAGCGGGCACTCCCGCGTGAGCTGAGGCTGCGGGTGCTGTTGTGGGGCACCGCGCCCGCGTCGGACACCCTGCTGCGCGAAATGTCCGAAACCTTTCCCGGCACACAGATTTTCGCTGCGTTCGGCCAGACCGAGATGTCACCGGTGACGTGCATGCTGTTGGCACAGGACGCACTGCGCAAGCTCGGGTCCGTCGGCAAGGTGATCCCGACCGTTGCGGCGCGGGTGGTCGACGAGGACATGAACGACGTCCCGGTCGGTCAGGTCGGCGAGATCGTCTACCGGGCACCGACACTGATGGCCGGCTACTGGAACAACCCCCAGGCCACCGCGGAGGCGTTCGCCGGCGGCTGGTTCCACTCCGGTGATCTGGTGCGGCGGGACGAGGAGGGCTACGTCTGGGTCGTCGACCGCAAGAAGGACATGATCATCTCCGGCGGAGAGAACATCTACTGCGCCGAAGTCGAGAATGCGCTCGCGGGCCATCCCGCGATCGTCGAAGTGGCGGTGATCGGGCGGGCCCACGAGAAATGGGGCGAGGTGCCGGTGGCCGTGGCGGCCGTGACGCAATCCGGCCTCAGCCTTTCCGATCTAGACGAATTCCTCACCGAACGGCTCGCGCGGTACAAGCATCCGAAGGCTCTCGAGCTCGTTGACGCGCTTCCTCGAAACCCCGCCGGCAAAGTGCTCAAGACGGAACTGAGAGCCCGCTTCGGCGTCGAAAAGATGAGCGACGAAAGTTCTTCTGCGCCAACGGTTTCTGCCGGGACAAAAGAAAGTTAGCCAATGGAGACGCGTTTGCTAACGGTTAGGGGTTCAATCCGACGGATGCGGTCCACCGCGGCAGCGGCATCGGGTACAGTCCGGTGGTCTGTTTTACTACTCGCGAGTAGGGAGATGGCCCTCACGCAGGCGGGGTTGGGGCAAGGAGGGGGCGTGCGACACGGGCTGTCGTTGTGCCACGACAATCACGCCTTCGGCGTGGGAGCCCACCCGTGACGGAATCCACCGGCCTGACCGGATACGTGCGCGATCAAGTCAGGCCGGGGCTGGAGGCCATCGGCGGATTCGTGCGCATGTGCGTGCTCACCGGCAAGGCGCTCTTCCGCTCCCCGTTCCAGTGGCGCGAGTTCATCCTGCAGAGCTGGTTTTTGATGCGGGTGGCGTTCCTGCCCACCGTCGCGGTCTCCATCCCGCTGACCGTGCTCATCATCTTCACGCTGAACATCCTGTTGGCGGAGTTCGGCGCCGCCGACGTCTCCGGCGCCGGTGCGGCGCTGGGTGCCGTCACCCAGCTGGGTCCGCTGGTGACGGTGCTCGTGGTCGCCGGGGCCGGCTCCACCGCGATCTGCGCCGACCTCGGCGCCCGCACGATACGTGAGGAGATCGACGCGCTCGAGGTGCTCGGCATCGATCCCATCCACCGGCTGGTGGTGCCCCGGGTGGTCGCTTCGACGTTCGTCGCGCTGCTGCTCAACGGTGCGGTCATCACCATCGGTCTGGTTGGCGGCTTCATCTTCGGTGTTTACGTCCAGAACGTCAACGCCGGCGCTTATGTCTCCACGCTGACCTTGGTGACCGGTCTGCCCGAGGTGCTCATCTCGGTGGTGAAGGCCATGACGTTCGGGTTGATCGCCGGGTTGGTCGGCTGCTACCGCGGCCTGACGGTCTCCGGCGGCGCCAAGGGCGTGGGCACCGCGGTGAACGAAACCCTGGTGCTCTGCGTGGTCGCGTTGTTCGCGGTCAACGTGGTGCTCACCACCATTGGCGTCCGATTCGGCACCGGGCGCTGACATGACGACCAGCCCCGTTCTGCGCTCTCGATTCCCCCGCGGCGAACGGTTGATCAGCGCACCGTCGCGCGGTCTGGACAGCGTCGGGCATGTCGCCTGGTTCGTCGTCATGGCCGTCGGTTCGATCGGCCATGCGATCCGCTTTTACCGCAAGGAGCTGCTGCGGCTGATCGCCGAGATCGGGATGGGCACAGGCGCCATGGCGGTCATCGGCGGCACCGTCGCGATCGTCGGCTTCGTGACGCTGTCCGGCGGTTCGCTGATCGCCATCCAGGGCTTCGCCTCGCTGGGAAACATCGGAGTCGAGGCCTTCACCGGGTTCTTCGCCGCGCTGGTCAACGTCCGGATCGCCGCACCGGTGGTGGCCGGACAGGCGCTGGCCGCCACGGTCGGCGCGGGTGCCACCGCCGAACTCGGCGCCATGCGCATCAGCGAGGAGATCGATGCCCTCGAGGTGATGGGCATCAAGTCGATCTCGTATCTGGTGTCGACGCGGATCCTGGCCGGGTTCGTCGTCATCATCCCGCTGTACGCGATGGCGATCATCATGTCCTTCCTGTCCGCTCAGATCACCACGACCTTGTTCTACGGGCAGTCCACCGGCACGTACGAGCACTATTTCCGGACGTTCCTGCGCCCCGACGACGTCGCCTGGTCGTTCGTGCAGGCGATCGTCATCTCGGTGATCGTGATGCTCAATCACTGCTACTACGGCTACTACGCGAGCGGTGGGCCGGTCGGCGTCGGCGAGGCGGTGGGCCGGTCGATGCGGGCGTCACTGATCGCGATCGTGTTGGTGGTCCTGTTCGCATCGTTGGCGCTGTACGGCACCGACCCGAACTTCAACCTGACGGTGTAGCCGCATGACCGCACCCCAGGCACCACTGATCGAGCCCAGGAAGCCGCCCTACAAGCTGGCCGGATTCGTGCTGCTGTTGGTGGCCGCGCTCGCTGCGGCGTTGGTGTGGTTCCAATTTCGCGGTGATTTCACCCCGAAGGAACAGCTGACGATGATGTCGTCGCGATCGGGTCTGTCGATGGATCCGGGTGCCAAGGTGACCTACAACGGCGTCCAGATCGGTCGGGTGGCGCGGATCGATGAGGTCAACGTCGGCGGGGAACCCCAGGCCAAGATCACGCTCGACGTGGATCCCAAGTACATCGACCTGATTCCGGCCAATGTGGTCGCCGACATCACGGCCACCACCGTGTTCGGCAACAAATATGTCTCCTTCTCGTCGCCGAAAGACCCTGTACCGCAACGTATTACCACATCCGACATGATTGACGTCACGTCGGTGACCACCGAGTTCAACACATTGTTCGAGACCGTGGTGTCGGTGGCGGAGAAGGTGGATCCGGTCAAGCTGAACCAGACCTTGACCGCGACGGCGCAGGCGTTGGACGGGCTCGGCGATCGGTTCGGGCAGTCGCTCATCCACGGCAACGAGATCCTGGCGGATCTGAATCCGCGGCAGCCACAGGTCCGCTACGACATCCAGCGGCTGGCCGATCTGGCCGATGTGTACGCCAACGCGTCACCGGACCTATGGGACGGCCTGGAGAACGCGGTGACCACGGCGCGGACCCTCAACGAGCAACAGGGCAATCTGGATCAGGCGTTGATGGCCGCGGTCGGATTCGGCAACACCGGCGGCGACGTCTTCGAGCGCGGCGGGCCGTATCTGGTGCGCGGCGCCGAAGACCTTATCCCCACCTCGCAGCTGCTCGATGAGTACAGCCCCGCCGTGTTTTGCACC
>JBEVHG010000085.1:0-14871 GCA_040511335.1 Mycobacterium sp. | reverse complement strand
ATGTCGGCGGGTTCGATGACGTCTGCCTCGTCGAGGACTACGAGCTGGTCCATCGCATGCACCGCTACGCCGGTGAGCGCGGCCTGGATTGGCGCTTCCGCGTCCTCGGCGACGCGCAGGCCCGCACCGAGGCGCCGGGATCGGTGCCGGCGCTGTTGCGTCAGCGGCGGCGCTGGTTCGGTGGGTTCCTGCAGACACAGTGGTGGTACCGCGCGATGGTCGGCGACCGCAAGATGGGCCGTCTGGGCACGTTGATGCTGCCGATCAAGGCCATCGACACGGTGCAGCCGCTCTACGGCCTGACCGCGTTCGTGTTGCTGATTGGGTTCGTCGTGACCGGGCGGTTGGGGATCCTCGGGCCAGTAGCGTTGGTCGTCGTCGGCAAGCTCGTCATCGATGTGGCATTCCGGGTGTGGTCGGTGCAGATGTACCGGCGCTGGGTCGGCGATCCGCGCCGGGCAAACCTCGCCTCCGAGGTGGCGCTGACATTGGTCGAGCCCTTTACATACCAACTTCTGTTGTACGCGGGTGCGGTGCTCGGCTGGTTCGCGTTCCTGGGCGGCGAACAGCGCTGGGGTGGTCACCAGCGGTTCGGTCTGCCGGTCGGCGAGGCGCCGAGGAGTTCGTGACCGCGGCGCGTCAGCGCAGGATGGTCGCGACGATCCCGGCCAGATACCCCAGCCGAGCCACCTCCGACGGCCGGAATTGCGGGCCGCCGGGACGGCCCAGCACCACCGCGGTACGGGCGTCACCCAGCGGCGCGGCGGCCAGCGTGGTGCCCATGTCGCGCCACAGTTGTGGCACCCAGTCGGCATCGGCGTCCAGCGCCTCCGCCTGGTCTATCGGCAGCCACGGTGCGACGCCCGCCTGGGTTTCGGGCGCTCCGGGACTGCCGACAATGCGCTGCAGGCCTGACTCGGTCCGCCGGATCACGGTGCACCATCCGACACGCAGCACCAGCGGCGCCTCGTCGGCGAGAACCTGCAGTTTCTTGAGCTTCTCGTCTGCCGCCGCAATGTGATCTATCAGTTCCAGCTCCCGGTGCGCTTCGAGCAGACCGGTATGCGGGCGGATGCTGTCCACATGCACGCCGTTGAGGTTCTCGGCGGCAGTGATCAGCATGTCCGGCATCGCTCCCGGCGGCAGGTCAACCACGAGATCGTCGATCGCATATCCCGTCGCCCGCTCAACCACGTCCAGGGAGAGAATGTCGGCCCCCACCGAGCCGAGTGCCAGAGCCAGGGAGCCGAGGCTGCCCGGCCGATCCTCCAGCTGGACCCGCAGCAGATAGGAAGGCACGCGCAACACTGTCGCACAAGCCTCGACGCCCGGCATTCCGGCGCGTTCCGGCCGGCCACCGCGGCAGCGGGTCAATCCCGTCGAAGATAGACGGTGCAGCTCGATGATTTGCAGTGAAACTGGGGGATGAACCGCTGCGGGTTGCGCCGGACCACCGAGCCGGTGATGGTGTCGTCTCCAACAATGAGCATGCGCACGTCCGCAGCCTCGACGATGCGCCCGGCCTGCTCGACCGTCACATCATCAGGAATCCGCGCCGCGGCGTGCGACAGGTCAAAAGGCCAAGCGAGGTAAGGAAATTCGGCCGAGCGGTCGAACACCGCGATCTCGCCCGGCCGGACCTCGGCGATGGCGTCGAGGTAGGCGGTCGCGGGACCGTCGGCGCCGACGGCCCGCTGGCGCTGCGCCGAGGTCATGCTGACGTACGCGGTCAGCGGCGGCCCGTTTCCGGACAGACCGGGGTAGGCGACGACGAGGTTGTGGGCGGCGATGACCGCCGCCACGCCGAACACAACGAACCGTGCTCGGCTCCCGAGTGCTTCGACCGCCGGCACCGCCATGGCCAACACCAGGCCGGGAAACGCCAGGATGTAGCGGGCGACCGCGGGGTCCGGGGTGGCCAGCGAGGCGACCGCCACCACCGCGATCGCAGGCGAGCGGGCCCGGACCGCGCGGACGACGGCGATCGGCAGGGCCACCAGGAACAGCAGGCCCAGCCCGCCGATGCGCATGTCGAACACCGCATACGGCGGCACGAGCGCGGTCCACGACTCGGCGACCCGCTCGAACATGTTGCCGCGGGCGCGGGCGACGGTCGCCCCACCGGATTGCAGCAGCTCCGACATCCCCGTCGTACCGGGCAGGTCGATGGGGCCGAGCGAGAACCGCACAGGCCAGACCGGGTTGCCGTGCCGGACCACGTTGACCAGGTAGGACTCCGCGCCGAGCAGGAACGCGATGAACCCGGCCACCGGTATCACGGCGCGGAACCCGGCGCGGTAGGCACGCACAGCGAGCACCAGCAGGAGCAACACGGTCGCGATCGGCGCCTGCGGCTTAGAGCCGAGAAACAGCCCGATCGCCACGCCGGCGAGGAGGATGCGCGTGCGGTCCATCGGGCCGAGGACGAATGCGGCCGCGGTCAGCAGTAGCGCCGACGACGCGACGTCGGTGTAGTTGGTGGGCAGCTGCAGGAACACCGCGGGAAGCGTGAGCCACGCCACCCCCGCCGCCACGGCGTGGTCGGTGCGGGCGCCTTGGCGGCGTGCGATGGTGGCGATGGCCAGTGCGCCGAGCAGGCCGAATGGGATGTGGGCAAGCTCGACGAGCCGATCATCGGGCAGCAGCGCCCGCCAGGCGATGAACGCGTACTCGACGATGTGCGGGTAAGTCGACAGGTACGCGACGTCGTCCGGGATGTCCGCGAATGTCCCACGCTGTAGTGCGAAGTTGACGTAGGGCAGGTGGTATCCGAGCGCGTCCCACTGCCATCCCGGTAATAGGTAGGCGGCCGCAATGGCGAGCGCGGTCGCGGCGGTGGCCACCGCGAGCAACGGCGACGTTTCCAGGCTGACCGCGCGGCGCCACGGCAGTCGCCACGAAATGCCCCGCGCGCGTAACACGATCGTCGCGCCGATGGCGGCCGCAACCAGCACGCCGACGAGCACGGGCGTCGTCAACATGCCCACCGCGCCCAAGAGGCGCACCACGATGGCGACAACCGCGACGGTGAGCAGCGCGCCGGCCAGCAGACACTCCAATCCGGACCCATCCGGTGCGCGTTCGGCATACCCGTCTGCTTTGGCAGACGGGAGAACCGGGATCACACCCTCTAGGCTTGTCCACCGTGCCCCAGATCTCCAGGGATGAGGTCGCCCACCTGGCGAGGTTGGCCCGGCTGGCGCTGACAGAGGACGAGCTGGACAGTTTCGCCGGTCAGCTCGACGCCATCCTCTCCCATGTCAGCCAGATCCAGGCCGTCGACGTCACCGACGTGGAACCCACCGGCAACCCGCTCAAGGATGTCAATGTCACCCGCCCGGACACCGTCGAGCCGTGCCTGACTCAGGACGAAGCGCTGGCCCAGGCGCCCAAGGCGGTCGAGGGCCGCTTCGCAGTGCCGCGGATTCTGGGGGAGGCGGAATGACTGACGTGATCCGGCTCGACGCGGCGACTCTGGGCGCCCAGATCGCCGCCAAGCAGGTGTCGTCGGCCGAGGTCACCCGGGCCTGTCTGGATCAGATCGCCGAGACCGACGGTCGTTACCAGGCCTTCCTGCACGTGGCGGAGGAGCAGGCGATGGCCGCGGCCGCCCGGGTGGACGCCGCCGTCGCCGCCGGCGAGGAGCTGCCGTCCCCGCTGGCCGGTGTCCCGCTGGCGCTCAAGGACGTGTTCACCACCACCGACATGCCGACCACCTGCGGGTCGAAGATCCTGCAGGGCTGGATGTCGCCGTACGACGCGACGGTCACGGTGCGGCTGCGCGCTGCCGGCATACCAATACTGGGCAAGACCAACATGGACGAGTTCGCGATGGGATCGTCGACCGAGAACTCGGCCTACGGCCCGACCCGCAACCCCTGGAATGTCGACCGGGTGCCCGGCGGTTCCGGCGGGGGCAGCGCGGCGGCGCTCGCCGCGTTCCAGGCGCCGCTGGCGATCGGCTCGGACACCGGCGGCTCGATCCGCCAACCCGCGGCGCTGACGGCAACGGTCGGGGTGAAACCCACCTATGGCACGGTCTCGCGATATGGCCTGATCGCCTGCGCGTCGTCGCTGGACCAGGGCGGGCCCTGTGCGCGCACCGTGCTTGACACCGCGCTGCTGCACGAGGTGATCGCCGGGCATGACCCGAAGGACTCCACGTCGGTGGAGGCTCAGGTGCCCGACGTGGTCGCGGCCGCCCGCGCGGGTGGCGACGGCGACCTGCGTGGGGTGAAGGTCGGCGTCGTCAAGCAGCTGCGCGGCGAGGGTTACCAGGCGGGCGTGCTGGCGTCGTTCAACGCCGCGGTCGACCAACTGACGGCGCTCGGCGCCGAGGTGGTCGAGGTCGACTGCCCGCACTTCGACTACTCGCTGGCGGCCTACTACCTGATCCTGCCGTCAGAGGTGTCGTCGAACCTGGCTCGCTTCGATGCGATGCGTTATGGACTGCGCGTCGGCGACGACGGAACACACAGCGCCGAGGAGGTCATGGCGCGTACGCGGGCGGCCGGTTTCGGTCCGGAAGTCAAGCGCCGCATCATGATTGGCACGTATGCGCTCTCGGCGGGGTACTACGACGCCTACTACAACCAGGCGCAGAAGGTCCGCACGCTGATCGCCCGCGATCTCGACGAGGCCTACCAGAGTGTCGACGTGCTGGTGTCGCCGGCGACCCCGACCACCGCGTTCGGCCTGGGGGAGAAGGTCGACGATCCGCTGGCGATGTACCTGTTCGACCTGTGCACGCTGCCGTTGAACCTGGCCGGGCACTGCGGCATATCGGTGCCGTCGGGCCTTTCGCCGGACGACAATATGCCGGTCGGGCTGCAGATCATGGCGCCGGCGCTGGCCGATGACCGGCTCTATCGGGTAGGCGCAGCCTACGAGATCGCGCGCGGTCCGCTGCCGACCGCGTTATAACGAGGAAGGATGGGGCCATGCGGATCGGAATCCTCACCGGTGGCGGTGATTGTCCTGGGCTGAATGCGGTCATCCGGGCGGTGGTGCGCACCTGCGACGCCCGCTACGGCTCATCGGTCGTCGGTTTCCTGGACGGGTGGCGCGGGCTGTTGGAGGACCGCCGTATCCAGCTCAAGAACGATGACCGCAACGACCGGTTGCTCGCCAAGGGCGGCACCATGCTGGGCACCGCCCGGGTGCACCCGGACAAGCTGCGGGCTGGGCTGGATCAGATCAAGCAGACACTGGACGACAACGGCATCGACGTCCTCATCCCGATCGGCGGCGAGGGCACACTGACGGCCGCGCACTGGCTGTCTGAGGAGAACGTCCCGGTGGTCGGGGTGCCGAAGACCATCGACAACGACATCGACTGCACCGACGTGACGTTCGGCCACGACACCGCGCTGACCGTCGCCACCGACGCCATCGACCGGCTGCACAGCACCGCCGAGTCGCATCAGCGGGTGATGCTCGTCGAGGTGATGGGACGGCACGCCGGGTGGATCGCGCTGAACGCGGGCCTGGCCTCGGGCGCGCACATGACGCTGATCCCCGAGCAGCCGTTCGACGTCGAAGAGGTGTGCCGGCTGGTCAAGCAGCGGTTCGTGCGCGGCGACTCGCATTTCATCTGCGTCGTGGCCGAGGGCGCCAAGCCCGCCGAAGGTTCCATGCAGCTGCGCCAGGGCGGTATGGACGAGTTCGGCCATGAGCGCTTCACCGGGGTGGCCGCGCAGCTGGCGATCGAGGTCGAGAAGCGGATCAAGAAGGAAGTGCGGGTCACCGTGCTCGGGCATGTGCAGCGCGGCGGCACGCCCACCGCGTTCGACCGCGTGCTGGCCAGCCGGTTCGGCGTGAACGCGGCCGACGCGGCCCACGCCGGCGAGTACGGGATGATGGTGTCGCTGCGTGGGCAAGACATCGGCCGGGTGTCGCTTGCCGACGCCACCCGCCAGCTGAAGCTGGTGCCGCAGAGCCGGTATGACGACGCCGCCGAGTTCTTCGGCTAGGCCGACTTGAACGTCTCACGCAACCTGCGCGGCTCTGGTGTCAGTTCAGCGCCAGGGCAAGCGCCCCGACGTTAAGGGCCAAGAAGGCGTTCGCGAGCCCGAACTGCGGCCCGTAATCGCCGGCACGGATGTGCGTGTAGATCGCGCACACAAAGAACAGCACAAGACCGATCGCGGCGGCGATCGCAAGCGGGCGAAGAACCAGGCCGGCGGCGAGCCCGAGCGCGCCGGCTGTCTTGAGCGTCCCGATGGGGAAGGTCAGCCAGGACACGGGCACGCCGGCCTTGGCCATGCCAGGGAGGATCGGCTGGAAATGAAGCAGGGCCGCGATTCCCGAGAAGCCGTTCGCAGCGATGGCGATCAGTGTCACAGTGACGTAGGCAGTGGTCATCGTCATGCGCTCTTGAACGCCTCGCGCCGGATCATCTGCCACATCGTCGGCGCATTCTCGGTGGTGGACACCACGACGGTGCGGCCGATTGCATCCTGGTCCGCGTCGACGGTGACCAGGTAGTCGGCGAGGTCGATGCGCGCGGTAAACGCACCGACTGGATCGCCGTCTCCGGCAATGTAATTGGTCGACTCTTCCAGGTCGAAGAATCCCGACGGCCGCACGATCGTCCAGTCCAGGTCGCTGCTGCGCACGATGGTCTCCATTCGGCGTTGGTCGTCGTACGTGGTCTTGCCGATCGTGTGGGTAATGACCGGTTCGAAGATCCGCAATGCCACGGGCGTGTCGTGACGGCCCGGGTAGGGGTGGGCGCCGGTGGAGCTCACGACGACCAGACGCCGTACGTCGGTCTTGTCCATCGCCGCGACGACGTTGCGAATGCCGAGCGAGTAGGTATCGATGGTGTGCCAGCTGAACGGCACGCCCAACGTCGACAACACCGCGTCGGCACCGTCGACCGCGGGTACCAACGACGACGGGTCGCGGACGTCGGCGGCGCCAACGACGGTCAGCTGTGGATCGGCGTACGGGAAATCGTCTGGCCGACGCGTCACGGCCACCGCGGCGTGGCCGGCGTACAGCGCCCGCCGGGTCAACAGTCGGCCGGTCTGGCCGTTGGCGCCGAAGATCACGATGCGCATGACTGCTCCTAGATAATCACTAATAATGATTATCACATTATCTGACTATCACTGCAAGTGCTAGTGTCGGCTGCATGACCGAACCCCCAACCGGCATCGCCGAGCTGCACCAGCGGATCCCGTTCCTTCTCTCCCAGCTCGGGATGTACCTGGCCGAGGATTTTGTGCACCGGCTGGAGCCGTTCGAGGTGGTACCGCGGACCTACGCGGTCCTGATGGCGCTGAACGCCGACGACGGACAGTCGCAACGCCAGCTGTCGACGCGGCTCGGCATCCACCGCAACGTCATGGTGGCCATCGTCGACAACCTGGAACGGCAGGGCCTGGTGAAACGGATGCCGCACCCGACCGACCGGCGCGCGTTCGCGGTGACGCTGACCGACAAGGCCCGCGACCTGCTGCCCGCCCTGGACGCGCAGGGGCGTGCGCAACAGGCCGAGATCACCAAGCCGCTCACTGCCCAGGAATCCGCGGCACTGCTTAATCAATTGCAGCGGATCTCGGCTGCGGTGGGCCTGATTCCGGGCGTGCACCCGAAGCTGGTCTAATCGGGCCGCAATTAGGATTGGCCGCATGACAGTTGCCTCCACCGCGGACCTGCTCGATTACGACGACGTCGTGGCGCGTTACGAACCGGTGCTGGGCCTTGAGGTGCACGTCGAGCTGTCCACCGCGACGAAGATGTTCTGCGGATGCGCCAACGCTTTCGGAGCCGAGCCGAACACCCAGGTGTGCCCGGTGTGTCTGGGGCTGCCCGGGTCGCTACCGGTGCTCAACCAGGCGGCCGTCGAATCGGCGATCCGGATCGGGCTGGCACTGAATTGCGAGATCGTGCCGTGGTGCCGGTTTGCCCGGAAAAACTACTTCTACCCGGACATGCCCAAGAACTACCAGATCTCGCAGTACGACGAGCCGATCGCTATCAACGGCCACCTCGAGGTCCCGCTCGACGACGGCACCACCTGGCGGGTGGAGATCGAGCGCGCGCACATGGAGGAGGACACCGGCAAGCTGACCCACCTGGGCAGCGAGACCGGCCGTATCGAGGGCGCGACGACCTCGCTCATCGACTACAACCGGTCGGGTGTTCCATTGATCGAGATCGTCACCAAGCCGATCGAGGGCACCGGCGAGCGCGCGCCCGAAATCGCCCGCGCGTACGTGACCGCGTTGCGGGACCTGTTGCGCGCGTTGGGGGTTTCCGATGTGCGGATGGACCAGGGGTCGATGCGCTGCGACGCCAACGTCTCACTCAAGCCGATCGGACAATCGGAGTTCGGCATCCGCACCGAGACCAAGAACGTCAACTCGCTCAAGAGCGTCGAGGTGGCCGTCCGCTACGAGATGCGCCGGCAGGCAGCGGTTTTGGTCGCCGGTGGCCGGGTTCACCAGGAAACCCGGCACTTCCACGAGGACGGCTATACCTCCCCGGGCCGCAGCAAGGAAACCGCACAGGATTACCGCTATTTTCCCGAGCCCGACTTGGAACCGGTAGCGCCGGAAGCCGAGCTGGTGGAACGGCTGCGCAAGACGATTCCCGAGCTGCCGTGGTTGAGCCGCAAGCGAATTCAGCAGGAGTGGGGGATTTCCGACGAGGTCATGCGTGATTTGGTCAACGCCGGCGCCGTGGAACTGGTGGCCGCCACCGTCGAACAGGGCGCGTCCAGTGAGTCCGCCCGCGCGTGGTGGGGAAACTTCCTGGTGCAGAAGGCCAATGAGGCCGGCGTGGAACTCGACGCGCTCGCGATCACCCCGGCGCAGGTCGCCGCGGTGGTCAAGCTGGTCGACGAAGGCAAGCTGTCCAACAAGCTGGCGCGACAGGTCGTCGAGGGTGTGCTGGCCGGCGAGGGCGAACCAGAGCAGGTGATGACCGACCGCGGACTCGCACTGGTTCGCGACGACTCGCTCATCCAGGCCGCCGTCGACGAGGCGTTGGCCGCCAATCCCGATGTGGTGGAAAAAATTCGCGGCGGCAAGGTCGCGGCGGCTGGTGCCATCGTGGGCGCCGTCATGAAAGCCACCAAGGGTCAGGCCGACGCGGCACGAGTGCGCGAGTTGGTATTGCAGGCCTGCGGCTAGCGCGTCGTGAGTCGTTAATTCGCACGCAGTGCAGCGCGAGCGACTCCCGTCTATCCATGCCTGCTGCAGGCGTCATCACATGATGACGGCTTTCTTTGCGTGCACCAACTGAAACCGAATCTCAGGACACTTTCGCCTTTCGGCCGCCTTAGGTGTTGTCGGCGTTACTGCGTGGGAACCCGCCGCCCTGCGGGAACAGCGGGAAGACCACGTCGTCGAGTTTTTCGGCGTCGCCGGCGGTCTTGTTGACGGTGGCACCCCACACGTTTCCATCCGGCGACAACTGCAGCGCCCACGCGTGCCCGCGGATGTCCTTGCGGACAACCTCCGGATCACCGGTGACGGCGCCGGTATCCGGTGCCATTCGGACGGCGACGGTTTGTTTGGAGTCGACCAGGTTGACGAGCACGGTGCCGTCGAGCGCGGCGCAGCCGGCCACAACGGGACGGTCGGGCCAGGTCCACACCGTCGACACCTTGGAGTCCTTGGTAATGCGCTGCAGCCGGTCGGCGGTCGGGGTGCGGTCGGTGATGTAGAGCGAGCTGTCGGAGGGATCGATGCACATGCCGCCGCCGGCGCCCATCCCCGTCAACGCCGTGGTCTGTGGGGCCTGGCCGACGGTGGTGGGCTGCTCGATGCGCAACACCTTGCCGGCCAGCGAAGCCGGATCGGTCGCCTGGGCGGGATTGCCGGCGTCCCCGGTGAGCACCACCAACGTGGTCGGGCTGGTGAAGATCAGAGCGCCCATATTCCCGGTGGCCCCCTTCGGGATCCCGGTCAGGATCGGCTTCGGGATGTCGTCGTCGGCGATGCGGATCACCCGGTTGTCGGTCGGGGTGCTCACGTAGGCGTACATCAGTCGGTCCTGCGAGTACGTCGGCGACAACACGATGTCCATCAATCCGCCGTCGCCCGAGGGATCGACCGGAATTACCGTCTTGACCTTGGGCTCGGCGGTCACCGAGACCTCCATGACCGCGCCGGTCGTGCGTTCGGCGACCAACGCCGACTGGCTGTCCAGACCCATGATCAACCCGCTGGTGCTTTCCAGGCAGCCCTGCATGACCCCGGGTGCGGGGCAGGCCTTGGGGAACGGCTTGGGTGGCAAGGGCGGCGGCGGTGGCGGAGACGACGTCGGTCCCGGCTTCAGCTCCGGTTCGGTGGTGAACGGCTGCGACTGGGCGTCGTCGAAGCGGGCGCATCCCGACGCGACGAGCAACGCGGCGCACAGCAGCGACAGCGCACCCCGTATCGGCCGGCGCAGTCTCATGCAGGCCAGGTTACGGATTGTCTGGCCGAACGCGCCACGCGCCCATTTCCGCGCCACTTTCAAAAGCCGCCACAATACGGAGGTGGAAGCGCCGCCCTAAATCCTCGATTCGGGGGTGACTAGCACTTACCCTGAGCAGCGTGACCAGTCACTCCCAGAACCCACGCGCTTGGCAACGGCCCGACGACCCAGCCGGCCCCGCGTCGGCAAGCCTGGTCGATCCGGAAGACGACCTTCCCTCATCCACCTACGCTGGAGATTTTGAAACCACCAAAATCCCGCAATATGACTCCGGCAAACCCGCGTCCGATCAGCCCGCTTTCGGATTGATCGGCGAACCCGAGCCGCTGCCCTACGTGCAGTCGGGCGCACGGCCCGCGGTGCCGCCCTACTCGGCCGAGCCGGCTGAAATCGGGCCCGGCGCGCCGCCCGACGACCAGGTCCGGGCGGCCGGACGGCGCGGCACCCAGGACCTCGGGCTGCTCCTGCTGCGGGTCGGTTTCGGTGCCCTGTTGATCGCGCACGGCCTGCAGAAGGCATTCGGCTGGTGGGGCGGGCGGAGCCTGGGCAACTTCCAGGACGCCTTGGCCGACCTGGGCTACCGCAATGCCGACATCCTCACCTACGTGGCGGCCGGCACCGAGATCGGCGCCGGGGTGCTGCTGGTTCTCGGGTTGTTCACCCCGTTGGCGGCCGCGGCCGCATTGGCCTACCTGATCAACGCGTTGCTGGCGGGCATCGTCACGCAGGAGGACCCGGGATACTTCCCGTTCTTTCTGCCCGACGGACACGAGTTCGAGCTCACCCTGATCGTCGTGGCCGCGGCGATCATCCTGATCGGGCCGGGCCGCTACGGGTTTGACGCCGGCCGCGGCTGGGCCCGCCGGCCGTTCATCGGCTCCTTCGCCGCCCTGCTGCTGGGCATCGGTGGCGGAATCGCGGTCTGGGTGCTGCTCAACGGCGGCAACCCGTTCGGGTAGCCGGTCAGGCGTAGGGGTTGGGCACCCGACCCCCGCTGGCCTCGGTCAACAGCGGCAACGTCGAAAAAGTCACCGCCGGAAGCAGCAACTCGCGACCGTCCGTGAGCTGCGCGCGGGCCCACGAACCCTTGCCGAATCGCAGGCCCTCGATGTCGCTCCACGCGACGGTCTCGCTGCTCAGCAGCGTGCGCGCGGTCACCGTGTCCCGGTCGGCCACGGTCCGCAACCGAATGATCAACGCGGACACGACGACCGGAATGACCAGCACCGGCGCGCACCAGGCCGGCCACGCGAACACCAGAGACAGCAGGCCCAGGGTGAAGAAACCGACCGCGAGATGCGCCATCGGCGAAATCCGGATCACGACCGGAGCGGGTGGTGCCTGGGGCGATCCGGAGCTCACATCGCCTATCTTCCCATTGGCGTGAGGGCCCGTCCCTCTCGCCGGCCAGCGGGACCGGAATTTGACCTTTGACCAGTGCGGAGGCTACCGTCGACGGTTATGCAGACCCCGGGATTGCTCGTAGTAATTGGGTTGCGCGTTGATGCCGCGCATGCCCCGTGCCGGGCATAGCCACCAGCATCAACGCGCAACCCTCGTACAGCAGCTTTAGCTGACGGGGGTTTTTTCTTGCCCCAGCACCGATTTGAGATCCTAGAGACGGACCAGAACAGATAGAGGACACCGTGAGCGCACCCACCACGCGACCACCGGAGCGTTCGGCGACATCGCCGAACGGGGGAGATGCCGCGCCGCCTTCCGCGAAGCCCACAAAGAAGGCCGGTCATGACCAACCGAAACGGATTGCACCGCAACAACTCACCGGCGCCCAGGCCGTCATCCGTTCGCTGGAGGAGCTCGATGTCGACGTCATCTTCGGCATCCCCGGCGGTGCCGTGTTGCCGGTCTACGACCCGCTTTTCGACTCGCAGAAGCTGCGCCACGTCCTGGTCCGCCACGAGCAGGGTGCCGGCCACGCCGCAAGCGGGTATGCGCATGCCACCGGTCGGGTCGGTGTGTGCATGGCGACATCGGGTCCCGGTGCCACCAACCTGGTGACTCCGCTGGCCGACGCCCACATGGATTCGATACCGGTGGTGGCGATCACCGGCCAGGTGGGCCGCGGGCTGATCGGCACCGACGCGTTCCAGGAAGCCGACATCTCAGGCATCACCATGCCGATCACCAAGCACAACTTCCTGGTCCGCGACGGCAACGACATCCCGCGGGTGCTGGCCGAGGCCTTCCATATCGCGGCGTCCGGCCGTCCGGGTCCGGTGCTCGTCGATATCCCCAAGGACGTCCTGCAGGGCCAGTGCACGTTCAGCTGGCCGCCGCAGATCGAGCTGCCCGGATACAAGCCGAATACCAAGCCGCACAACCGCCAGGTGCGTGAGGCCGCCAGGCTCATTGTGGCGGCCCGCAAACCGGTGCTCTACGTCGGTGGCGGCGTCATCCGCGGGGAGGCCACCGAACAGCTGCTGGACCTGGCCGAGCTGACGGGCATTCCCGTCGTCACCACGCTGATGGCCCGCGGCGCTTTCCCGGACAGCCATCCGCAGAACATGGGCATGCCCGGCATGCACGGCACGGTGGCGGCGGTGGCCGCGCTGCAGCGCAGTGACCTGCTGATCGCACTCGGCACCCGCTTCGACGACCGCGTGACGGGCAAGCTGGATTCCTTTGCGCCCGAAGCCAAGGTCATCCACGCCGATATCGACCCGGCCGAGATCGGCAAGAACCGCAATGCCGATGTGCCGATCGTCGGCGACGTCAAGGCCGTCATCGCCGACCTGATCGCGGCGCTGCGCCGCGACGGCACGATCGGCTCGATCAAGATCGACAACTGGTGGGAGTACCTGCGCGGGGTGCAGTCGACCTATCCGCTGAGCTACGGGCCGCAGAGCGACGGCAGCCTCTCCCCGGAGTATGTCATCGAAACATTGGGCAAGATGGCCGGACCCGACGCGGTCTACGTCGCCGGTGTGGGCCAGCACCAGATGTGGGCCGCGCAGTTCATCTCATACGAAAACCCGCGGACATGGATCAACTCCGGTGGGCTGGGCACCATGGGCTTCGCGATCCCGGCGGCGATGGGCGCGAAGTTCGCCCGCCCCGAGGCCGAGGTGTGGGCGATCGACGGTGACGGTTGCTTCCAGATGACCAACCAGGAGCTGGCCACCTGCGCCGTCGAGGGTGCGCCGATCAAGGTGGCGATCATCAACAACGGAAACTTGGGCATGGTGCGGCAGTGGCAGACGCTGTTCTACGGGGAGCGCTACAGCCAGACCGACCTGGCCACCCACAGTCACCGGATCCCCGATTTCGTCAAGTTGGCCGAGGCAATGGGCTGCGTCGGATTGCGTTGTGAGCGTAGGGAGGATGTGGCAGACGTCATTGCCCAGGCCCGCGCGATCAACGACCGCCCGGTGGTGATCGACTTCATCGTGGGCGCTGACGCGCAGGTCTGGCCGATGGTCGCCGCCGGCACCAGCAATGACGAGATCCAGGCCGCGCGCGGCATCCGCCCGTTGTTCGACGACGAGTCCGAAGGGCATGCCTGATGACCGTTTCCACCCACACGCTGTCGGTGCTGGTCGAGGACAAACCGGGCGTCCTGGCCAGGGTTGCGTCGCTGTTCTCGCGGCGCGGCTTCAACATTCAGTCGCTGGCTGTCGGTGCCACCGAGCAGAAGGACATGTCCCGGATGACCATCGTGGTCAGCGTCGAGGACTCGCCGCTCGAGCAGATCACCAAGCAGCTCAACAAGCTGGTCAACGTGATCAAGATCGTCGAGCAGGACGAGGACAACGCGGTGGCGCGCGAGCTCGCGCTGATCAAGGTGCGTGCCGACGCCACCACCCGCAGCCAGGTGATCGAAGCGGTGAACCTGTTCCGCGCCAAGGTCGTTGATGTGTCGACGGAGTCGTTGACGATCGAAGCCACCGGAACCCCGGCGAAGCTGGAAGCGTTTCTGCGTGTGCTGGAGCCATACGGCATCCGTGAGCTCGTGCAGTCCGGAGTGGTGTCGCTGTCCCGCGGTCCGCGTGGCATCGGCACTGCGAAGTAAGCCCCAACAAGGAAGACAAGAAAGAAGATTCACGTGTCAGTTGAGATGTTCTATGACGACGACGCCGACCT
Source organism: Mycobacterium sp. (assembly GCA_040511335.1). Classification (GTDB taxonomy): domain Bacteria; phylum Actinomycetota; class Actinomycetes; order Mycobacteriales; family Mycobacteriaceae; genus Mycobacterium. The sequence goes on along the minus strand of JBEVHG010000085.1, from coordinate 336 downwards.
GTCGATCATCCAGGGTCGCAAGGTGGGAGTCATCGGCTACGGCAGCCAGGGCCATGCGCACTCGCTGAGCTTGCGCGACTCCGGTGTGCAGGTGAAGGTCGGCCTCAAGGAGGGCTCGAAGTCACGGGCGAAGGTCGCCGAGCAAGGCCTCGAGGTGGACACCCCTGCCGAGGTCGCCAAGTGGGCCGACGTCATCGTGCTGCTGGCGCCCGACACCGCGCAGGCCGACATCTTCAAGAACGAGATCGAGCCGAATCTTGAAGACGGCGATGCGTTGTTCTTCGGACACGGCCTCAACATTCACTTCGATCTGATCAAGCCGCCCGCCAACGTCAC
>JBEVHG010000084.1:0-14278 GCA_040511335.1 Mycobacterium sp. | reverse complement strand
CACCGGGGCGGGGCTGCATGCGGGCGCGTACTACATCGAGCACCATTCCAAGCTCGGCTCGGCGGCAACGGTGCTGACGGTCGCCATACCCGTCGCTGCGTACATCGCCTCCGTCTACCTGCTGTACACGTTGTTGGTGCGCACCTACGACGTCTTCCACGCGCTCTTGGTGGTGCTTACCGCGGCGGTGCTCATCGCAGCGGTGGTGCTCGCGGCTCAGGGCGTCCCGATGACGTCGTGCCTGCTGATCGTCACCCTGGCGCCGGTGGTCACCGTGGTCGGGTTCGAACTGCTCGGGCACCGACACGCCGAGGAGGCGATCGCCAAGAGTTTGGCCGAAACGGATCGGGGTAAGTCAAACAGGTAGCCGACCTGAGGAGTGCAGCGATGCCCAAGACGACGAAGAGCGGCAAGGCCAAGAAGAGTGAACTGCCGAGCACGTTGAAGAAGTCGGATGCCAAGGCGCAGCGGACGTTCGCCAAGGTGCACGATGCCGCGGCGAAGCAGTATGGCGAGGGTGAACGCGCGCACCGGGTTGCCTACGACGCGCTGAAGCACACCTACGAGAAGGTCGGCGACCACTGGGAGCGCAAGTCCAAGAAGGGTCCCTCCGACTCGCGGGCGCGCAGCGGTGGTCCGAACCCCAAGGGCAAATCGGCCGAGGGAGTCAATGCCAACGCGTCCAAGAAGCACCTCGTGGAAGTGGCCCGGCGGCTGGATATCTCGGGCCGCTCGACGATGACCAAGGACGAGTTGGTCACCGCCATCAAGAAGGCCAACCGCCGGGTCTCCGCCCGCAATCGCTAATGATCAGCGCGTCGGCGCCGGGTGTGTCGGCTCAATTTCGAAGCCTTCCAGCAGCATTCGTTCGCTTTCGAGCTTCATCAGCCGGCGAGCCTTCTTGCGGGTGATCAGGATGCCGACCGTTGCGAGCGCCCAGATCGCGTACTGCACGGTCCACGCCAGCCGGAACGACTCGAACGAATAATCACCGGCGGCATCCAGGATCAGGCCCATAGCCTGCATCACCAGCAGTGAGGCCACAAAGCCGCCGATGTTGACCATGCCCGCAGCGGTGCCCAGCCTGGCGCTCGGGTTGAAGGTGCGCGCGAAATCGAAGCCCACGATCGAACCGGGTCCGCCGACCGAGATGACGACGATCAGCACCACGAGGAGCCAGCGGGGCGCCTGACCCGGCAGCGCAAGTACGGCGGTCCAGGCCAGCGCGTTGCTGCCGATGATGGCCAGCACCAGGCGGGACCGTCGACGCGGATGATGCCCGGTGAAGACGTCGATGACGATGCCGGCCAGGATCGCGGCCACGACCGAGATGGTCAGCAGGGCGCCCGCGACGCCGGTGGAGACGCCCTGGGCGACGGTCAGATAGGGACGCCCCACATCAGGGCGAACACGGTGACGGAGAACTGGGTGCCCATGTGCGTGAAGAAGCCCAACCGCGTCCCCGGACGCAGCCACACCGTCTTGACCCTGGCCGGGGTGTCGCGGACGGTCGTGGTCTCCGCCGCGACTACCGGTCCGTTCGGTGTGTTCTTCACCAGCGCCAGGGTCAGCGCCATCGACACCACGCCGATCGCGGCCACGGAGGTGTAGGCGGCCGTCCAGCCCAATGCGGTGAGCACTGCGAAGAAGGGCACCGCCGACAGCACCTGGCCCAGCTGGCCGCAGATGCCGGTCAGCTGCGTCACCAGTGGAACCTGGCGGGGCTTGAACCAGTGCGGCACCAACCGCAGCACGGAGATGAACGTCACCGCGTCGCCGAGGCCTACCACCGCGCGCGCGGCGACGGCGATCGGCAATGACTCGGTGAAGGCGAGCGTCAGCTGGCACGCCATCAGCCCGGCCCCCGCCACGATCAGCGCCTTGGAACCGTACCGGTCGAGCAACAGGCCAGCGGGAATCTGCGCGCCGGCGTACACGATGACCTGAATGACGACGAACGTCGACAACACGCCCGGACTCGCCGCGAAGCGATCCGCCGCATCGAGTCCGGAAACGCCCAGTGTGGTGCGGTCCAGGACGGCAACGATGTATGCGAGCAGTCCGGTGGACCAGACGATCCATGGCCGCGCGGAACCTCACTTTGTCCTGATGTCTTGCGAATTCATCATCGCCACGGGCGGGTCCGCATGCCAATCTGCGCGGCGTGAATCGCCTCACCCAATCGCCGACCACGCCTTCTAATCAGTTGGCTGAAACTGCACCCGGCCGACGGTGAAACCGCAACCGGGCTGGCATCTCCGCAGGTAGCAGCGTGTGAAACTCAAAATTCAGACGTCTTGGCCGAAGCCGCCAAGACTTCGCTCGCAACGTCATTTCCGGCGCTACAGTGGTCGCATGCATTGTTGCGGTGCAAAGCGAATTCCTGCAACCAGCCCTCTGCTCGGGGTGTAGCGGGTTGGCTGAGTATCGGCTGGATGAACTGTCCCGGGTCTCGGGCGTGAGCGCCCGCAATATCCGCGCCTACCGCGAACGCGGTCTGCTCGATCCTCCCCGGCGTGAGGGGCGGTCGGCCTATTACGACGACTACCACCTGGCCCAGTTGAAGACCATCAACCAGCTGCTGCGTAAGGGGTTCAATTCCGCCCACATCGCCGAGTTCTTCGCGAGCCTGCGCGGAGGCGCCGATCTGGCCGACAATCTCGGGATTCAACGGGCCATCCTGGGCCCGCGGTCGGCTGGCGCACCGACAGCGGCGGCCGTCGACCTCGATCCGGGCTCCGAGGAAGCCCGAAAGCTGCTCGACCTCGGCCTGGCCGAGCTGGTCGACGGCGCGGTGGTGCTGGTCGACCGGGCGATGGGTGAGACCGTCGCGCGGGCCCCTGATCAACTGCTCTACATCCGAGCGATTCTGGGAATCGTCGAATCGGCGCGGGCAACCATCGACGAGTTGGCCATCGAGGTCCTGGGCGCGCTGGAGGAGTCGTTCATGTCCCGCTTCGGGCCGAACTACCTCCCCAGGGCCGAGGAGACGACCGAGTTCAGCCAGATCCTGCAGGATTTCCGGGACCTGGGCGGCACCGTCGTCGCCTACCGCCTCGACAAGGCGTTGCAGCAACAGATAGAGACCGGGATATCGGAGATCACTGCCCAAATGCTTCTGAGAGGTCAGCTGGAGCCGAAGCGTCGGTAGGTCGCCCGCGCGACACTTGCGCTTTGCAGACGACACGCCCAACTTCGTCTGCAATACGTCGGTCTCAGTGCGTTGCCGCTGCCTAAATCCGCGGTCACACCCGCGTTGTTGCGGGATCCCCGCCGCAGCGTTGAGCCAGCCAGACGGGGACGATCGCAACCAACGTCAGCGCGGCGGCCACCACGTTGATGACTGGAGCCTGGTTGGGGCGGAACAGGTTTCCGAAGATCCAGATCGGCAGCGTCTGCAGCGCCGGACCCGCGGTGAAGGTCGTCACCACGATCTCGTCGAAGCTGAGCGCGAACGCCAGTGCCGGTTGCGTCACCCCTTGATCTGCTGCCATCTGTCGACCCACTCGTTGTAGGCCGTGCAGTTATCCCCGCTGCCGTCGACGCACTGCTTCTGCGGCGTTGTCCAGTAATGGATCTGGGAGGCGTAGTTCTCGTCGGTCGCGTGGTAAATCTCGCAGTGGTCCTTGTCAGTGGTCAGCTCGCACGACTTCGTCTGCGCCGGTGCTTCGCCGAAGTACTCGGCCACTTGGGCGTTGGCCTCCGGCGAGGAAATCCAGTTCATCCACTTGTACATGCAGTTGGGGTGCTCTGCCTTCGACGAGATCATCCAGGTGTCCGACCATCCGGTTGACCCTTCCTTCGGCAGCACGGTGTTGACCTGAACCCTGTTCTCCGCGCCGATCGTGTTGGCGATGACCTGCCAGGTGGTGCCGATCACCGCGGTGCCCGATTCGAAGGCATGTACCTGCTTGGTGTAATCCGACCAGTACTCGCTGATGCTCTCGCGCTGCTTCTTGAGCAATTCCGTTGCGGCGTCCAGCTGTTCGGGTGTCAGCGAGTACGGGTCCTTGATGCCCAACTCGGGCTTGGTCTTGGACAGGTACAACGCGGCATCGGCGATGTAGATCGGGGAGTCGTAGGCCGTCACCCTGCCCTTGTACTTGCTCGCCTGGTCGAACACCGCCCCCCACGAGTTCGGGGCGTCACGGACAACGTCGATGTTGTACATCAGCAGGTTGGCGCCCCAGCCGTGCGGGATTCCGTACATCTGCCCGTCCACCGAATTCCACGGTTTGTCCTTGAGGAACGACGAAATGGTCTCGTAGTTGGGAACCAGATCCGTGTTGACCGGCGAGACATCGCCGGCGTAGATCAGCCGCAGCGTGGCGTCGCCGGACGCCGACACTCCGTCGTACTGTCCGGTCGTCATCAACTGCACCATCTCGTCGGAGGTGTTGCCGATCTTCACGTTGGTCTGGCAGCCGGTCTGCCGCTCGAAGGGAGTCACCCAGTCGGCCGCCCTGTCGTTGGAGCCGTCCTCGGCGTAGCCGGCCCACGCGATGATGTTCAGCTCGCCCTCGCCGTCGCCGACGGCGGACAGCGGCTCCAATTTCGGCGGCGTCTCACCGGTTCCGCCTCCGGTGTTGGTGCTCGAGCAGGCGACGACCAGGGCGGCACACGCGGTGAGCGTGAGACCGAGCCGCAGCGTGGTGGATCTAATCAGCACTCCTTGGTTCCAGGTCGGCGCCTTCGACGGCGACCACCCTGTGTCGACTGTCGCCGAACACCTTCCGGACGCCGATCAGATCGACCTGTGGATCGTCAACGGCCGCCACTGATTTCGCGTCGGGTCGCAGGCGGACCGTCCCGGAGGGCATGGCCAATCGTATGAAATCGACCGTCGGGAGCGCAGCTTCAATCGATGATTTCGTGCCGCGGCCGACCGATGGCAGCGGTTTCCGTAGGCCCAGCGGTACCCCGATCACGTGGTCGCGGATGAGCTCACATCGAAGCTGTAACTACAGATCCGCCGAGCAGTGACGCCGTTGTCACCCGTCGGCTCGGCGAAGGCCCCGCAAGGCCCGCGGAGAATCTTGATACAGATGTGACCAGTGGCGTTGATGTTAAAACTGGTGCAGTTGTCGTACCCTGTGGCACGTGTCAATGTCCCGGCGCGACGTGCTGAAGTACGCCGCCGCGGCGCCGGCCGTCCTTGGTCTCGGCGCCGGCCTCGAGGCGGTGGCGTCGACACTGTGTCCGCCGACGGCGTCCGCCGCACCGCTCGGAATATTGCTCGACTACGCCGCCGGCGTCATCAAGGCCTCCGACATCCGTGCCGCCGGGGCGGTGGGAGCTATCCGTTACGTGTCGGACCGGCGTCCGGGCGGTGCCTGGATGCTGGGCAAGCCGATCCAGCTCGCCGAGGCCCGCGACCTGTACCACAACGGCCTGAAAATCGTCTCCTGCTATCAATACGGAAAGCAGGACACCGCGGACTGGCTGGGCGGGCAGAACGCAGGTATCCAGCATGCGAAACGCGGCTGGCAGTTACATGTCGCCGCGGGCGGATCCTACGGTGCGCCGATATACACCTCGATTGACGACAATCCCACCCATGAGCAGTACAAACAGCAGGTGGCGCCCTATCTGCGGGGCTGGGAGGCCGTCCTCGGACATCAACGGGTGGGTGTCTATGCCAACGCCCGGACCATCGACTGGGCGCTTCAGGACGGGTTGGGTTCGTACTTCTGGCAGCACAACTGGGGCTCACCGAAAGGCTTCACCCATCCGGCGGCCCACCTGCATCAGGTCGAGATCGACAAGCGCAGCGTCGCCGGGATCGGCGTCGATATCAACCACGTCCTAAAGCCACGTTTCGGGCAGTGGGACTAGCCGCCGGCCCCTTACGACGCCACGACTGCAAGCACGCCAGCAAACTTTCTTCGGCACAATGCGCCCGCGAGAAGACAAATCACACCGATCTGTCGCCTCTTCGCTCCGGGCTGGGACGTCGAAAAGAAGCCAAAATATTTACATAACGATTACATAACAATACTGCCTTGATCTGCGCTGTTATGCCTACTCGACCGTAACCACCTGCATGCAGGACGTTTGTCCCGGATACGTTCGGCCCGCGTCGAGGCCCGTGTTACCCAACCTACGGTTACTCATGCGTAGAACTCGCCAGTAACCAAATAGCGCGCGAAAATGGTGCTGGCTCTTATGCCACTCTTAGTAGTGCTGGAATGTCGGCGACGGACGGTCAGACGGCCCGGTCCGTTGGACGCGAACAGATCCAGTCGGGATTCGACGCCGAATCGCAAAGACATAGTGGCCTCCGCAGGGGAGCGCAGGCCACGAGCACGCCGACACACGATAGCCCAGATACGACAAGCGATACGCGATAGACGCGAGAGCAATACTCAAGGAGATAGAAAGACGTGACGATCTTCGAGCACGACAGGGTGTCCACCGGTCGCGACAATGAGTCCGGATCGACCCATTCCACTCACGCCCTGGTCGATCGTCTCAACGCCGGCGAACCCTATGCCGTCGCCTTCGGGGGACAGGGCAGCGCCTGGCTGGAGACGTTGGAGGAGCTGGTGTCCTCGGCCGGTATCGAGGCCGAACTCGCGACCCTGGCCGGGGAGGCCGCCCTGCTGCTCGAGCCGGTGGCCAAGGAGCTGGTCGTCGTCCGGCCGATCGGTTTTGAGCCGCTGCAGTGGGTGCGCGCGCTGGCCGCCGAAGAGCCGGTGCCGAGCGCCAAGCAGTTGACGTCGGCCGCCGTCTCGGTGCCGGGCGTTCTGCTGACCCAGATTGCCGCCGTGCGCGCCCTGGCCCGCCAGGGTATGGACCTGGCCGCCACCCCGCCGGTGGCGGTCGCGGGGCACTCCCAGGGCGTGCTGGCCGTTGAGGCGGTGGCTGCGGCCGGAGCCAGGGATGTCGAGCTGCTGGCCCTGGCGCAGCTGATCGGTGCGGCAGGAACGCTTGTTGCCCGCCGCCGCGGCATTACGATCCTCGGCGACCGCCCGCCGATGGTCTCGGTCACCAACGCCGACCCGGCGCGCATCTACGAGCTGCTCGAAGAATTCGCCCAGGACGTGCGGACCGTGCTGCCGCCGGTGCTGTCTATCCGCAACGGCCGGCGTTCCGTCGTCATCACCGGAACGCCCGAGCAGCTGTCGCGCTTCGAGCTGTACTGCGAGCAGATCGCCGAGGCCGAAGCCGCCGACCGAAAGAACAAGGTGCGCGGCGGCGCGGTGTTCAGCCCGGTTTTCGAACCGGTCCAGGTGGAGGTGGGCTTCCACACGCCGCGGCTGTCCGACGGCATCGACATCGTCGGCCGCTGGGCCGAACAGGTCGGCCTCGACGTCGACCTGGCCCGGGAGATGACCGAGGCCATCCTGGTCCGGCAGGTGGACTGGGTCGATGAGATCACCGACCTGCACGAAGCGGGCGCCAAATGGATCCTCGACCTCGGCCCCGGCGACATCCTGACCCGGCTGACCGCGCCCGTCATCCGCGGACTCGGTGTCGGCATCGTGCCCGCGGCCACCCGTGGCGGCCAGCGCAACCTGTTCACCGTCGGTGCGGTGCCCGAGGTGGCCCGGCCGTGGTCGAGCTATGCGCCAACCGTGGTCAGCCTGCCCGACGGCAAGGTGAAGCTGGAGACGAAGTTCACCCGTCTCACCGGGCGGTCGCCGATCCTGCTCGCCGGCATGACCCCGACCACCGTCGACGCCAAGATCGTGGCGGCTGCCGCCAACGCCGGCCACTGGGCCGAGCTGGCCGGTGGCGGGCAGGTCACCGAGCCCATCTTCGATGCCCGCATCGAGGAGGTGACGACGCTTCTCGAACCTGGCCGCGCCATCCAGTTCAACTCGCTGTTCCTCGACCCCTATCTGTGGAAGCTGCAGGTGGGCGGTAAGCGCCTGGTGCAGAAGGCCCGGCAGTCCGGGGCTCCCATCGACGGCGTCGTCGTAAGCGCCGGCATTCCCGACCTGGAAGTGGCCGTTGAGCTGATCGACGAGCTCAACGGCATCGGCATCAGCCACGTCGTGTTCAAGCCCGGCACGGTCGAGCAGATCCGCTCGGTCATCCGCATCGCGGCCGAGGTGCCGACCAAGCCCGTGATCGTGCACATCGAGGGCGGCCGCGCGGGCGGCCACCACTCCTGGGAAGACCTCGACGACCTGCTGTTGGCCACCTACTCGGAACTGCGCTCGCGGTCGAACATCACCGTCTGCGTCGGTGGCGGCATCGGCACGCCGGAACGGGCGGCCGAGTACCTGTCCGGGCGTTGGTCACAGACCTTCGGATTCCCGCTCATGCCCGTCGACGGGATTCTGGTCGGCACCGCGGCGATGGCTACCAGGGAATCGACCACCTCGCCCTCGGTGAAGCAGATGCTGGTCGAGATCAGCGGCACCAACCAATGGATCAGTGCCGGAAAAGCCCAGGGCGGCATGGCTTCCAGCCGCAGCCAGCTGGGCGCCGACATCCACGAGATCGACAACACCGCGTCGCGCTGCGGCCGCCTGCTCGACGAGGTGGCCGGTGACGCCGATGCTGTCGCCGCCCGCCGCGACGAGATCATCGCCGCGATGGCCAATACGGCCAAGCCGTACTTCGGCGACGTCGGCGAGATGACCTACCTGCAGTGGCTGCAGCGCTACGTCGAGCTGGCCATCGGTGACGGCGACAGCACCGCCGACACCGCCGCGCCGGGCAGCCCGTGGTTGGCCGACACATGGCGGGACCGCTTCGCCGAAATGCTCAAGCGGGCCGAGGCGAGGTTGCACCCGAATGACTTCGGCCCGATCGAGACGTTGTTCAACGATGAAGCGCTGCTGGAGCATCCGGAGCAGGCGATCGCTTCGCTGGTGGCGCGTTACCCCGACGCCGAGACCGTCACCCTGCATCCGGCCGACGTGCCGTTCTTCGTTCAGCTGTGCAAGACGCTGGGCAAGCCGGTCAACTTCGTCCCCGTCATCGACAAGGACGTCCGCCGCTGGTGGCGCAGCGACTCGCTGTGGCAGGCCCACGACGCGCGGTATTCCGCCGACCAGGTCTGCATCATCCCGGGCACCGAGTCGGTCGCCGGCATCGTGCGCGTCGACGAGCCGGTGGGCGACCTGCTCGACCGCTTCGAGCAGGCCGCGATCGACGAAACGCTGGCTGCGGGCGTGGAACCCGAGCCCGTCATCTCCCGGCGCAGGCTGCGCACCGACGTCACCGGGCCGTTGGCTGTGCTGCTCGACGCTCCCGACGTGTTGTGGGCCGGGCGCACCGCGACCAACCCGGTGCACCGCATCGCCGACCCCACCGACTGGCAGGTGCACGAAAACAGAACTGCCACACACCCGTCGACCGGTGCGCGGCTGGAGATAGCGGCCAGCGATCAGGTCGTGCTGAGCGTTCCGCTGTCGGGCACCTGGATCGAAATCCGGTTCGCCATCGAAACATGCACCGTCGACGGCGGAATGCCGGTGGTGTCCACGGAGGACGCCGCGACCGCCATGCGGTCGGTGCTGGCGATCGCCGCGGGTGTCGACGGTCCCGACGCCCTGCCGCCCGTGCATGACGGCGGCGCGACCGTCACCGTGGCGTGGGATCCCGAACAGGTCGCCGACCACACCGGGGTCACCGCCACCTTCGGCGCGCCGTTGGCGCCGACACTCACGGTGGTCCCCGACGCGCTCGTCGGCCGCTGCTGGCCGGCGGTGTTCGCCGCGATCGGGTCGGCCGTGACCGACGCCGGGTTCCCGGTTGTCGAGGGTCTGCTGAGCCTGGTCCACCTCGACCATGCGGCGTACCTCGTCAACCCGCTGCCCACCGATGACGCCGAATTGACCGTCACCGCAACCGTTTCGGTTGCCACCGACACCGAGGTCGGCCGGGTGGTGCCGGTTTCGGTCACCGTCACCGACGCCGACGGCACGGTGCTCGCCACCCTGGAGGAGCGTTTCGCGATCCGCGGCCGCACCGGGGCCGCCGAGCTGACCGACCCGGTCCGGGCCGGCGGTGCGATATCGGACAACGCAACCGATACCCCGCGCCGGCGCCGCCGCGACGTCGCGATCACCGCGCCGACGGATATGCGGCCCTTCGCGGTCGTGTCGGGTGACCACAACCCGATCCACACCGATCGCGCCGCGGCTCTGCTGGCCGGCCTGGAATCGCCGATCGTGCACGGAATGTGGCTGTCGGCGGCCGCGCAGCATGTCGTCACCGCCACCGATGGCCGCGCTGTGCCGCCGGCCCGGCTGGTCGGCTGGACCGCCCGCTTCCTGGGGATGGTGCAGCCCGGCGACGAGATCGACTTCCGGGTGGACCGGGTCGGGATCGACCGTGGCGCGGAGGTCATCGAGGTGGCCGCGCGCATCGGCTCCGAACTGGTGATGTCCGCAACGGCACGGCTGGCCGCGCCGAAGACCGTCTACGCCTTCCCCGGCCAGGGCATCCAGCACAAGGGCATGGGTATGGAGGTCCGCGCCCGGTCCAAGGCCGCCCGCAAGGTGTGGGACTCCGCCGACAAGTTCACCCGCGAGACGCTGGGCTTCTCGGTGCTGCACGTGGTGCGCGACAACCCGACCAGCCTGATCGCCAGCGGTGTGCACTATCAGCATCCCGAGGGCGTGCTGTACCTGACGCAGTTCACCCAGGTGGCCATGGCGACCGTGGCGGCCGCCCAGGTCGCCGAGATGCGCGAGTCCGGCGCGTTCGTCGAGGGCGCCATCGCCTGCGGGCACTCGGTCGGTGAGTACACCGCGCTGGCCTGCGTCAGCGGTGTCTACGAACTGGAAGCGCTTCTCGAGGTGGTGTTCCACCGCGGCTCGAAGATGCACGACATCGTGCCGCGCGACGAACTGGGCCGGTCGAACTACCGGCTCGCCGCGATCCGGCCGTCGCAGATCGACCTCGACGATGCCGACGTCAAGGCGTTCGTCGCGGAGATCGCCGAGCGCACAGGCGAATTCCTGGAGATTGTCAACTTCAACCTGCGCGGCTCGCAGTACGCCATCGCCGGCACGGTTCGGGGCCTGGAAGCCCTGGAAGAAGAGGTCGAGAAGCGCCGCGAAATCGCCGGCGGCAAGCGGTCGTTCATCCTGGTGCCCGGCATCGACGTGCCGTTCCACTCGCGTGTGCTGCGGGTCGGTGTGGCCGACTTCCGGCGCTCGCTGGAGCGGGTCATGCCGCGCGACAAGGATCCCGAGCTGATCATCGGGCGCTACATCCCCAACCTGGTGCCCAAGCCGTTCAGCCTGGACCGCGAATTCATCCAGGAGATCCGCGATCTGGTGCCCGCCGAGCCGCTCGACGAGATCCTCGCCGACTACGACACCTGGCGGAATGAAAAGCCGCGCGAGCTGTGCCGCAAGGTCGTGATCGAGCTACTGGCCTGGCAGTTCGCCAGCCCGGTGCGCTGGATCGAAACCCAGGACCTGCTGTTCATCGAGGAAGCCGCCGGCGGACTCGGTGTCGAGCGGTTCGTCGAGATCGGTGTGAAGTCCGCGCCGACCGTCGCGGGCCTGGCCACCAACACGCTCAAGCTGTCCGAATACGCCCACAGCACAGTGGAAGTGCTCAACTCCGAGCGTGACGCCGCCGTGCTGTTCGCCAACGACACCGACCCCGAACCGGAGTCGGAAGAAGACGAAGCGCCTGCCGCCGAGGAAACCGCCCAAGCGGCGCCGACCGAAGCAGCACCCGCTCCCGCGGCTCCCGCCGCGCCTTCGGGTGGGCCCCGTCCGGACGACATCACCTTCGATGCGTCCGATGCCACGCTCGCACTGATCGCGCTGTCGGCGAAGATGCGGATGGACCAGATCGAGGCGCTGGACTCCATCGAGTCCATCACCGATGGTGCGTCGTCGCGGCGCAACCAGTTGCTGGTCGACCTGGGTACCGAGCTGAATCTGGGTGCCATCGATGGCGCCGCCGAGGCCGACCTGGCGGGGCTGAAGTCTCAGGTGGCCAAGCTCGCGCGGACGTACAAGCCTTACGGCCCTGTGCTTTCCGACGCGATCAACGATCAGCTGCGCACCGTGCTCGGCCCGTCCGGTAAGCGGCCCGCGGCGATCACCGAACGGGTCAAGAAAACCTGGGAGCTCGGTGACGGCTGGGCCAAGCATGTGACGGTGGAGGTCGCGCTGGGCACCCGTGAGGGCAGCAGCGTCCGCGGCGGCGGCCTCGGCGGCCTGCACGACGGAGCGCTGGCCGACGCGGCGACCGTCGACAAGGTCATTGACAGCGCCGTCGCCGCAGTCGCGGCTAGGCATGGCGTCGCGGTGTCGCTGCCGTCTGCCGCCGGCGGCGGGGGCGGTGTCGTCGACTCCGCGGCGCTCGGCGAGTTCGCCGAGCAGGTCACCGGTCCCGACGGTGTGCTGGCCTCGGCCGCCCGGCTGGTGCTGGGCCAGCTTGGCCTGGACACCCCGGTCACAACGCCCGAGTCCGCGACCGACGCCGAGCTGATCGACCTGGTTACCGCCGAACTCGGTTCGGACTGGCCGCGTCTGGTGGCCCCGGCGTTCGACGCGAAGAAGGCCGTCGTGTTCGACGACCGCTGGGCCAGCGCCCGCGAGGACCTGGTCAAGCTTTGGCTGGCCGACGAGGGCGATATCGACGCCGACTGGCCGCGGCTCTCCGAGCGCTTCGAGGGCGCCGGGCACGTCGTCGCCACCCAGGCGAACTGGTGGCAGGGCAAGGCCCTGGCCGCCGGACGCAACGTGCACGCGTCGCTGTTCGGCCGTATCGCCGCCGGCGCCGAGAATCCGGGCCAGGGCCGCTACAGCGACGAGATCGCGGTGGTGACCGGAGCGTCCAAGGGCTCGATCGCGGCGTCGGTGGTCGCGCAGTTGCTCGAAGGCGGCGCCACGGTGATCGCCACGACGTCGCGGCTCGATGCCGATCGGCTGGCGTTCTACAAGGCGCTCTACCGTGACAGCGCGCGCTTCGGCGCGACGCTGTGGGTGGTGCCCGCCAACATGGCTTCCTACTCCGATATCGACGCACTGGTGGCTTGGGTCGGCACCGAGCAGACGGAAAGCCTTGGACCGCAGTCGATTCACCTCAAGGACGCGCAGACCCCCACGCTGCTTTTTCCGTTCGCGGCACCGCGGGTGGCGGGCGATCTGTCCGACGCCGGGCCACGCTCGGAGATGGAGATGAAGGTGCTGCTGTGGGCCGTGCAGCGGCTCATCGGCGGTCTGTCGACCATCGGTGCAGAGCGCGATATCGCGTCGCGCCTGCATGTGGTTCTGCCCGGCTCGCCAAACCGCGGCATGTTCGGCGGTGACGGCGCCTACGGCGAGTCGAAGTCCGCGCTCGACGCGGTGGTCTCCCGGTGGAACGCCGAGTCGTCGTGGGCGCAGCGGGTCAGCCTGGCGCACGCACTGATCGGCTGGACCAAGGGCACCGGACTGATGGGCCACAACGACGCCATCGTCGGCGCGGTGGAAGAGGCCGGCGTGACCACCTACACCACACAGGAAATGGCGGCGATGCTGCTGGATCTCTGTGACATTGAGTCCAAGGTGGCGGCCGCGTCGGCGCCCATCAAGGTCGACCTGACCGGTGGGCTGGGCGACGTCGAACTGGATATGGCCGAACTGGCCGCCAAGGCCCGCGAGGAGATGACCTCAGGGTCGGCCGCCGAGGAAGACGAGCCAGCGGACGAAACCATCGCCGCGCTGCCGTCCCCGCCGCGCGGTTACACTCCGGCACCCCCACCGCCGTGGGCGGACCTCGACGTCGACCCCGCGGATCTGGTGGTGATCGTGGGCGGTGCGGAGCTGGGCCCATTCGGCTCGTCGCGCACCCGGTTCGAGATGGAGGTCGACGACGAGCTGTCGGCCGCCGGTGTGCTCGAGCTGGCCTGGACCACCGGCCTGATCAAGTGGGAGGACGATCCCATACCGGGCTGGTACGACACCGAAACCGGTGAGTTGGTCGAAGAATCCGAATTGGTCGAGCGCTACCACGACACCGTCGTGGAACGCTGCGGCATCCGGGAGTTCGTCGACGACGGCGCGATCGACCCCGATCATGCCTCCCCGCTGCTGGTGTCGGTGTTCCTGGACAAGGACTTCTCCTTCGTGGTGTCCAGCGAGGCCGACGCCCGGGCGTTCGTCGACTTCGATCCCGAACACACGGTGGCCGTGCCGGTGCCCGACACCGCCGACTGGCAGGTGATCCGCAAGGCGGGCACCGAGATTCGGGTGCCGCGCAAGACGAAGTTGTCGCGCACGGTCGGCGCGCAGCTCCCCACCGGATTCGACCCGACGGTGTGGGGTATCAGCCAGGACATGGCCAACTCGATCGACCGGGTGGCGCT
>JBEVHG010000083.1:0-11961 GCA_040511335.1 Mycobacterium sp. | reverse complement strand
GATGACCGGGGCGGGGATGTCGGGCTGCACGCTCTGCCGGGGTTCCCAGCCGGGCGGCCCGAAAATGTAACCGAGCTTGTCGCGCCAGGCGCTCGCCCGGCGAACGTCACGCGCGATAGCCGCGTATTCGCGGGTCTGCAGCTTCCAGATGTTGTAGGTGTTGACCGGCTTGGTCAGCCCGTAGTGCGGACGGAACATCTCGGGCTGGAAGGTGCCGAACATCCGGTCCCAGATGATCAGGATGCCCGCGTAGTTCTTGTCCAGGTAGTCGGCGTCCATGCCGTGGTGAACGCGGTGGTGCGACGGGGTGTTGAAGATGAATTCGATTGGCCGCCACAGCTTGTCGATGTGCTCGGTGTGCACCCAGAACTGGTAGATGAGGTTGATCGAGAAACTGGCGAACACCATCCAGGGTGGAACCCCCAACAACGGCAACGGAATCCAGATCAGGATCTCTCCGCTGTTGTTCCACTTCTGACGCAATGCGGTCGCGAAATTGAAGTACTGGCTGGAGTGGTGGGCCTGGTGGGTGGCCCAGATCAGCCGCACCCGGTGGGCGATCCGATGGTAGGTGTAGAAGAGCAGGTCGACGCCGAGGATGGCGATCAGCCACGTGTACCACTGGGTGGACGGCAGATGCCAGGGCGCCAGATAGGCGTAGATCGCGGCGTAGCCGAGCAGGGCCAGCAGCTTCCATCCCGCGGTGGTGGCGACCGACACCAGGCCCATCGAGATGCTCGCCCAGGCGTCGCGCTTCAGATAGGCGCCCGACGGCGGCCTGTCAGACTCGATGCGTTCCAGCTTGCGCGCCGCCGTCCACTCGACGATCAGCAGCAGCAGGAAGAACGGGATGGCGAAGAGCACGGGATCGCGCATCTGCGGCGGCAACACGTCTAAGAAAGCCCGGATCGCGTCCACTGCTCACCTCCCCGTCAAGCTTAGCTGGCGGGGGTCTCGTCACCGGAAGTTGAGCACCTCGGCGCCCCAGGCCGATCGGATGTGCAGATCGATGTCGTTGACGATCGCGTCGCGCCTATCGATCAGCAGGCACGCGCGATCGGATTCGTGATACGGCAGCCAGTCCGGTTCGCCGGGCAGGCCGATCGGCTTGGCCTGGGTGGCGAAGTTCAACCACCGGGCCCGCATCCGTTCCGATACCTCCTCGCCGGTTTTCAGCCCGCCCATCTTGAACGTCGGGTCTTTGCGGTCAGCCACCAGATTGCCCCAGACATAAGGCAATTCGGTGGCATGGGCGGCGGCAATCCGCAGCATCTTCAGCATCGGGGTAGCCCAGTCGAAGCGGTACAGGTACACCGGTGCAACGGTGCTGTGGCCCTCGGCCAGCCACACCGACGGCATCCGGAACCCTACGTCACGCGCCACGCCCATCCCGCGGGCCTTACCCCGTAGGCGCGGGTAGGCGGTCCCGATCTGGTCCTCCGTCGGCAGCTGCACATGGGGTTGTTCGGCGGCCATTCCGTTGAACATCGCCTCGATCGCTGTCAGGGTGATGGGCATCAGCGGCGATTTCATCCATTTGAACAGCGCCGCCTCATGCTTGTTGGTGCCGATGATCAACGGGACCGGGTGCGAGCGGCCCTCGCGCGCCAACTTCACCGGATAGTCGGGCACCACATCGCCGTCGACGATCGGGACGAATGCGAGCGTGCCGGGGCTGCGGACCGGTACGTCGTAGAACAGGTCCCTGGACACGGCGACGATCGCGTCCACGGGAATGTCGGGCAGCCGGTCGACATCGGAGGGTCGCACCCCGAGCCTGTCGAGTAGCTCCTGGGCGACCGTACGGGCGCGGTTATGGTCGTAGACCGAGGTGGCCGGTGAACTCTGCGCGATCGCGCCGGCGAAAAGGCCCTTGGCGGCCGGGCTTGTCAGCAGCGTGGTGATGATTCCGCCGCCGGCCGATTCGCCGAACAGCGTGACCCGCGCCGGATCGCCGCCGAATGCGGCGATGTTGTCGCGCACCCACTGCAGCGCGGCCAGAACGTCGCGCAACCCCAGGTTGGTGTCGAAATGGCGGTGCGGCGTGCTGAACGAGGACAGGTCGAGGAATCCGAAGGCTCCCAAGCGGTAGGTGAGGGTCACAACGATGACGTCGCCAGCGCAGGCCAACACCTCGCCGTCGTAGAGTGCCTGGCTCGCCGATCCCAGGATGTAGGCGCCACCGTGTACCCACACCATCACCGGCCTGGCGTCCCCCGCAGCGGTGTCCGCCGGCGCCCAAATATTCAGGCCCAGGCAGTCTTCGCCCTGCTGTGCGCCAAGATCGATGGGAATTCTCGGCTCGACCGGCTGCGGGCACACCGGCATGAACTCATGTGCGTCCGCGATCTCGGTCCACGGCCGCGGCGGTTCGGGTGCCCGCCACCGCCGCTCACCGGTCGGCGCGGCGGCGTACCGCACGCCCTTCCACACCTTGACCCGGCCGTCGTTGCTACCGCGGACCGGCCCATAGACCGTCTCGACCACCGTGTCGTTGCCTGCCATCGGCTCGATATTACCGACGAGTACAGAATCCATTCGCGAGACACGTCATCCGAAGGTGGTATATCTGGTACATAATTTGTAACAAAATTACCAACCGGGAGCGGATGATGGACTCGCTGCGCCGCCGCATCGTCGACGATTTCGAGAAGGGCGCAGGCCGTCACGACGACCCGCGGGTCTACGGCGGCCCGCCGGGTGATCCCGGATTGATCGGACCGGGCAGCATGTCCTGGGAGATCAACGCCGACCTGGCCTCGGTCTCTCAGGCCGGACTGCCGGCGATCGTGCTGGAGATCCTGCATCCATCGGTCGTCGCGGGCGTGCACGATCTGTCGAACTATCGGCAGGACCCGTTTCAGCGTGCCCGCGCCACCCTCGGTTACGTGCTCACGACGACGTTCGGCAACACCGAAGCGGCCACCGCCCTCATCGAACGCGTCAAGCACGTGCACTCGTTCGTCAACGGCACCCGTCCCGACGGCGTGCCGTACCGGGCGCTGGACCCCGAGCTGATCGCATGGGTGCACACCTGCATTCCGTGGATGATCATGCGGGCCTACAAGCACACGAAAAGGCCGCTGTCGCAACAGGAACGCGATCGGTACCTAGCCGAGCAGGCGGTGATCGGCCGGATGGGTGGCGCCGACTGGGTGCCGGCCAGCGCCGCCGAGCTCGACGACTACATCGACACCATGCGGCCCCGACTGGGCGTGAACGCGCAGACCCGGGAGTTCATCGACTTCCTGATGACCTCGCCGTTCTTCCCCGATCTGCCCGACGCCCTGGATCGGCGACTGCACCGCTTCGCCATCTACGCCGGTATGAGCCGCGCACCGAAATGGGCGCAGGAGCTCATCGGTTTCGACAGTCCATCCACCCTGACCCGCAGCCTGCTCGAGCCGGCGCTTCGACTCGATGCCCGTCGGCTGCGTTGGGCGTTTGGCACACCCCGCTATGCACAGCTGGCGCGGAAGCGGGCGGCGGGCGCGACGATGCGCGACGTCGCCGCGCCGTGATCGATGCGCAGCTCATCGAGGTGGTCGGCGCAGCGACCGCTGGCGGCCGCGTCGACGAGTCGGCGGACCGCACCAGTCAGCGCATCCTCGACGCTGCTGTGCAGGAGGCTGCCGCCGTTGGCCTGCAACGCATTACGGTCGAGGACGTGGTGCGGCGGGCCGGCGTTTCCCGGATGACCGCCTACCGCCGCTACCCCCGCCGCGACGACCTGGTCGAGGCGCTGGTGCGTCGCGAGACCCAGCGCTTCCTGGCCGCGGTCGCCGACGCGATCGACGCGGTCACCGATCCCCACGACGGTGTGGCCGAGGCGTTCATCGCCGCGGTCAGCTTCGCCCGCGAACATCCGATGTTGCGCCGGGCGGGACGCACCGCGCCGGCCCCGATCGCCGACTCGGTCCAACTGCTGACAATGGGATCGGCCTTCATCGCCGACTACATTCACGGCCAAGCACCCGGCACGCCGTCACGACAGGTGCGGTGGGTGGCCGACATCTTCGCGCGGCTGTTCTTCACCTACATCTCGATGCCGCCCACCGATCCCGATTTCGGCGACGACGCCGAACTGCGCCGGTTCGCATCCGAGGTCCTCACGCCGATGGTCGAGCGCGCCGTCGGATAGCTTGGTACCCGTGCGGAGCTGGGCACTGCTGGGCGGGGCCATCGCCGTCGAGGTGGCGGCAACGCTGTCTTTGCGGGCGTCCCAAGACCATTCGGCGTGGCTGGTGGTGGTCGTCGCCGGTTATCTCGGGGCCTTCGTGCTGCTGGCGCTGGTGCTTCGCGCCGGCGTCCCGGTCGGGGTCGCCTACGGCATCTGGGGTGCGGCGGGCACCGCGGGCACCGCCGTGCTGGCCGCCGCCCTCTTCGGCGACCCGTTCACCTGGCCGATCGTGGCCGGCATCGGACTGATCATCGCGGGAGTTCTGCTCGTCGAGTTCGGGTCGCGCCCAGCCGTCGCGGACGAGTCCACGCAGTGATGTGGTCGGCGCTGGCGGGCGCGATCATCGTCGAGGTGATTGCGACGTTGTCGCTGCGCGCCTCGGAGGGTTTCCGCAACAGGCCTTGGATCATCCCCGTCGTCGTGGGTTATGCCGCGTCGTTCTACCTGTTGTGGGTTTCCCTGTCGCTGGGCATGCCCGTCGGCATCGCCTACGGCGTGTGGACCGCATGCGGCGTCGCACTGGTCGCCGTCATCGCCCGATTCCTGTTCGCCGAACCGCTCACGCCGGTGATGGCACTCGGAATCGCGCTGATCGTGGCGGGTGTGCTCACGATCGAGGTGGTCGGCGCGGTTGGATGACGATCGCGGACGCTCCCACCGAGGTGAGCACGATGAACCGGCCGTCGAAACAGTCGTAGTCGTCGGTCCCTGGGTTAGTTAACTGCATGCCGCCGGGTCGGGCGCAGCGCACCCGACAACGCGATCACCGCGACACCGGCGACCGGCACGCTGAGCAGTCCGACCCGCAGGCTGGTTGCGTCGGCGATGAGCCCGACGATCGGCGGCGAGGCGACGAAGCCGACGCGCATCAGCCACGTCACCGCGGTCAGCCCGGTGCCCGGCCGCAGCCCGGGTAGTTGATCCGCGCCGTGCATGGCGGCGGGGATGAGGGTGGCGACGCCGAAACCCGCGGCGGCGAAACCGGCGATCGTGCCGGCGACGCTGGGGAACGCCAGCGCGTAGCCCATGCCCGCCGCGGCGATGAATCCTCCGGCGCGCACCACCGTGCGCTCACCGAACCGGTCCACCAGGCGGTCGCCGATCAGCCGCCCGATGAACATGAAACCCACCAGCGCGACGTAGCCGAACACCGCGACCGCGGCCGGTGCGCCCAGGCTGTCGCGCAGATACAGTGTCGCCCAGGAACTTCCGGCGTCCTCGATGGTGGCGCCGGCGATCGCGATTGTCACGAGTGCGAGCAAGGCCGCATACAGACCGATGCCGGCTTCTCCCCCGCCCCCTGGCCGTGCCGAGGGATGATCGTCGTGATCGGGCCCGGGCAGCAGATACGGATAGGCAACCACGACCACCGCACTGAATATGGCGGCCGCGATCGCCAAATGTGTTGCGCGTGGCATGTGTAGCGCGATGGCGGCTGCACCCATCAATCCGCCCAGGATGGCCCCGCCCGCCCACACGGCGTGGAACGAGTTGATGATCGACCGCCCGTAGTTGCGCTGCACCCGCAGTCCGTGCGCGTTCTGCGCGACGTCGGTGATCGCGTCGGACGCCCCGGCGATGAACAGCGCCGCGGCGAGTACCAACGGTGCGGAGGCCAACCCGGCCGCGACGACGAACACCGCGATCCCGATCGTGCCGACCACCGCCACCCGCGACGATCGGTAGCGCCGGATCAGCGCTGCGGCGGTCAAGCCGGCCGCCAGCGCGCCGCCGGAGAACGCCGCCAGCGCCGCCCCGTAGGCCGAGTTGGACAACTGCAGGTCGGCCTTGATCTCGGGGTACCGGGGCAGCAGATTGGCGAAGATGGCCCCATTGCTCAGAAACAGTGCCGCGACCGCGATCCGGGCCCGCCGGTTCTGCGCCTCGGCTTTGTCAAGCCGTGCGGGCGCCATGACCGCCGACGCTACGCTGAGGCGGTGTCAATCGATACCGCGCCCACGACCGGGGACCTGCTCGGTCTCTTTCCACCCGGTACCCGCCAGGACGACGACGGCACCCTGACGGTCGGCGGCTGCCGGCTCGACGACGTCGCCGCACAGTTCGGGACCCCTGCGATCGTCGTCTCCGAAGACGCCCTGCGTCAGCGGGCCCGCGATTATCTCGCCGCATTCCGTGATCGGTGGCCACGTTGCGATCTGGCGTTCGCGTCAAAGTCGTGCCCGTGCACGGCCGTTCAGCGGGTGATGACCGAGGAAGGTCTGCACCTCGACGTCGCCGGCGGCGGCGAGATCCTGACCGCGCTGAAGGCCGGCGCCGATCCCGCTCGGCTGGTGCTGCACGGCAACGCCAAAACCGACGAGGAACTCGAAATGGCCGTCAAGTACGGCGTCGGCCTGGTGGTGGTGGACAACTTCGATGACATCGACCGGCTGGAGCGCATCGTCCCGGCCGGACGTCAGCAACCGTGCCTGGTCCGCGTCATTCCCGGCGTCGAGGCCGCCACCCATGCCTCCCAGGCCACCGGGCACGCCGGCTCCAAGTTCGGGCTGATGCCCGACGATGCCCGCGCGGCGATCGCACGGATCGAGCGCAGCCCGGTGCTGCGGCTCGACGGCGTGCACACGCACGTCGGATCACAACTGCTCAACGTCGAACAGCTGGCCGCCGCGGTCGAACCCATCGCCAAGCTGGGCACGTTCGACGTCTACGACCTCGGCGGCGGCCTCGGCGTGCGCTACACCTACGACGAACACCCGCCGAGCCTGGACGCCTACGCCGAGGCGATGACGGCACAGGCCCGAGCGCTGCTGCCCGCCGCCAGCCGCATCATCATCGAGCCAGGCCGCAGCATGGTCGCGACCAGCGCCTGCACCATCTACCGCGTCACGACGATCAAGTGCGGCGTCGTCACCCATGTCGCGGTGGACGGCGGCATGGGCGACAACCTCGAGGTGTCGCTGACCGGGCAGCGCTTCGAGGCGACGATCGTCGACCGGGTCGGCGGCGGCGAGATGGTCAGCGTGGTCGGTCGGCACTGCGAGTCCGGCGACCAGCTCATCGACGGTGTGGCGCTTCGTGATCCCGCGATCGGCGACCTGCTGGCGGTGCCGGTCACCGGCGCGTACTGCTACACGATGTCCAACCAGTACAACGGCGCGCGCCGGGTCCCGGTGGTGTTCGCACGCAACGGGAACGCCCGGCTGGTGGTTCGCCGTGACACCTGGGACGACCTGTTGATCCGCGATGTCGACTGATTACCGGCAAGATTGGCCGCATGGCTGAGCTGGCCCTATCGCTGGTCGAACTTGCCCGCCGCTACGGCGTCGCGACGGAGTACCTGGACTGGAAAGGCCACCACGTGGTTGTGCCGGAGACCACGCTGGTTGCCGTACTGGGAGCGCTGGGCGTTGCAGCCACCACCGAGAACGATCGGGTTGCCGCGCTGGCCGCACACGACCGCGACTACTGGGAACGTTGCCTGCCGCCCACGATTGTCGGCAGGTCCGGTAGTGCATCGTCGTTCTGGGTGCACGCCACCCACGGCGACCCGGTCGGCATATGGATCCGGCTGGAGGACGGCAGCGTCCGCACCGGCCTGCGCCAACTAAAAAACAGCCGCGCGCCTTACGATCTCGATGGCCGATGGGTCGGCGAGGCCACTCTCGAGCTCCCCGGCGACCTCCCGCTCGGCTATCACCGGCTGCACCTGCGGGTGGGGTCGTTCGACACCAGTACCCCGCTGATCGTCTGCCCCGGCACGCTGGAGCTGCCACCACGGCTGGGCGCCCGACGGGCCTGGGGGCTGGCCACTCAGCTCTACAGCGTGCGATCCCAAAGATCTTGGGGCATAGGCGATTTGACTGACCTGACCGATCTCGCGCTGTGGGCGGGGTCGCGGCACGGCGCCGGTTTTGTCTTGGTCAACCCGCTGCACGCCGGCGCCCCGACCGCGCCTATGGAGCCCTCGCCATACCTGCCGACCTCGCGCCGGTTCGTAAATCCGCTGTATCTGCGGGTCGAGGCGATACCCGAATTCGCCTATGTCCGGCACCGCGGCCGTATCCGCAAGGCGCGGGCCAATGTGCAGGCGCGTGCCGACAAGTCGGAGCTGATCGACCGCGACGCCGCATGGGCAGCCAAGCGGGGCGCACTGGAAAGCGTCTACCTGGTGCCGCGGTCGGCGGGCCGCGAGATGGCCTACGCCGCCTACCGCACCCGCGAGGGCCGCAGCCTCGACGACTTCGCCGTCTGGTGTGCGCTGGCCGAGGAGTACGGCAGCGACTGGCACCAGTGGCCGGAGTCGCTGCAGCATCCGGCGAACGCCGAGGTCGCGGAGTATGCCGCAGAACACGCTGCCGCGGTCGACTTTCACCGCTGGCTGCAGTGGCAGCTCGACGACCAGCTCACCGCGGCACAGTCGACGGCGCTGGCGGCGGGCATGAATCTCGGGATCATGCACGACCTCGCGGTCGGTGCGGACCCGAACGGAGCCGACGCCTGGGCGCTGCAGGATGTGCTGGCCCTTGGCGTCACGGCCGGCGCGCCGCCCGACGAGTTCAACCAGCTCGGCCAGGACTGGTCGCAGCCGCCACTGCGGCCCGATCAGCTCGTCGCGCAGGCCTATGAGCCGTTCCGCGCCCTGGTCAACGCGGTGCTGCGGCATGCGGGCGGGATACGCATCGACCACATCATCGGCCTGTTCCGGCTGTGGTGGATCCCGAAGGGGTCGCCGCCGAAAGAAGGTACCTATGTGCGCTACGACCACGAGGCAATGATCGGCATCGTCGCGCTGGAGGCGCACCGGGCCGGTGCGGTGGTTGTCGGTGAGGATCTGGGCACCGTGGAGCCGTGGGCGCGCGACCATCTGCGCGAGCGGGGCCTGCTGGGCACGTCGATCCTGTGGTTCGAGCTGGACCGCGACGGTGACGGCGGGCCGCTGCAGGCACATCGCTGGCGCGAGTATTGCCTGTCCGCGGTGACCACCCACGATCTGCCGCCGACCGCCGGCTATCTGGCCGGTGAGCATGTGCGGTTGCGCGAACAGCTCGGGCTGCTGACCCGCCCGGTCGCCGAAGAACTGGCCGGCGCTCGGGCCGAACAGGCCGCGTGGTTGGCCGAACTGCGCCGGGCCGGCCTACTCGGCGACGACCCCGACGTGGAGCAGATCGTAAGCGCACTCCACGAATACCTCGGTCGCACCCCGTCGAAGTTGTTGGCGCTCTCGTTGGCCGACGCGGTGGGCGATCTGCGGACCCAGAATCAGCCGGGCACCACCGACGAATACCCGAACTGGCGGGTACCGCTGAGCGGCGCCGACGGCCAGCGGTTGCTGCTCGAGGACGTGTTCGGTGACCGGCAGACGGCCGCGCTGGCCGAGGTGATGAGGGCCCAGGTCAAGCCCCCGGAGTAACGAACAGGGGATTGTCAGCGGTTTCACAATTGTCACTACTGCGATATGTTCGCAGCGCACCGACTGACGGAGGTCCCGTGAAGAAGCTTGTTGTGTTCGGCGCCGGAATATTCGCCGCCGGCTCGGTTGTCCTGTTCGGCGCGGGTGCGGCCGGTTCCCAACCGGTCGACGCCAGCGCGTACAACGTGGTCGGCGAACCCTACGGCAAGGCCGTCGCGATCCTGAAGAACATGGGCGTCAAGACCACCTTCGGCGGTTCCCGCGGCAGCGCCCTGCCGCAGGCCGAGTGCCTCGTCGACCAGCAGAAGGTGAACTCCAACGGCAGGATGGTGCTGATGCTGGACTGCACCAAGGAGGCCGCCGAACTCGCCGAAGAGGCGGCGCCGGACGGTGACCCGAGGGTGGGCTCCAACGGCGTCACCACGGTGATCGCGACACCGGTGGGCCCGCAGCCCGGCATGCCCATCCCGCCGGGCTGACGTCACGCCTCGACGAGGCGCCGCCGGTCATTGACACAAGCCGCAACCCGTAAACTTGGTCAGTTCCTCCGGAGGGGCCTGCCATGCTGCGACCACGTCGTTTCGGACGGGAAGTCGATCCCGGCCCCGTGCAGATCCGGGCACGCGACTCGGCGTCGACTGGTCGATGGTGTACGCCGGACGCACCCGCGACAGCCTGCCGTTCGTCGACGAGGTGACGCGTTTCGGCGATCGGGTACAGATCCGCACCGATGACGTCAGCGGGGTGCCGTCCGCGGTGGAGCTGCTAGGCGACTGCCAGGACGGCGAGGGCGTCTACGCATGCGGGCCGGCGCCGATGCTGACGTCGATTCGCGCCCAGCTGACCGGGCGCGACAACGTCGAACTGCACTTCGAGCGGTTCGCCGCGCCGCCGGTGATCGACGGCGAGGAGTTCTCGGTGTCGATCGCCTCGACCGGAGCGACGGTGCGGGTCGGCGCCGACGAGACCTTGCTCGCGGCGCTGTGCCGTGCCGGCGTGGGCGCGCCGTACTCCTGCCAACAGGGTTTCTGAGGGACCTGTCGCACGCGGGTGCTCCACGGTGCCGTCGACCATCGCGACACCCTGCTCACCGATCCCGAACGCGACAATCAGATGATGTTGATCTGCGTCTCCCGGACGGCAGACGAGCAACTCACTCTCGATCTGTGACGATCAGAGTGGCTCGGAAAACGGCCACCACACACCGTCGTTGCCGCGCACCCCGTTGGGCTCGTCCATCGCCGCGGTGATGGCGTTGATCTCGTCGTGGTCCAGTTTGACCGGCGCGACCCGGTTGTCGGAATCGTCCCTGACGTCGTAATGAAAGCTCAGCGGAATGCCGGGATGCAGCCAGTTCGACCACGTTGTCTCCGTGCCGTCGGCGTTCTCCCCCGTCATGGTGAGGAAGAAGCCCTTACCCTGACCGAACCGCGCCGCCGTGGCGACCTGCAGGTGCGCCAGGAATTGGTTGGTGAATCCGATGGGCAGCGGCTGCCCGCCGCAGTGAAGTGTTGCCAAGGTGTCCCTCCATTTTCGTCGCCGACCCGTCACAAGCGTAGGAAGCGCCGGCGCCGCGACTGTGCGAATCGGCGGACTACTATTCGCCCATGCCGTTGGCGGACGGGGCTACGTTGTCATGAAGTTCGCCGTCATCGCGCCCGTCGCGGCCGGGGTAACCGCCAACGCCGCCTGGATGGCGGCATTCGCGCGGCATGTCGAGGCGTGCGGTTTCGAGTCCATCGTCGTGGTCGAGCACACCGTGCTGATGGCGCGCTATGCCAGCGTCTATCCCTATGACGAGTCGGGCCGGCTGGAGCTCGCCGCGGACTGCCCCATTCCGGATCCCCTTGACCTGCTTGCCTTTCTGGCCGGCCAGACCGAGCATCTGGGCCTTGCCACCGGCGTGCTGGTGCTGCCCAACCACCATCCCGTCGTGCTGGCCAAGCGGGCGGCAACGGTGGATGCGTTGTCGGGCGGTCGACTTCGGTTGGCGGTGGGCACGGGCTGGATGAAGGAGGAGGTCGAAGCGTGTGGTGCAGCGTTCGACAGCCGGGGCCGCCGCGCCGATGAACAGATTGAAGTGATGCGCGCGCTGTGGGACGACCGGCCGAACGGGGCCGGTTTCCACGGCGAATTCTTCGGATTCGACCACGCCATGTGCTATCCCAAGCCGGGCGCCGGGTCACGACTACCGATCCACGTGGGTGGACACAGCAGGGCTGCGGCCCGGCGGGCGGGCCGCCTCGGCGACGGATTCCAGCCGCTGGGCGTCGGCGGGCCGGACCTGGTGGCGTTGATCTCGTTAATGCGCGACGAGGCAAGCAAGCTCGGCCGCGATCCCGATGCGCTGGAGTTGTCGCTCGGGCATCTGGTAACCAGGATCGACCCGGACCGCGCGCAGAAACTCGCT
>JBEVHG010000082.1:0-10776 GCA_040511335.1 Mycobacterium sp. | reverse complement strand
CGGCTGGTGCTCGACCTCACTCACGTGTCTGTCCTTTCCCACGGCGGCGGTTGTCGGTACCGATTGTCGCCAAGAATTAGGTAGAGCATTACGCGTGCCCGCCAGGTGTTGTCGCAGCAACGATCGAGGCGTGTCGGAACAGTTCTCGCTGCGCCTGCTGGGCGGATTCAACACGACGCGGTCGACCTGATCGAGAGGCTGCTCGGCGATTCCCAGCCGCCCGGCGCCGATCCTGGCTTGGTCGCCGGCCTGCTTCCGCTGCTGCGCGCCGGCGAGCTGCTCGACGGCTGGTCCGACAATGACATGCCGATGAGCGCAGCCGATACCACGCGAGGCGGACCGCCGCCCCTCAACGTACTCACCAGAGGTTCCGAACGTGGCAGGCACGGGTACGGACCGCACACCGGCTGCCCGGCCCACCGCGAAAACAGGTAGCGCGCTACGCGTGCCCCCGTTTGCCGCCGTTCGTACGTTGGGCTCGTCCTGAAAGCCACGACGACTCGAGAGAGCCATGAACCTACTGCTCGCCATCAGCCTTTCCCTAGGCGCACCGGTTGCCGCATTCGCATTGCACGATTTGCAGGCGCGGCTGGAGCGCTGGGACTACGAGCGCCACGCACAGGATTAGCCCGAGCCGTCGGCGGGGCGGCCCACCCCCGGAAATGGGGTAGTCCGCTACTCGCGTTTTCGGTCACCGCCGATCGTACGTTCCTCCTGTGGACGCCGGTTTTGCCGGCCATGAACGAGAGATGAGTGAAATGACCGTGTTACCACGCACCTCCGAGCAGAACCGGCCCGACACCGATTCAGCTGCGCAGCAGGAGGAACTCGAACGACTCGCGACGCCACCCGTTCTCGTCACCGAACAGCAGGTCCGCCTCAGCACGGCGGCGGCGGGCTCGCTACCGCGCACCGAGACGGCCCACGGGTTGACCGACGCGTTCCGCCGCGTGGTCAGCGCCCTGCACGGCATATTCGTCGCGACGGCGCAACAACGTCCGCACCGAGGGTCCGTTCCGCCACGGTCGCGCAGTTACTACGAGTCCTCGCTGGTCTCGCGTGAACGAATGAGGTTGTAACCGCCACAGCGGTCAGGACTCGGGCAGGGTGACCGCACGCGAAGCCCGTTCGATCCGGCCGCCGAAACCGCGACCGAACCGCGCCAGAATCGGCAGCACCCGCATCGACTGATTGCGCGCGAATATGCCAACCCGCGACGCGGGAAGCAGCGTCGCCATCCCATCGGTGGCCAGCCGCTGATTCTGCTCAACGTTGGCGCGAAAGCCCCGTTCCCACACCCCGAATGCGGTCGGCAGGTCCGGGGATGTGGTGATGGCATGCGCGAGCAGAAAGGCGCCGATGAGCGCCAGCGACGTGCCCTGACCCGACATCGGCGACGGCCCGAACGCGGCATCGCCTAGCAGCGCGACGGGACCTTTGGACCAGCAGGGAAGCCGTACCTGGCTCATCTCGTCGAAGTAGAAGTCATAGGCATCACCCATCGCCTCGACCAACCGTTCTGTCTCCCAACCCATCCCGGCGAACTGTCGGCGCAGCAGGGCGTGTTGAGCCGCCTGATCGCCGAAATCGATGTCCAGCGGGCCGCTGCGGAACAGCAGCACCACCTTCGCCCGCTCGTTTCCACGAACGGTGAACATCGCCGCGCCCCGGCCGGGTTCGTTGTAGAGGACCGCACGGTCACGGAGGCCGAGCAGGTTGTCGACGGTGGAGATCGAGAGGTACGCGCCCAGATGGTGGGTGAACCGATGCTCGGGGCCGAACGCAAGCTCACGAATACTGGAGTGCTGACCGTCGGCACCCACGACAAGGTCGACCTCGCGAGAAGCGCCCCGTTCGAATTCGACGCCGACCCGCCCGTCGTCCTGTGCCGTCAGGGTCCGCACCGAGTCGCCGAACGCGACCTCGACATCGTCGGCCACCACGCCAAACAGGATGCGTACCAAGTCGTCCCGCATGATCTCGATCTCGCGATCGCCGCGCGCCTCGTGCAGGGGTCGCAACGCCACGTCGTAGGTGCGCCGGCCGTCGGGACGCACCGCCGACAGCGTCATGATCTGCGTTCGCGCGTCGCGGACCGCGGCGTCGAGCCCCATACGTTCGACGACCTCGAGCGCGGTGCCGCGGATGTCGACCGCGTGCCCGCCGACCCGCAGTTCGGGTGTGCGCTCGACCAGCATGGGCCGATGGCCCCGCCGCAGCAGCCAGTAGGCCAGGGCGGGGCCGGCGATACCCGCACCGGAGATGACGACGGTGAGGCGGCGTTGCACGCTGTCAAGGTATCGAGATTCGCCGCGCGCAGTGGTGCGCACGATCCGGGCGCTTTAGCGTGAGCCAATGCGTGAAGCGTGTGTTCCCGGCGCCGTGGGCGTGGTGCTCGCCGCCGGTACGGGTACGCGCGTCGGCGCCGACGGCAACAAGGCGTATCTGCGGTTGGGCGGCCGGTCCATGGTGTCGTGGTCGCTGGCAGCCGTCGCGGCGGTCCCCGACATCGCGCGGACGGTGCTGGTCATCCGGCGCGGCGAAGGTGACCTGGCCGAACGCACCATGCAGGACGAGGTTCCCGCCGCCCGGGTGGAACTCGTCGAAGGCGGCGACAGCCGCCACGCCTCGGAGTTCAACGTCCTGCAGTATCTGGCGTCCGACATCGAATCGGGCGCGATCGACGTGGTGCTGATCCACGACGCCGCCCGACCGCTGGCCGGGCCCGACATGATGCGGAGCGCGCTGGCAGTCGCGCGTGAATTCGGTGGTGCGGTCCCCGCCCTCGCCGCCCCCGACGTGGTGGAAGTTGCCCAGAGCGGGGACTTTGCCCCGTTGCGGACCGACCGTAACCTGGTGCGGGTGCAGACGCCGCAGGCCTTCCGCGCGCTGCCACTGCTGACGGCGTACCGGGCCGCGGACCGCGAAGGCTTCGACGGGACGGACACGTCGTCGTGCATCCAACGATTCACCGATGTCGAAGTCCACGCGTTCGGCGGCCATCCCCGCAACCTCAAAGTGACCTACGCCCGCGATGTGCTCGTCGCCGAACGCCTACTGCTCAGCGCGGGTCGGCCCGACGCGTTGAGATGATCGCCTCGACGAGTTGACCGTCGCGTGGCAGGTCGACGAGGAACGCGTCGGGATCACCGTCGACCACGGTGATCGTCAGCCCGGCGCGGATCGACTCCTCGACTTCGTCGAAATCATCGGTCGGGCACGTCGCCGCCAACGACGTCAGCCGATCGGCGGTGAAACCCCGCGGATACTGCACGGTTCGCAGGGTCGAGCGATCGACCGTTTCGGTGATCCGGCCGCGCGGGTCGACGGCCTTGACGCTGTCGGTGAGCGGCAACACCGGAAACACCACCGGGCTACCATCGCGCAGGCGCTCGATCACCCGGTCGCATACGTCGGAGGGCGCCAGCGGATACCGGTGGTCGTGAACGAGCACCAACGGAGTCGGGATCGACTCGCCCCCAAGGTGTTCCAGCGCAGTCTTGACACATTCGCGCCGGGTGGCCGAGCCTTCGACCACGGCGACGGTCACCGACGCCAGTTCGTGCGCCGACAGGCACTCGCGGACTTCATCCGCCAGCTGATTGGCGGCCGCGACGACGATCCGGCGCCGCGGTCCGAGCACCGAGCGCACGACACGTGCCAGTGCCGCCTCACCCGCCAACCCCGCAAACGCGGCGGCCCTGTTGTCAACGACAGCTGCGGGAAGCGGCACGATCACCGAAAGATCCACCGCCGAGAGAGGGTATCGGGCCATCGTCAGCGGAATCGGCTCAGGTATGCCCGCCAGTCCCAGGTGGACAGGAAGTTCTCGGCCGCCGCATACCCTTTCGCATACAGCGCCTCGACCTCGTTATCGGAGATGTCGAAATCCAGGAAGCCGATGTCGGTCGAGTCGACCCGGATAGCGCGGGCACTGACCCACGGCTGGTTCAGGTAGGCCTGGTCGCGACCGACCAGCACGGTGGTGATGACGCTTTCCAGCAGATGCGGCGGGCCCAGCAGACGCAACGGCGCCAGCGCGGGGATCGTCTTGTCGTTGCCCTCAGGAAGGTTGGGCAGCACCGTCACCCCGAAGCTGGGCCAGCGAGGTTTCTTGCCATCGGTGCGGTCCAGCGAGTCGATCGGGAAGTTGGACAGCAGCCCACCGTCCACGAGCGTCGACGTCAGTCCGGAGGTGGCGCGCAGGCTCACCGGCCGGAAGAAGAATGGAATCGACATCGAGGCGCGGACCGCGTCGGCGACCGGCTGCTCATCCGGGTCGAGGCCGTAGACCCGCCGATAATCCCACGGCAACCGCACCAGCTGACCCGTCGTCACATCGGCGACGGTCACCACCAGCTTGTATCGCCGCTCCTCCGGCAGGTCGGCGTCGTCGAGGGCCAGGTCACCGAAGGTGGTGACGCCGAGGTCCTTGAGTTGACTCCGAACCCAGTCGCGCGCGTAGTCGCCCTTGTAGACGCCGCTCCCCCGCAGCAGCGCCAGTGACGGGCCGACGACGGGGACACGCTCGATCGGGCCGGGGTCGGTGAACTTGCGGTAGTCCAGATCGAGCGCGAGCTCCTTGACCTCATCGGGCGTCAGCTGGGCGCCCCCCGAAGCGGCGGCGACGATCGCGCCGACAATCGACCCGGCCGAGGTCCCCGACACCCGTTGAGCGGTGTAGCCGGCTTCCATCAGGGCCACGACGGCGCCGACCAGGCCGATTCCCTTGACACCACCACCCGACAGAACCAGGTCGGCCCGTTTCGCCGTCGCCGCGGTCACGCCCGACCCCGGGTGCTACACCGGATCGAACGCCGAGATGGGCCAGGCGCCGTCGACCTTCTTCATGCCGACCTTGACGCTGCTGGCGACGAATGCGCCGTCCGGGTTTTCCTTGCTCGTGGTGCTCTGGTTCTGCTGCTCTCGTACCACCTGCCGGTGGTTCCAGACCATGTATCCGCTCGCCGCGAGCAGCGCGCAAATACTGATGATGGCCGCACCGATGGCGATGGGCTTCCACCGCGGACGAGGCAGCCATCGCCGCCTCGACCGTGCGGGCTCCTGGGTGGGCGCCTCCGCGACGTCACCGTCGGATTCGTCGACGGCGCTGCCCTCGTCCGGCACGGTGGCCGTGTCGGTCTCGCTGTCTGTTACCTCGGCGGTGGCGGGCTCGGCCGCGCCATCGGGCTCTGCTTGCACGGCCTCTGCCTGCCGGCGCAGCCGGATGGCGCGAGCACGGGCACGGGCGGCGGCGGCGACGGCCTCCGCCTCCGCTTCGTCCGCGAGAGTCAGCGCGTCGGCCACGTCCGCCGCGCGGCCAGCATCTTTCGGCGGCTCATCGACACGGTTGTCGTCGAGCACCGGTGAGGGACGCCTGCGTGACGGCATGGCTACCTCCTATCACTTCAGCAGCGCTGCTCTGTGAGAATGACATTTTCAATTCTGAGTATCGCGGTGACGATACCGCATCCGCGGATCCCGCAAAATGGCCGGTTTCCTGCGGAAATGCTATTTACGCGCTGTGCGCACGCTCAGCGAAGCTGGTCCTTCATCACCTTGCCCGTGGCATTCAACGGCAGCTCTTCGATGAACTCCACGAACCGCGGCACCTTGAATCCGGCCATCCGCTCCCGACTCCATGCGATCAGATCTTCCGCATCGACGGTACCTTTCGGCACCACGAATGCTTTGCCCACCTGTCCAAGCCGCTCATCTGGGACGCCGATCACCGCGACCTGCGCGACGCTCGGATGTTCCAACAGGAAACCCTCGATTCGGCGGGATAGGCGTTGAAGCCGCCGACGATGAACATGTCCTTCTTGCGACCCACGATGCGTAGGCGGCCCGCGTCGTCGAGGCTGCCGAGGTCGCCGGTGTGCAGCCAGCCCTCGGCATCGATGGCCTCCGCGGTGGCGGCACCGGAGAAGTGCTCGGCGCGGCAGAGGCGGAGCGCATCGGCCTGGTGGATCGGGTGGTTCCCCGCACCTCGTTCCACGACGAATGGCGCTCTGTTGCAAGGCTGTTGGCGAGCCGGCCGGCCGGCGAGATCAAGCGCGTAATGGCCGGCGTCTCCACCACCGAGGCCGTCGCGGCCTTTGCGCGGCTGTGGGTTGCCGACGAACACTGGAAGGCCGCCGACAAGGTGATGAAGCGATCGAAGTAATCCTGCGATTTCGCTACGTATCGGCCCAGTAACGATCGCGGAGCAGCCGCTTGTAGAGCTTGCCGGTCGGCAGTCGCGGCAGATGGGCCTCGAAATCGATCGAGCGCGGCACCTTCTGCCGGGATAGGTGCTCGGAGCAGAACGCGAGCAGTTCGGCGACCAGGTCGTCGCCGGGCTCGACTTCGGGCATCGGCTGCACGACCGCCTTCACCTCCTCGCCGAGATCGGCGTTCGGTACGCCGAACACCGCCGCGTCCGCCAACTTCCGGTGCGTGATCAACAGATCCTCGATCTCCTGCGGATAGATGTTCACACCACCGGAAATGATCATGAACGACCTGCGGTCGGTGAGATACAGGAAGTTGTCCTCGTCGACGTATCCGACGTCATCGACGGTGGTCATCGTCCCGTCGGGCGAGGTTGCCTCCCGCGTCTTTTCGGCGTCGTTGTGGTAACTGAACGGCATCGCGGTCTTGAACCAGATCGTGCCCGGTTCGCCGGGGGGAAGCTCGTTGCCGTCATCGTCAAGGATGTGCAAATCGCCGAGGACCACCTTGCCGACCGAGCCGCGATGAGCGAGCCACTCCTCGCTATTACACGCGGTGAAGCCGAGACCCTCCGTGGCGCCGTAATACTCGAGGATGATCGGCCCCCACCACGCGATCATCTGCTCCTTCACCGGAACCGGGCAGGGCGCCGCGGCGTGGACCACCGACTCGAGTGATGACAGGTCGTGGCCGGTGCGCTGTTCCTCGGGCAGTTTCAGCAGGCGGCTGAACATCGTCGGCACCAACTGCGAGTGCGTCACGTGATACTTCTCGATCAGCTTCAAGTACTCGAACGCATCGAAGTGCTCCATGATGATCGCGGTGCCGCCCACTCGTAGAGTCAGGTTGTTGGCGACGTGAGGCGCTGAATGATAGAGCGGCGCCGGCGAGAGGTAGATCATGTCTTCCCGGTATTGCCACAGTTCGTTGATGAATGCGTAAAACGGCACGGGCCCGCTGGGCGGTTGTTCCGGTAGAGGACGGATGATCCCTTTCGGTCGGCCGGTGGTGCCCGACGAATACAGCATTGGCACGCCGAGCGATTCGTCTGGGATCGGTTCAGTCGGCATCTCGGCGATGGCCGTGGCGTAGTCGACGATCCGTGGATCGTCCTCGGTTCCGGGCAGGTCGACGACGAGCATCAAGGTCACCTTTGGACACATCGCGAGCGCGTCGCGGGCGACCGGCAGCTTCGTTGCCGAGGTGATGAGCACTTTTGACTCGCTGTTGTCGACGATGTAGGCGACCTCCTCGGCGGTCAGGTACGAGTTGACGCACGTGTAGTACAGGCCGCTGCGCTCGCCCGCCCCGCACGTTTCGAGGTAGCGATCGTTGTTCTCCATATGGATCGCGTAATGATCGAGGCGGGCCAGACCGTGCCGTCGCAGCAGGTGTGCGAGTTGATTGGACCGCGCCTCGTAGTCGCGGTACGTGACGGCCTCGCCCGTCGAGGCCATGATGAACGCCGGACGATCGGGGTGGAGCTTCGCGTAACGGCCTGGGTACACGCGTGCACTTTTGCACAGCGACCATGACACCGGCGTCAATTCACAGAATGCGCGGGAAGTTATCCGCCGAGGGGTCGGATCGGGTCGGTGCCATCCCAGCCGTCGGCCGCGTCGCGCACCAGCTTGGCCATACCGGCGAATGCATCGGTGAGTTCCATGATCTCGATGATCGTCGCTTGGCCACCCGGCGGTTCGAAGTAGGCGTAGCGCACGCCGCTATCCTCGCCGCCCGACCACACCACCGGCCACCCGGCGGCCTGGACGGCTTGCATGCTGGACTCGAAATCATCTGGCCACCAAGCCAACTGGTGGAACCCCGGCCATTGGCCGCGAGGAACTCGGTAAAGATGCTGGGCGTGTCATCGTCCTGATGGATCAATTCGACCTGCAGGTCGCCGGTATTGGCCAGGGCCAGCGACAGCGTCACCGCACACGGTTCGCCGCGGTAGAGCGTGCGCTGAAGGATTCCGCGCAGGACATACCAGGGGCCGACGCCCAGCTCGAGCCAGCTTGCGATCGCCTCATCGAGATCGGTCACGACATAACCGATCTGGCGGACCGGGTCCGGCAGGGTCATGAGGCGGTCGGGTGCACGACGATACGGGGCGGCCCCTGCGACTTTCGCGCCTCGTCGATTGCGTCGGGCACCTCGTCGAGGCCGATCACCTTCCCGATGGCGGGTCGCGGATCCAGCCGACCGTCGGTCACGGCGTCAAGGGTTCCGTACCAGTCCTGCGGATGAGGGCCACCGCCGAACTGGATGGTGACGCCCTTGTGGGTGGCGTCGGTGCACGAGATCGTGTCGCTGCCGTGCTATCCGCCTGCCGCGTAGATGCGGGCCATGAATTCGCATGACTCGACGATGTTCTGGACCAACCCGGCCGCGCCCACGCACTCGAAGATCACCTGAGGCGTCGTGACCTTGTTCCGCTGGGCGACTTCTCGCCATACCTCATACTGCGATCGTTCCCGGGGTTGACCAGCACCTGGGCACCGAACTTCTTGGCGTAATCCAATCGCTCATTGCTGAAGTCGGACACGATGATCGGATCGACCCCGCGAGCCGCGACGGCGGCGACGGCGGAGAGGCCAATTGCACCGGCGCCGACCACTATCGGGAGGTCGCCGGGGCCGATGGCCGAGCAGCGCACGTAGAACCGCATGACGAGACCGCCGTCGACGGCGAGAAGCCGGCCGGTGATGAAGCCGGAGCCCTGACGGCCGGGAACACGAGCATCGGCCCCAGATCGCGCAGCGGATTTCCCAGCCCGCCCAGCGGAATCATCGCCTTCAGTTGTTGTCTTAGGGACTGCGCGGCATCGGGTCCGAAGAAGTCGCGAATTCTGTCCGCACCCGGGGTGCCCACGCCCCGGGGCGAAGGCGTTCGCGGTGATGTTGTCGGCCGCCCGGGCCCTGGCGATGGACCGGGTCCACGCCTGGACCGCGCCCTTGGTCGCTGGATCACCCATCACTCCTAGAAGCGTGGTCGGGTCGAAAGCACGTGCCGGCGCCGTATTCTGGGAACGATCGAACTTCCGCTACCCCGTGATGGCCATCGAACCGAATTCGTCTGCGCTGCAGGGAAATCCAGGTGAGCCGGCACCACCTCACAATGGTGGCTACCGCCCGTGTACGACCTGCGCGAGGTGCAACCGCACTGCGTCGCGTGTTGTGACTGGATGTCTGCTGTGTGAACGCTGCATGACGGACGGCCCGACGCCGTAACATCAAGCATCGACCGACGTCATACACGTCCGAGATGGAGCGGGCGGAGCTCGAACTCGCGACCAATGGACGACCATCTGGCAGATACAAGCGGTGCCCAACGCTGCTTATTTTCGCTTGTGCGCCAATGGTTTTGCTCGATCTGATCGCGAGGTTAACCCGGCGATCCCGTAGCGTTACGACAGCGTCGGCGGTGCCCACCACAACTGACGGTGTGGTGATCAGGACATACGCATCGCGAGTTCGATGCGGTGCTCGGCAGCATCGAGGCTGATGATCTGCTCACCACATCGCCCACGCCTGGGGTGTGCCACACCGCAACACAACCGGCGTCAGGCATGCTCCGTGATCCACTTCGCGATGAAGCGCAGCATTAAAGGAGTCTCTTCGACCATCTGGCGACCCATGTAGCTCTCGATCTTGCCGCCGACCAACGGGACTTTCAACTCGACGGTCGCGGTGCACTTCAGGCGCGAGGCGTTCTGCACCGGTGCCAGCAACACCGTGCTGAGCCCGGATCCCGGCGCTCCGCGCGCCGCGGTGCTGACCTCCCCGCGCAGCAGGCCGCCGCCGATCAGGCTCCACGTCTCGTTTTGCACGACTTCCAGATCACGGGGATAGAGCTTCGCGAACAGCCCGGGCAGCCAATCGTGGCGCAGGTCATGGATGGTGACCACATGCACAGAGCCATCGGTGCCGATGATCAACGAGTCCAGCGTGCCGATGTCGCCCAAGGGCGCCAGCCGCGCCAGCCAGTAATCCTCCTCGGAGAACGCCGAATGGATTTGTTCGACGCTGACCGGGGATTCGACCGAGAAGTCGAATGATCGTGGCATAGCAGCCAGGCTATCGCTGTCGGCCCCGTCAGGGATTGCTTCGGCAGGGATAGGCCCCGCGTGCCTTGAGGCCCGGCAATCCTTAGGCATTGCCAGATCCACCCCGAATCTGAAATTCACAGCGGTAGCCGGTGGCGCAAAACCCACGGAACTCACAGTCGCGGGGCGCCGATCCCGGCCATCAGCCCCACCGGGCGGTGGAGCCAGCTCGGGTCGAAGGGATCACTGGTGGCCAGCCGCATTGCCGGCGTTTCGCGCCTGGCGTCGAGATGGCGCTGAGGGCACTTGACCCCCTCGGGCGGGCCGAGGTATGTGTATCCATGTTAAAAGTTTGCTGGAAAATTTCAACTGCGTATGAATTGCCGTAGCCTGATGATGCCGCGTCTTCGCAGGTCATGGGACTCGTTCGCGGTGGGATCCGGGCATTTCACGGGCCCGACGAATTGGTCCACGCGAGGTATGCGCGCCGGTTGGATGCGCCAAGGAACTAGTCA
>JBEVHG010000081.1:0-9194 GCA_040511335.1 Mycobacterium sp. | reverse complement strand
CTCGTCGACGCAGCCCTGAGCCACGCCGACCGACAACGCCGCGATGGCGATGCGGCCCTCATCGAGGATCCTCAGGAAGTTGGCGTAGCCGCGCCCCTGTTCGCCGAGCAGGTTCTCCTGCGGTACCCGCACGTCTTCGAATGTCAGCGGATGGGTGTCCGACGCGTTCCAGCCGACCTTGTCGTAGGCAGGCCCGGCGGTGAAGCCTTCGGTGGGCACCGGCACCAGTATTGACGAAATCTGTTTACGACCATCGACATTGCCGGTCACCGCGGTCACCGTGACCAGCTTGGTGATGTCGGTTCCGGAGTTGGTGATGAACTGCTTATTGCCGTTGATCACCCAGTGCCCGTCGTCCAGCTTGGCTGTGGTCTTGGTGGCTCCAGCGTCGCTGCCACCACCGGGCTCGGTGAGACCGAACGCGCCCAACGCTTTTCCGCTGGTGAGCAGCGGCAGCCACTCCTGCTTCTGCGCGTCGTTGCCGAACCGGTACACGGGCATCGCGCCCAACGAGACCCCGGCCTCCAGCGTGATGGCCACGCTCTGGTCGACCTTGCCGAGTTC
The DNA here is from genome assembly GCA_040511335.1 of Mycobacterium sp. GTDB lineage: Bacteria > Actinomycetota > Actinomycetes > Mycobacteriales > Mycobacteriaceae > Mycobacterium. The sequence goes on along the minus strand of JBEVHG010000081.1, from coordinate 8,630 downwards.
CTCCAGGGCCAGGCACAGCGCGAAGTAGTCGCCGCCCATGCCGCCGTACTCCTCCGGGAAGGGCAGGCCGAACAGTCCCATGTCGGCCATTCCGGACACCACCTCGTACGGGAAGGAGTGCTCGGCATCGTGCTTGGCCGCCACCGGTGCCACCACGCTGTGCGCGAAGTCACGCACGGTCTTTGCGAGCTGTTCGTAGTGATCGGGCAGCATCCCGGTGGCCAGAAAATCGGTCATGGCTGTTCTGCTTTCTGTACTTGCTTCGTGGCGGTGACCTTAGCCAGCGGCTGGCCCACCTTGACCTGGTCGCCGACGGCGACGAGTAGTTCGACCACGCCGCCGACCGGCGCGGTGAGCGCATGTTCCATCTTCATCGCCTCGACGGTGACGACAACGGTGCCGCCCTCCACCTGCGCGCCGTCGACAACGCCAACGGCGACAACCGAACCCGGCATCGGGCTGGTGAGTTCGGCGTCACCACTGTGTTCATCGTCGGGACGGACCGGTGCCTCCCGTAGCTCATCGACGACGGCGGTGCGGCCGCTGCGGGCCAACCAGATCTGGCCGTCGCTCGCCGCGACGGTGTACTCGGTACGCAACCCGTCCAACGTCACCACCAGGTGGCGGCCGTCGAGAGTGGCTGTAAGCGAGTGGGATTCACCGCCTTCCACCATCGCTGACGCGGCATCCGGTGTGCCGGTGAGGTAGACATGGTCGGTGCGCTCGCCGTCATGCAGTCGGATGGTTGTCGGCGCCCGCTGCCCCAGCCGCCACCCCGACGGCACCGCCCACAGGTCGGCGCCGGTTGCGGGCCAGCTGCGCAGCCACTTGTAGGCCGCGGCGGCGATCAGCTCGTCATCGCCGGGCTGCGCGGGCGTGAAGTCGCCGATGCGGCGGTCCAGCAGGCCGGTGTCCAACCGCCCTGCGACGACGTCGGAATCGACCAGCAGGAAGCGCAGGAACTCGATGTTGGTGGTGACCCCGAGCACGGCGGTGTCGGCCAGCGCGCGGTCGAGCGCCCGCAGCGCCGCCGATCGGTCGCCGGCGTGGGCGATGACCTTGGCCAGCATCGGGTCGTACTCACTGCCGATGACGGTGCCGGGCGCCAGGCCGGAGTCGGTCCTGACGCCGGTGCCCCCGGCTTCCACGACATCGAGCACCGTCCCCCCGGTAGGCAGAAAGCCACGCCCGGGATCCTCCGCGTAGATGCGGGCCTCGACGGCGTGCCCAACCATGGTGACGTCGTCCTGCGCGAGCGGCAGCTTCTCGCCGGCGGCGATGCGCACCTGCAGTTCCACCAGGTCGACGCCGGTGACCATCTCGGTGACGGGGTGTTCGACCTGCAGCCGGGTGTTCATCTCCATGAAGAAGAACTCGTCGGGGCGGTCGGCGGAGACGATGAACTCGACGGTGCCGGCGCCGACGTACTCCACGCTGCGGGCGGTATCGCATGCGGCGACGCCGATTCGGGCCCGAGTGGCGGCATCGAGCAGGGGTGAGGGCGCCTCTTCGATGACCTTCTGGTGGCGCCGCTGCAGGCTGCATTCGCGCTCACCAAGGTGGATCACATTGCCGTACCCGTCTGCCAGCACCTGCACCTCGATGTGGCGGGGGCTCAACACATATCGCTCGAGGAACAGAGTGTCGTCGCCGAACGCGGCAGCCGCCTCCCGGCGCGCACTGACCAGCGCGGCGCGCAGGTCCGAGGGCTTGTGCACGACGCGCATGCCCTTACCGCCACCACCGGCCGACGGCTTGACCAGGACCGGGTAGCCGACATCGTCCGCCCCCGCGATCAGGTCGGCGTCGGTCAGTCCCGGCCGCGAAACGCCCGGCACGACGGGCACGCCGAACGCCGACACCGCGGCCTTCGCCGCGATCTTGTCGCCCATGGTGCGCAGCGCCGCGACCGGGGGTCCGATGAACACGATTCCGGCGGAATGCAGCGCGGCAGCGAATTCGCCGTTCTCCGAAAGGAACCCGTAGCCGGGATGCACCGCCTGCGCGCCGGTGCGCCGGGCCGCTGCGACGACGGCGTCGATGTCGAGGTAGCTCTGTCGTGCGGGCCCCGGCCCGATGGCCGCCGCGACGTCGGCCTCGGCGACGTGGCGGGCGCCCGCGTCGGCGTCGCTGAACACCGCGACCGAGCGGATATCCATCGCACGCAGCGTGCGGATGACGCGCACGGCGATCTCGCCGCGGTTGGCAATCAGAACGGTGTTAAAGCTCGGTGAGGTCATTCGCGGTCACATCCGGAACACGCCGTAGGAGACCGGCTCCAGTGGTGCCTGACCGACCACCGAAAGCGCCAGCCCGAGAACCGTTCTGGTGTCGGCCGGATCGATCACGCCGTCGTCCCACAGCCGCGCTGTCGAGTAGTACGGATTGCCCTGGTGTTCGTACTGCTCGCGGATCGGCGCCTTGAATTCTTCCTCCTCCTCCGGAGTCATCTCGGCGCGGACGGTGGCCAGCACCGAGGCGGCCTGCTCGCCGCCCATTACCGAAATGCGGGCGTTGGGCCACATCCACAGGAACCGCGGCGAATACGCCCGCCCGCACATCGAGTAATTGCCGGCGCCGTAGGAACCGCCGATGACCACCGTCAGCTTCGGCACCCGGGCGCAGGCGACCGCGGTCACCATTTTGGCGCCATGTTTGGCGATGCCGCCGGCCTCGTAGTCACGACCCACCATGAAGCCCGAGATGTTCTGCAGGAACAGCAGCGGCGTCGTGCGCTTGTCGCACAGCTCGATGAAATGGGCGCCCTTCAAAGCGGATTCGGAAAACAGCACACCGTTGTTGGCGATAATCCCCACCGGGTGGCCGTGGATGCGGGCGAAGCCGGTCACCAGGGTGGATCCGTAATCGGCCTTGAACTCCGCGAATTCGCCGCCGTCGACGATGCGGGTGATGACTTCATGCACGTCGTACGGCACCCGCGGATCGACCGGGACCACGTCGTACAGCTCGGTCTGATCCGCCACCGCGGCGACGGTCGGGGTCACCTCCCACGGCGGCTGCGAGCGCGGTCCCAGGGTGGCGACGATGCGGCGCACGATCCGCAGCGCGTCGCGGTCGTCGTGGGCCAAATGGTCGGTGACGCCGGAAATTTTGGAGTGCAGGTCGCCGCCGCCGAGATCCTCCGCGGTCACCACTTCGCCGGTCGCGGCCTTCACCAGCGGTGGGCCGCCGAGGAAGATGGTGCCCTGGTTGCGCACGATCACCGCCTCGTCGCTCATGGCCGGCACATACGCCCCGCCCGCGGTACACGAGCCGAGCACGGCCGCGATCTGCGGTATGCCGTCGGCGCTGAGATTGGCCTGGTTGTAGAAGATCCTGCCGAAGTGCTCACGATCCGGGAACACCTCGTCCTGCCGCGGTAGAAACGCACCACCGGAGTCCACCAGGTAGATGCACGGCAGCCGGTTCTGACCGGCGATCTCCTGGGCGCGCAGGTGTTTCTTGACCGTGATCGGGTAGTAGGTACCACCTTTGACGGTCGCGTCGTTGGCCACGATCATGCATTCGCGGCCCGACACCCGGCCGATTCCGGCGATCAAACCCGAGCCGGGGCACTCGTCGTCATACATCCCGTCGGCGGCTAGCGGCGCCAACTCCAGAAACGGGCTGCCCGGGTCCAGCAGCCCGTCCACCCGGTCGCGCGGCAGCAGCTTGCCCCGGCTGACATGGCGCTCACGCGCCCGCTCGGGACCGCCCAGCGCGGCCGTGGCCAGCTTCACGCGCAACTGCTCCACCAACGCGAGGTGTTCGTGACAATAGGTCCCCGGCGATGCCATCCCTTATTATCCGTCCGAGTAGAGTTAATGGCGACTAACTCTGGTATGTTAGTCACGATTAACCGAAATGTCCACCAGCGGCTACCAGGGGGTCGCGATGTCCACGCCGGCCACCACCACACGGCGCAGCAGGGCCAAATCGGACCGCCGCAGCCAACTCATCGCGGCAGCCGAAAGGCTGGTCGCCGAGCGCGGCTTTCTGGCCGTGCGACTGGAGGATATCGGCGCCGCCGCGGGGGTCAGTGGGCCCGCGATCTATCGGCATTTCCCGAACAAAGAGGCTCTGCTGGTCGAGTTGCTGGTCGGCATCAGCACCCGGCTACTGACCGGGGCCACCGACGTCGTGTCACGGGCAGCCGACCCGGCGGCAGCGCTTGACGGGCTCATCGACTTCCACCTGGACTTCGCTCTCGGGGAATCGGACCTGATCCGCATCCAGGACCGTGATCTCGGCCATCTGCCTGCGCCCGCCAAGCGGCAGGTCCGCAGATCGCAACGCCAGTACGTCGAAATCTGGGTGGACGTGCTGCGCCAGGTGGACGAAGAACTCACCGACCCGGACGCCCGACTGATGGCACACGCCGCCTTCGGCTTGCTGAACTCGACGCCGCACAGCGTCAAGCCCGGTCCCGCGAAGGCGGCCGACGCCGGGTCACGCGCCATCCTGCGGGCGATGACGCTCGCCGCGCTCTCCTCGACGCGCCGGGACCACTAGGCGTTAGTACCAGCGACGCCTGCCGCCAACGGGCCGGCCGACCGATCCCAGAACCCAGAAGACGGCCCCGATGACCAGCAGCACCACACCGATATAGGTCAGGATGGAAATGCCGAATATCACCCCAAGGATGAGCAGAATGGCTCCAACGACGATCACGGCTACTCCACTTTCTGTGAATTGTTCACTGCCAGTTGGCTACTGGCTGGGCTCAGGCACGTTGCAATCGGTTACCTTGGGATTGACACCCGCGTAGTTCAGCGGGCCGACGAGCACCGTCAGCGCAATGGTACCCGCTGTGGCGCAGCTGGTTTCACTACTCCGGAAGTAGTCGCGCTGGTAGGCCGCGAACGCCCCGATCAGTAACCAAACCAACACAATCACGCCGAGAATTCCGCGCATGCTGGGCCTCCATCCGTGTTGCTGCACCACATCGGCGCAGGAATGTTTACCCTAGGGGCAATTTTCCCAAACATTCGGTCAGCTACCGGGCTTGGTTACCGAATTGGTATCTGCGCGAACACGGTAGTGAGCCAGCCCTTGATGGCCAGCACCAGAGCTTCGCGGTTCTCGCGCTTGACGATCTGGTGTCCGTCGTCGTCGAACATCAGGCATTCGACGGTGCGGCCGAGCCTGCGCAACGCGTCAAACATTTGCTGCGATTCGCTGGGCGGCACGTTGGTGTCGTTGGCGCCGTGAACCAACAGTAGCGGAGCGATGAGCGCCTCGACGCGAAGCAAGGGCGACAACCGGTCGAGCAGTTCGCGGTCGTTGATCGGGTGACCGTATTTGGGATAGGCGGCCGCGGCGATCCACGGCTCGGTGTTGCGGTAGAACGTGGCGAGGTCGCTCATCCCGCAGATGCTGATGCCGGCGGCGAACAGCTCCGGGTGAAAAGTCAACGCCGCCTGAGTCAGGTAGCCGCCGTAGGACCAGCCGCAGCAGGCGATGCGGTCTTCGCGTGCGCGGCCGCGGTCGGCCAGGAAGCGCGCGCAGTCGGCGACATCGTCGATGGCTGCGAACCGCTGCTCCTTGTCGTCGGCATGCATGAAGCTGCGGCCAAACCCGCCGGAGCCGCGGATATTCGGGGTCAAGACTGTGATACCGGCATCAAGCAGCGGGGGGAAGAACTCGTTGTAACCGGGCCTGGACTGGCCTTCCGGACCTCCGTGCAGGAAGATCATCGCCCCGATTTGCTCGACACCCACCGGTGTGCGGTACAGCCAGGCGGTGAATTCCAAGCCGTCGCGCGCGGTGATGGCTTCCAACGACGGAGCCGCGGCGACCGGCCCACGGCTCGGTTCGCGGTCGATGCGCTCCCACTCCCTCGACCGCGGGTCGACGAGCTCCACAGTCGGCGGCGTCGACGGACCCTCCATCGTCATCGCCACCATTGACCCGCCGGCACTGATGCTGAGCTCGCTGGCCACCGGGCCCGGCAACGGGATCGGCTCGCTCAAGGTCTTGTCGGCGTACTCGAGGAGCTGCAACTCGCTGCGGCCGTTGATATTCCACAACAACGCCACGGTGGATAGGTCGTCACTGACGACGAACTCGTCGAGGTTGTATCCCGGCCGCTCGGCGGCCACCTGATAGGACACCCCGTCCTCGGTGGTGGTCACCTCGAGCAGACGGGCGTACTCACCGCCGTTGTCGCTGCGGATCAGTGCCCGCACGTAACCGCGGGTGCTGTTGAGCCCGTAGGTTTTTGCCGGATGGTACAGCCGGGTGACCTCACCGTCCGGGCCGCACCGCAGCCGACGCGGATTGTGGTCGTCGAGGATGACACCGACATCGGTGGTCGAGCCGGGATCCGATGGCAGCAAGGCGATCTCGGTGAGCCCGCGCAGCATGATCAGGTCGCGGTAGCCGCGCGGTCCGACCCTCACCAGCGACGCCCCGGCCCAGGCGTCGACCAACCGGCCACCCGAGCGGCGGTCCAGCACAACGGTGTTGCCGTCGGCCGGGTTGATCAGGCACGAGCTACCGACGCCATCCTCGCCGGTCAGGATCGCCGCCACCCGGGTGCCGTCCCAGCCGATGAGTTCGGCGGTACCTTCCGGGGCGTCCCATGTGTCGATACGATGCGCATCGCGATCGTCTGGATCGGTTGTCACCACCCAGATCTGGCTGCGGGTGCCGCCGTCGGGCGCGACCTGGCATGCCAGCCAATGGCCGTCGGCGGAGTGGATGACCTTCGTGACTGGGCCCTCGACAGGCAGCACGACATCGCGCGAGGAGCTGGCCCGCCAGCCGCGCAGGAACCGCTGAACCGCTCGCGGGTATCCGCCGTCGTCGACGATGTGTGCGACCGCGGTCGCATCCGGAGACAGCGACGCGCCGTAGATTGCGCGCACCTGCTGTCGCATCAGCTAGCCCTCCATACTCTGCAACCACATCTCCAGGACAGCGAGCTGCCACAACGCGTTGGACCCCAGTGTGGTGCGCGTGTCGTTCGGTGCGGCCAGCAGCGCCTCGACCGTCTCCGGACGGTACAGGCCGCGAGCGCGTGCGGCGTCATTGGTCAGCGCGTCACGCACCATGTCGAGCACCTCGCCGTGCAAGTGACGAATCCCGGGCACCGGGAAGTAGCCCTTCGTCCGGTCGATCACCTCCGAGGGCAGCAATGCCCGTGATGCATCCTTGAGCACGCCCTTGCCGCCAGACGCCAGCTTCAGCTCCGACGGGCAGGTCGCGGCGATTTCGACGAAATCGTGGTCAAGGAACGGCACCCGGGCCTCCAGACCCCAGGCCATCGTCATGGTGTCGACGCGTTTGACCGGGTCGTCGACCAGCATGACCTGCGTGTCCAGCCGCAGCGCGGCGTCGACGGCCGTCTCCGCGCCCGGCGCCGAGTGGTGCTCCATGACGAACCGACGGCTCGGGTCTTCGGCGGCGATCCCATACTCGGGGGCGAAGATCTTCAGCACGTCGGCGTGGTCGCGGTCGAAGAACACCTTGGCGTAGGCCTCTGTGGTCTGCTCCCGGGCCACGTTGGCCAGCGGCGGGTACCAGTCGTAGCCGGCCAGGATCTCGTCGGCGCCCTGGCCGGACTGCACCACCTTGACCGACTTGCTGACTTCCTCGGAGAGCAGATAGAAGGCCACGCAGTCGTGGCTGACCATCGGTTCGCTCATCGCCGCAATGGTTTTCGGCACCGCCGGCAGCAGCCGCGAGCTGTCGATGTGGATGCGGTGGTGGTCGGTGTCGAAGGCCTTGGCAACCAGATCGGAGTAGAAGTATTCGTCGCCGGACTCATCGCCCACCGAGTCGAAGCCGATGGAGAAAGTGGCCAGTCCATGCTGGCCCTGCTCCGCCAACAGTGCCACCACGATCGACGAGTCGATGCCCCCGGACAGCAGCACTCCCACCGGCACGTCGGCGACCATGCGTCGCGCGACTGCGGTGCGCAGGGCGTCCATCAGCGCGTCCTGCCAGTCGCGCACCGACCACGAAGCGCGCAACGGGTCGCGTTCGAAGAGCGGTGTCCAGTAGACGGTGTCGGTGTGTGAGCCATCGGGTTGGATCACCCGCACCGTCGCCGGCGGAAGCTTTCGCACGCCGCGGTAGATGGTGCGCGGCGCGGGCACCACCGAGTGAAAACTCATGTAGTGGTGCAGCGCGTAGGAGTCGAGTTCGGTATCGACGTCACCGGCGTCGAGCAGGGCGCGCACGGTCGAGGCGAACCGCAGTCGTGCGGGTGTTTCGGCCAGATAGAGCGGTTTGATCCCGAGCCGGTCGCGTGCAAGCGTCACGGCCCCGGTTTCCCGGTCGGCGATCGCGAAGGCGAACATGCCCTTGAAACGGTCCACGCAGCCGGTCCCCCAGCGGTGGAAAGCCTTGATCACCACCTCGCTGTCCGCCGTCGAAAAGAACTGGTAGCCAACGTCTTCCAGTTCCGCGCGAAGGTCCTTGTAGTTGTAGATGCAGCCGTTGAAGACCAGGGTCAGCCCGAGGTCACTGTCGACCATCGGCTGAGCGCCGCGGGCGGACAGGTCGATGATCGACAGCCGCCGGTGCCCGAGCGCGATGGGCCCGTGTGCGAAGACACCGTCGGAGTCGGGACCGCGCGACACCATCGCGCCCGTCATCCGGGTCACCGCGGCGACGTCGGCCGA
>JBEVHG010000080.1:0-5638 GCA_040511335.1 Mycobacterium sp. | reverse complement strand
ACTATGTGGGCAAGGGCCTTTCGGGCGGTCGCATCGTGGTCCGACCACCCGACGACGTGCTGTTCCTGCCCGAAGACAACGTCATCGCCGGCAACACCTTGATGTACGGCGCCACGTCCGGCGAGGTGTATCTGCGCGGCCGGGTCGGGGAACGCTTCTGCGCCCGCAATTCCGGCGCACTGGCCGTCACCGAGGGCGTCGGCGACCATGCTTGCGAATACATGACCGGCGGCCGCGTGGTGGTCCTCGGCAAGACCGGCCGCAATCTGGCTGCCGGGATGTCGGGCGGTATCGCGTTCGTGCTGGGACTGGACCCCGCGAACGTCAACACCGAGATGGTGGAGTTGCAGCGCCTCGAACCCGAGGACCTGGCGTGGCTGAGAGACGTAGTGGCCAGGCACGCCCAGTACACCGGAAGCACGGTGGCCACCTCGGTGCTCTCCGACTGGCCAAGGCGCAGCGCGCAATTCACCAAGATCATGCCGACCGACTACCAGCGCGTCCTGCAGGCCACCCGGATGGCCAAGGCCGAAGGTCGCGACGTCGACACCGCAATCATGGAGGCCAGTCGTGGCTGATCCACACGGGTTCCTCGAGGTGCCCAAGGTCGAGGCGGCCAAACGGCCGGTCGACGAACGCGTGGGCGATTGGCACGAGGTGTACGAACGCCAGGATCCGCACGAACGCGCCGGCGAGGTCTCCCAGCAGGCCCGCCGCTGCATGGACTGCGGAATCCCGTTCTGCCACTCCGAGACCGCGGGATGCCCGCTCGGCAATCTCATCCCCGAGTGGAATGACCTGGTGCGGCGCGGACGGTGGGATGCCGCCAGCGATCGACTGCACGCGACCAACAACTTCCCCGAATTCACCGGTCGACTGTGCCCCGCGCCGTGCGAGGCCGCCTGCGTGCTGTCCATTGGCGAAGAGCAGACCGGTGGCAGCGTCACGATCAAGCGGATCGAGCAGACGATTGCCGACCGCGCCTGGATGCACGGCATCGTCGAGCCGCAGCCCGCGGCCATCTCGACCGGCAAGAGAGTCGCGGTGGTCGGCTCCGGCCCAGCGGGATTGGCCGCGGCGCAACAGCTCACCCGCGCGGGCCACGATGTCACCGTGTACGAGCGCGACGACCGGCTCGGCGGGTTGATGCGATACGGCATCCCCGCATACAAACTGGAGAAGGCCACCCTCAATCAGCGACTGAACCAAATGCGCGCCGAGGGGACGCGTTTCGTCACCGAATGCGAGGTCGGGGTGCAACTCACCGTCGAACAGCTACGCGCCCAGCATGACGCGGTGGTGGTTGCCGTGGGTGCGCTGAGAGCCCGCGACACCAATGTGGAAGGACGCCATCTCAATGGTGTACACCTGGCGATGGAGCACCTGGTGCCGGCCAACAAGGAATGCGAAGGCGACGGCCCGTCACCGATCTCGGCGAATGGCAAGCATGTGGTGATCATCGGCGGCGGCGACACCGGCGCGGACTGCCTGGGCACCGCGCACCGCCAGGGTGCCAAATCGGTTACCCAGCTGGACTACAACCCCGAGCCGCCCGAGGTGCGCGACGAGTCCCGATCGCCGTGGCCGATGTGGCCGCTGGTGCTGCACACCCGCCTGTCGCCCGCGCACGCCGAGGGCGGCGCCCGTCACTACGAGGTCGCCGTGCAGCAGTTCCGCGGCGACGAGCACGGTCAGCTGCGGGCGATGGAGATCGCCGAGGTCCAGGTCGTCCGTGACGCCGACGGCCGTCGCCGGATCACGCCGGTGGGGGACTCGCTGGAAATTCCGTGCGACCTGGCGCTGTTGGCGATCGGGTTCGAGGGAGTCGAGCACATGGCGCTGCTGGAGGGGCTCGACTTGAGACTCAACCGCCGCGGGGCGTTGGGATGCGGATCCGACTGGCAGACCGACGCGCCAGGCGTGTTTGTCTGCGGTGACGCCCATCGTGGTGCGTCACTCATCGTGTGGGCCATCGCCGAGGGTCGTAGCGCGGCGTACGCCGTCGACACCTATCTGATGGGGGAGTCCGATCTGCCCGAACCCGTCAAGCCCAGCGCGCTGCCGCTGGCCGTCGTCTGAATCGATTACGTACTATGCTCAGAAGTCGTGAATAGACGCGGAAAGATCGTCTGCACTCTGGGCCCGGCCACCGCAACAGACGAGACCGTCAGGGCATTGGTCGAGGCCGGGATGGATGTCGCGCGGCTCAACTTCAGCCACGGCGACTACACCGACCACGAAGCCAACTACAAGCGTGTGCGCGCAGCCTCCGATGTCACCGGACGCGCGGTCGGCATCCTCGCCGACCTGCAAGGCCCCAAGATCCGGCTCGGCCGTTTCGCCGCCGGTCCGACGTTCTGGGCCACCGGAGAAACCGTGCGGATCACGGTGGACGACTGCGAGGGCACCCCCGATCGAGTGTCGACCACCTACAAGCGGCTGGCCGAGGATGCCACGCCCGGAGACCGGGTACTGGTCGACGACGGCAACGTCGGTCTGGTCGTCGAGAAGATCGACGGCAAGGACGTCGTCTGCACGGTCACCGATGGTGGGCCGGTCAGCAATAACAAAGGTATGTCGCTGCCCGGCATGAACGTCACGGCCCCCGCGCTGTCGGAGAAGGACATCGACGACCTCGAATTCGCGCTGCGGCTCGGTGTCGATCTGGTCGCGCTGTCGTTCGTGCGCTCACCCGCCGACATCGAGCTGGTCCACGAGGTGATGGACCGCGTCGGCCGGCGCGTGCCCGTCATCGCCAAGCTGGAGAAGCCCGAGGCGATCGACAACCTGGAAGCGATCGTGCTGGCGTTCGATGCGATCATGGTCGCGCGCGGTGACCTCGGCGTGGAGCTGCCGCTGGAAGAAGTGCCGCTGGTGCAGAAGCGCGCCATCCAAATGGCAAGGGAGAACGCCAAACCCGTCATCGTCGCCACCCAGATGCTGGAGTCGATGATCGAGAACTCCCGGCCCACGCGTGCCGAGGCGTCCGACGTCGCCAACGCGGTGCTCGACGGCGCAGACGCGGTCATGCTGTCCGGCGAGACGTCAGTGGGCAAGTACCCGCTGGAAGTCGTGAAGACCATGGCGCGCATTGTCTGCGCCGTCGAGGAGAACTCGACGGCCGTGCCGCCGCTGGCCCACGTACCGCGAACGAAGCGCGGCGTGATCTCCTACGCCGCCCGCGATATCGGCGAACGGCTGGACGCCAAGGCGCTGGTCGCGTTCACCCAATCCGGTGACACCGTGCGCCGGCTGGCGCGCCTGCACACGCCGCTGCCGGTGCTGGCGTTCACCGCTCTGCCCGAGGTGCGCAGCCAGCTGGCCCTGACCTGGGGCACCGAGACGTTCATCGTGCCGCATATCGAGACCACCGACGGCATGATCCGCCAGGTCGACAAGTCGCTGCTCGACCTCGGCCGCTACCGGCGGGGTGACCTGGTGGTCATCGTCGCTGGCGCTCCACCCGGCACAGTAGGCTCGACCAACCTGATCCACGTGCACCGGATCGGGGAGGACGACGTCTAGGGGGAACACCAGTGCCGGCTCGCGACTTTGAGGAGCTGCTGGCGATCCTCGACCTCAGCCGGATCGACGACGACATCTTCGTCGGCTCGCATCCGAGCAGGAACCCGCCGCGCACCTTCGGCGGTCAGATGATGGCGCAGTCGTTCGTGGCCGCCAGCCGCACGCTGGCCCACGCCATCCCGCCCAGCGCGCTGTCGGCGCATTTCATCGCCGGCGGCCACCCGGAGAAGGATCTCGAATTCCACGTGGTTCGGCTGCGTGACGAGCGGCGCTTCGCCAACCGGCGTGTCGACGTGATGCAGGACGGCGAGCTTCTGACCACGGCGATGCTCTCCTATATGAACGGCGGGCGCGGCCTCGAGCACGGCATCGAACCGCCCGACGTGCCCGATCCGCTCACCCTGCCGAAAATCGGCGAACTACTGCGTGGCTACGAGCAGACGGTGCCGCAGTTCGTCAGCGCGCTGCGGCCCATCGAATGGCGCTACACCAACGATCCGGCCTGGGTGATGCGCGACAAGGGGGAGCGGCTCGACCACAACCGGGTGTGGCTCAAGACCGAGGGCCCCATGCCCGACGACCCGGTGCTGCATGCCGCGGCGCTGGTGTACTCGTCGGACACCACCGTGCTCGACTCGATCATCACCACCCACGGGCTGTCGTGGGGCTTCGACCGGATCTTCGCCGTGACCATGAATCACTCGGTCTGGTTCCACCGCCCGGTCCGGTTCGACGAGTGGGTGCTGTACTCGACGTCCTCGCCGGTGGCCGCGGAGTCGCGCGGCCTGGGTACCGGCCATTTCTTCGACAGATCCGGCCAGCTGCTGGCCACCGTCGTGCAGGAGGGGATCGTCAAGCACTTCCCCGGACGCTAGGGCGTCGGCGAGATCGTGATGCTGAACTCGTTCTCCAGCTGATCGCGGAAGCGGTCTTCGCACTGCTGCTGGCTGGCCCGGTCGGTGCCGGCCTCCCGCATGCACTCGATGTAGTCGCCACCGCCGACCTTGTTGAATCCCCAGATGCCGATCGCGATTGCGACAAGCGACACGAGGATGCCCAGGAAGCCCAGGATGATGCCCGCCGTCGCGACACCGCCGTTGTCGGCCTCGCCGCGCTGGACCCGGCCCCGGCCGAGGAAGCCCAGGATCACCGCGACGATGCCCAGAATGATGCCGCCGACGACAGTCAGCAGCCCGATGATCGCGGTCACCAATGACGCGATGCCCAGCCCGTTCTGCGGCGCCCGCGGTGGCGGGGCATACCCGGCGTACGGCTGCGGGGGTGGCGGCGGATAGCTGCCGGGATACGGGCCGGACGGGTACGGGTATGGCGGCGGCGGATACGGCGGATACGGCGGGGGCTGGGCCGGCGGCGTCTCAGGCTTGTCCGGTTCGCTCATGAATGGTGAGGTTACCTGCCGGCGGGTTCGCCAGGTGGTGAGTGGCGATCACGACCGTCCGCTCGGCCGGGAAAAAGCCTCCGGGGGTGAGAAGTTCGGTCAGGATCCGTTCGCCGTCGGCGGCGTCGAGATGCTCGGTGGGTTCGTCGAGCAACACGATCGGCGCGGAAGAAATCAGCACCCGCGCGAGCAGCAGTCGTCTGCGCTCGCCGGCCGAGACTGCCGCCGCGCCACCAACCAGAACCGTGGACAGGCCGTCGGGCAGCGTGTCCAGCCAGCGGTCCAGGCCCACCCGCCGCAGCGCGGCGCACAGCTCGTCGTCGGTGGCGTCGCCGCGGGCGACCAGCAGGTTGTCCCGCACGGTGGTGGCGAATAGGTGCGCGTCCTCGGCGAAAAACGCCGCATGCTGCGGGTTGTCGCCGAGCTTTTCCGCCATCGCCATCAGCATCGTGGTCTTGCCCGAGCCGCTGGGGCCGGTGACCACCAATCGGTCGCCCGGCTCCAATTCGACGTCCGGCACCGGCGGGCGCGGGCGGTGAATTTCGCCGGGCTCGGTGAGGTCGAGCAGCCGGCGGGCCGCGAGCCGTGACCGGGTGAGCTGGACCGCGGCGCCGGGCAGGGCCGTGGTCGCCTCGAAGGCCGACAACGGCAACAACATCAGGATCGCGACGGTGGTCGGCGCAACCGAGGATGCCAGCGAGATTCCGGCCACGA
>JBEVHG010000079.1:0-5577 GCA_040511335.1 Mycobacterium sp. | reverse complement strand
CGGCGCTGAACTGGATGCCGCGGGTCCCGTTGCAGGTAAGTGCCCGACGAACCGACGCGGCGGGGGAGAACGGTGTCACCATTCGCTTGCAGAACCCCACCCAGCGAGTGGCGTTCTTCGAGCGGGCCGAGATTCTGAGCTCGCCCAACGGAGACGAGATCCTGCCCATCGAGTACAGCGACAACTACGTGACGGTTTTTCCCGGCGAAACCGTCGAGATGCACGGCGTCGTACCCACCGACCGCACGGTCGCCAACTGGGTACGCGTCGCCGGGTACAACACGCCACCAGTGGTGGTGCCGGTCGAATAGAGGAGAGGTGCCGTGCACGAGGTTGACCAGAACACCGAGCAGATGGTGCGCAGCGTGTTGGCGTACGCCGAGAACCGGCTGCGGATGAACCCGGTACCCCTGGACAAGGGTGTGCTGCCCGCCGACGAGCTATATGACCGACTCGACGGGTTGATCCGGGAGGCACCGCGCCCGCCCGACGAAGTGCTCGGGGTGTACACGTCGGTGATTGCGCCCAGCGTGATCTCGGCGGACAGCCCGCGGTTCCTCGGCTTCATCCCGGCGGCGCCGACCAAGGCGAGCCTGCTGTTCGACATGCTGGTGTCCTGCGCCTCGATCCAGGGCATCTCTTGGCTGGAGGCATCGGGGGCGATCGCGGCCGAGAACAGCGTGTTGCGCGTGATCGCCCGCGAAGCCGGACTTCCCGCGACGACCGGCGGGTGCTTCGTGTCCGGTGGCTCGGCCGGCAACCTCTCGGCTCTCGCCGTGGCCCGCGAGACGGCCAAGGCGCGGGGTGCCACCGGCCGGCTACGGGTGGTGGTCGGGTCGGATGCGCATTCGTCGATCGTGAACACGCTGCGATTGCTGGAGATGGACGCGCTGGTGGTCGACACTTCGGACCACCGACTCACCGCCGAAACCGTCCGGGATGCCGTGGCGGACGGCACGGCAGGCATCGCCGCCGTGGTGTGTACCTCGGGGACGACGAACGCCGGGATCATCGACGACCTGGCCGGCGTCGGCGCGATCGCGCGGGAGCGCGGGTGGTGGTTCCATGTCGACGGCGCATATGGCGGGTCCGGTATTTTCGCCCGCTCGCTGCGGCCGAAGTACGACGGGCTCGAGCAGGCGGACTCGTTCATTCTCGACCCGCACAAGTGGTTGTTCACACCGTTCGACTGCTGCGCGCTGCTGTATCGCGACCCTCAACTGGCGCGTGCCACGCACACCCAGGACGCGTCGTACCTCGACGTCATCCACACCTCCGACGGCGAGTGGAACCCGTCCGACTACGCCTACCACCTGACCCGGCGGGCACGGGGCCTGCCGCTGTGGTTCTCGCTCGCGGTGTACGGACTGGAGGCGTACCGCCAGGCCATCGAGGTCGCCGCTTCACTCGCCATCCAGACGGCGGAGCTGATCAAGGCGGCACCGCAGCTGGAGCTGATCCGCGAACCCGACCTCGGCGTGGTGCTGTTCCGCCGAATCGGCTGGACGCCAGAGGATTACGACGCGTGGGCCCAGCGCCTGCACCAGGCCCAGGTGGCCTGCATTCCGCCGACCCCGGGGGAGGGCGAGACCGTCGGCCGGTTCGCGTTCCTGCATCCGGACACCAGCTTGGAACTGGTGCGCGAGGTGCTGGCTCGCACCGAGTGACGCGCGGGTCAAACGCCGTCGAGCCGCTTGATCAGCTTGCGCGGCGCGATCATCCGGAATGATGCGTCGGCGAGCTCTCGCACCTCGTCCCAATCCACCTGCGCCGCAGTGAAATCCAGTCCGAGCCAGCCCGACGGGCCCATGTAGGCCGGGAAAAAGAAGCGAGTGTCTTGCTCGAGCGCCCTTTGGTCGCTCTCGTCGACCTTCACCAGCATCGAAAAGGGGAACGTTGTCATCTCGCCGGGCTCGTCACCCTTGGCGTTGCCGTCGTACATGGCGAAGATCTTGGGTGCACAGAACACCGGCCGGCCCCAGGAGATCTTCTCGAACGCCTCGGGAAAGCCCAGCGCGATCTTGCGCAGCTCCGCCAGCCCGAAGTCGTCGTCGCGGACCATGATCGGGTGCGGCATGCCGCCAGGGTAACGGCGCTCAGTGCGTCATGTGCTCGGACGCAGATCGGCGTGCATCTCCCAGGGCGCCTGCGGCAATACGTGTCCGGTTTCCAACTGGGATTTGAGATTGGACAGAACCGCGGCCCATCCGGCCGATGCGGCCTCGTACTCGTCTTGATCGGCGAGGCCTTCGTGCGTCACCGTGAGCTGCACGATGTCCTGGTACGGCTTGATGTCGAACCGGACCACGGAAGGTTGCTGCGGTGATTCGGGACTGCCGAAGGTGATCACGAGTCGATGCGGCGCCTCCGCCTCGATCACATCCCCTACCACGTCGGCGACGTCCGAGCCGTCCGTGCGCACATGCCGCCAACGCGACCCCGCTCGCCAGTCCGAGACGTTGCTATGACCCCAGTACTTCGCGGTGAGGTCGGCATCGGTCAGCGCCTCCCACACCTTTTCGGCGGTGCTCTCGATGTAGGTCACGTACACAAATGTCGGCTTGTCTGCCATTGTCGCCTCCTCGGCCTTGTGCTTCAGCGCACCCAGCGCCTGAAGTCGCGGATATTCGAATGCCTGGATCCAGCGATCCTGAATCTCGTGTAGCGGAATAGGATTGAGATAGTGCAGCTTCATCCGACCGCGACGGATCGTGCTGACCAGATTCGCCGACTCCAACACCGACAGGTGCTGGGTCACCGACTGGCGCGCCATCTCCAGGTGCTCACACAGCTGCCCCAGGGTCTGGCCGTTGTCCTCGCGGAGCCGGTCCAACAACAGCCGTCGGGTGGGGTCGGCCAGCGCCTTGAAGACCCGGTCCGTCGAGTCTCCCGCCACCACTCCATTATGCAGGTATTTACCTGCATATTGTCAAGGGCTTCCGTGTCGGCGTGCTCGGCTAGCCTGCGAGGGTGAGCTCGAAGGCAATCCCGGATCCGAAGACGGCGCTGGCGGAGCAGGCCGACGAAGCCCCCGACGCCGACGTGCGTCGCCGCTGGCAAGAACTCGCCGACGAGGTGCGTGAACACCAGTTCCGCTACTACGTGCGGGATGCGCCGATCATCTCCGATGCCGAGTTCGACAAGCTGCTGCGCGAACTGGCGGCGTTGGAGGAAGAACACCCCGAACTGCGCACCCCCGACTCGCCGACCCAGCTGGTCGGGGGCGTGGGTTTCGCCACCGAATTCACCTCGGCCGAGCATCTCGAGCGGATGCTGAGCCTGGACAATGTCTTTACGCCCGATGAGCTCGCTGCCTGGACGGCGCGCATCGGCGGCGAGATCGGGGAGGACGCCCGCTACCTGTGCGAGCTGAAGATCGACGGTGTCGCGCTGGCGCTGGTCTACCGCGACGGGCGGCTGGTGCGCGCGGCCACCCGAGGTGACGGCCGCACCGGTGAGGACGTCACGCTCAACGCCCGCACCATCGACGACGTGCCGGAGCGACTCGCCGACGCGAAGGACTTCCCGGTGCCGCGGGTGTTGGAGGTGCGCGGCGAGGTGTTCTTCCGGGTCGCCGACTTCGGGGAGCTCAACGCCGGCCTGGTCGCCGAGGGCAAGGCGCCGTTCGCCAATCCCCGCAACAGCGCGGCCGGTTCGCTTCGGCAGAAGAATCCCGCGGTCACCGCGCGGCGCAAGCTGCGGATGATCTGCCACGGCCTCGGCCACGCCGAAGGATTCAGCCCGAAGACGCTGCACGAGGCCTACACGGCGCTGAAGGCGTGGGGGCTGCCGGTATCCGAGCACACCACCCGGGTGCGGGGCATGGACGCGGTCACCGAGCGAATCGCCTACTGGGGCGAGCACCGCCACGATGTGGAGCACGAAATCGACGGTCTGGTGGTCAAAGTCGACGAGGTCGCGCTGCAGCGCAGGCTCGGTTCGACATCCCGGGCGCCGCGCTGGGCGGTGGCCTACAAATACCCGCCCGAGGAGGCCACCACCAAGCTGCTCGACATCCGCGTCAACGTGGGCCGGACCGGACGGGTCACCCCGTTCGCCTACATGGAGCCGGTAAAGGTGGCGGGCTCGACGGTGGGGCTGGCCACCCTGCACAACGCCTCGGAGGTCAAGCGCAAGGGCGTGCTGATCGGAGACACCGTGGTGATCCGCAAGGCCGGTGACGTCATCCCCGAGGTGCTGGGCCCGGTCGTCGACCTTCGGGACGGGTCAGAACGCGAATTCGTCATGCCCACAACATGTCCCGAGTGCGGGACCACATTGGCGCCGGCCAAGGAGGGTGACGCCGACATCCGCTGCCCCAATGCCCGCAGCTGTCCGGCGCAGCTGCGGGAGCGGGTGTTCCATGTTGCCAGCCGCGGCGCTCTCGATATCGAGGGTCTGGGTTATGAGGCCGGTATCGCTCTGTTGAAGTCCGGCGTCATCACCGACGAGGGGGACCTGTTCACCCTCACCGAGGACGACCTGCTGCGCACCGAACTGTTCACCACTAAGGGCGGCGACGTGTCGGCCAACGGCAAGCGGCTGCTGGCCAATTTGGCGAAGGCCAAATCGCAACCGCTGTGGCGGGTGCTGGTGGCGTTGTCCATCCGGCATGTCGGCCCGACCGCCGCCCGCGCGCTGGCCACCGAGTTCGGCAGCCTGGACGCGATCGTCTCCGCGTCCGAGGAGCAGCTGGCCGCGGTCGAGGGCGTAGGACCGACGATTGCTGCCGCGGTGACCGAGTGGTTCACCGTCGACTGGCACCGCGCGATCGTCGACAAGTGGCACGCGGCCGGGGTGCGGATGGCCGACCAACGCGACGCCAGCGTCGAGCGCACGCTCGACGGGTTGTCGATCGTCGTGACCGGCTCGCTGACCGGGTTCTCCCGCGACGACGCGAAGGAGGCCATCGTCGCGCGCGGCGGCAAGGCGGCCGGCTCGGTGTCGAAGAAGACCGCCTACGTCGTGGCGGGCGATGCGCCCGGTTCGAAGTACGACAAGGCCGTCGAGCTCGGGGTTCCGATCCTCGACGAGGACGGCTTTCGCGCCTTGCTTGAGAACGGCCCGCCAAAGGACTAACCGCAGGTGGGCAGGACTTTCGAACCCGCCCTGCCCGCTCATCGTTTGCCTAACATCAAACTATTGACTGATCCTCTCGCGCCAGCGTTCGCCCGCGCCTCCTCCCGGCTCGCACCACCGCCGACGCCGGTCGTCAGCATGCTCATTCACGCCGGCGTGGTCGTCGTGTGGGTTGCCCTCTTCCTGCTCGCCTTCGGCCAAGGCGGCGTTTTCGCATGGTCGGTGGGCCTGGCGTACCTGGTGTATGACGCGGTGCTGCAAGTCTTTACCGGCTGGCAGATACGAAGAATCACCGCGGCCCGCGCCGCGCCGCAGGACACTGCGCGCAGCACGCTGGCGGTGATCGTGGCCGCGCACAACGAGGCGACCGCACTGCCTGCGACGCTGGCCGCCCTGCTCGACCAGGACGATCCACCCGACGAGATCCTCATCGCCGATGACGGATCCACCGACGGCACTGCCGATCTGCTTGTCGCTCAATTCGGTCTCACCGCACCC
>JBEVHG010000078.1:0-9884 GCA_040511335.1 Mycobacterium sp. | reverse complement strand
TCGCCGTCACCGGATCCAGGGATCCGCGTCGGGCGGAGTTACGCACGAGCGAGCCGAGCTCCTGAGGCGAACGGGCCGATCGCAGTTCCTCGGCCGGCTCGATGCCCAGCCTGCGCAGGATCCAGTTCGCGGTGCCGTTCGTCATCCGGATCACCGGTGTGAACAGCATCGAGAACAGCACCTGCGGTCCTGCCACCGCTCGTGCCGTCGGCAACGGGTGTGCCACCGCCAGGTACTGCGCCACCAACTCGCCGAACACCATGGACACCGAAGTGGCGATCAGCAGCGCCACCACCAACGCCAGCCCGTCGGCGACGTCGCGGGTCATCGACATCGCGGTAAACGCCGGCTGCAGTAGGCGCGCGATCAGCGGCTCGGCTAGGTAGCCCGTGATCAAGGTCGTGACCGAGATTCCCACCTGGGCGCCGGAAAGCTGGAACGACAGCGTGCGGTGCGCGCGCTGCACCATCTTGTCGCGGCGCCCGCCGGTGCGGGCGTTGGCGTCGACCGTGCTGCGCTCCAGCGCAGTCAACGAAAACTCGGCCGCCACGAACACCGCGGTGCCGACGGTGAGAACGAGGAAGCTCAGCAACGCGAGCAAGGTGTAGACGAGGCTCATCGATGTCTCGCCGGAAGATTGCCGGGCCGCTTGCCCGGCCGGCTAGGGGAGGGCTCGGCGTCGGACGGCTCATGAGACGGCCGCTCGGTCCGGAAGCCCGCGGCCTCAACGGGTGCCTGCGGCACGTGCTCCCTTTCGCTGGTCCGCGTGATGAAAGCCCTATGGTAGCCCGTCGTGCCAGGTGGGCGGGCTCACCAGCCGGTGGGTAGGGGGTGGCCCTCGGCGAATCCGGCCGACGACTGCACCCCGAGGATCACCTTCTCGTGCAATTCGGCGATGTTGGCGGCGCCGACGTAGGTGCACGTGCTGCGAACACCGGAGGTGATGTGGTCGAGCAGGTCCTCCACACCGCCGCGGGACGGGTCAAGGCCCATCCGCGACGTCGAGATGCCCTCCTCGAACAGCGCCTTGCGGGCTCTGTCGAACGCGCTGTCGGCGGCGGTGCGGGCCGTCACCGCGCGCTTGGACGCCATGCCGTAGCTCTCCTTGAACGGCTGGTCCTCACGGTCGCGCATCAGGTCGCCGGGCGACTCGTAGGTGCCGGCGAACCACGAGCCGATCATCACGTTGGACGCACCGGCCGCCAGCGCCAGTGCCACATCGCGGGGATGCCGCACGCCGCCGTCTGCCCACACATGCCCGCCGAGTTGCCTTGCCGCCCCGGCACATTCGAGCACCGCCGAGAACTGTGGCCGGCCAACGCCGGTCATCAACCGGGTGGTGCACATGGCGCCGGGACCGACGCCGACCTTGACGATCGACGCGCCGGCGCTGATCAGGTCGCGGGTGCCCTCCGCCGACACCACGTTGCCAGCCGCCAGCGGCAGGCCCAGGTCGAGTGAGGACACCGTCTTGATGGCGTCGAGCATCTTGAGTTGGTGGCCGTGCGCGGTGTCGATCACCAGCAGATCGACGCCGGCCTGGGCCAGCGCCCGCGCCTTCGCGCCGACGTCACCGTTGATGCCCACCGCCGCCGCGATCCGCAGCCGGCCCCCCGCGTCGACCGCCGGGGTGTAGATGCCGGCCCGGATCGCCCCCCTGCGGGTGAGCACGCCGGCCAGCGTGCCATCCGGTTCGGTCATCACCGCCACGTCGCTCGGCGCGTGCTCGAGCAGGTCGAACACCTTGCGCGGATCGGTGCCCACCGGCGCGGTGACGAAGTCGGACACCGCGATGTCGCGGACCCGGGCAAACCGGTCCACTCCGACGCAGGACGCCTCGGTGGCCAAGCCGATCGGGCGACCCTCGAAGACGACGACCGCCGCCCCGTGCGCGCGCTTGTGGATCAGCGCGGTCGCGTCGTACACCGAATCGTCGGGACTCAGCGTCACCGGCGTGTCCACCACCAGGTCGCGGCTCTTGACGAACTCGACCGTCTGCGTGACCGCGGTGATGGGAAGGTCTTGCGGCAGAACCACAATGCCGCCCCGGCGCGCCACCGTCTCGGCCATCCGGCGTCCCGCCACCGCCGTCATGTTGGCCACCACAACCGGGATGGTGGTGCCGGATCCGTCGGAGGCGGACAGGTCGACATCGAACCGCGACGCCACGTCCGACCGCCCGGGAACGATGAACACCTCGTTGTAGGTCAGGTCGTAGGGCGGTGGATGCCCTTCCAGAAACTGCATAGCTCCAGCCTAAGCGGGTACTTCGGTGCGGTCCCCGCTCCAGAGCGTGTGGAACTTCTGGCTCGGGTCGGCATCGGTCCGGCCGTAGGTGTGCGCTCCGAAGAAGTCCCGCAGGCCCTGCGTCAGCGCGGCCGGCAGCCGTTCGGTGCGCAATGCGTCGTAGTAGGACAGCGCCGACGAAAAGCCCGGCACAGGAATGCCCAGCTGGGTGGCCGTCGAAACCACCCGGCGCCAGCTGTCGATCGCGGATTCGATCGCGCTGCGGAAGTATGGCGCGACGATCAGCGTGGCCAGGTCGGGTTCGGAGTCGTAGGCCTCCTTTATCCGGTTGAGGAACTTGGCTCTGATGATGCACCCGCCGCGCCAGATGGTGGCCAGGTCACCTGGTGTGATGCCCCAGTCGTATTCGGCGCTGCCGGCCTGAATCTGGTTGAAACCCTGCGCGTAGGCGACGATCTTCGAGGCGTACAGCGCCTGGCGGACATCCTCGGTGAATTTCGGGGGATCAGCCGGCGTCTCACCCAGGTCGCCCGCCGCCAGTCCGGTCGTGGCTTTGCGCTGCGCGACCGAACCCGACAGCGCGCGGGCGAACACCGCCTCGGCGATACCGGTGACCGGCACCCCGAGGTCCAGTGCCGACTTCACCGTCCAGCGGCCGGTGCCCTTCTGCTCGGCCTCGTCACGGATCACGTCCACGAGCGGCTTGCCGGTCTTGGCGTCGAGATGCGCAAGCACCTCGGCGGTGATCTCCACCAGGAAGCTGTCCAGATCGCCCTTGTTCCATTCGGTGAACACGTCGGCGATCTGCGGTGCGGTCAGGCCCAGCCCGTCACGGAGCAGCTGATACGCCTCGCCGATCAGTTGCATGTCGGAGTACTCGATGCCGTTGTGCACCATCTTGACGAAATGCCCTGCGCCGTCCGGGCCGATGTGGGTGCAGCACGGCACCCCGTCGACGTGCGCGGAGATCTCCTCCAGCAGGGGGCCGAGTGACTCGTACGATTCGGCCGGTCCACCCGGCATGATCGACGGCCCGTTCAGCGCACCCTCCTCGCCGCCGGAGATGCCGGCGCCGACGAAGTGCAGCCCGCGCTCGCGGATCGCCTTCTCCCGGCGGATGGTGTCGGTGTAGAGCGCGTTGCCGCCGTCGATGATGATGTCGCCTTCTTCCATCGCGTCGGCGAGTTCGTTGATGACAGCGTCGGTCGGCTCACCGGCCTTGACCATGATCAGCACTCGGCGCGGTTTCTCCAGGGCGGCAAGGAATTCTGGAATGGTCTCGCTGCGGACGAAGTTGCCGTCCGACCCGTGTTCGGCCAGCAGCGCGTCGGTCTTGGCAATGGACCTGTTGTGCAGCGCGACGGTATAGCCGTGCCGGGCGAAGTTTCGTGCGATGTTGGACCCCATCACGGCCAGGCCGGTGACTCCGATCTGTGCGGTGCCGACGGTCGGAGTTTCAGAGGAGCTCATACGGGCATCCTTTCGTTTTTTTGTTGTGGCACAGCAGCTTTGACAGGAGCCAGGCCTACACGGCGAACAGCCGTTGCAACTCGGTGAGCCACGGCACCGCCACCGCGACGGTCGGCACGACCAGTAACGCGGCGGCGGCACTGTAGGCCCCCACCGCGAGCGCAAGGCTGTTAGGCCGCCCGCCGAGGCGGCGCACTCGCAGCACGGTGGTCGGGCCGCCTGCGGCCAGCGCGCCCGAGGGCGCCGGTCCGGCCGCGCACGCGACCAGGGCACGGGCCAGGGGCGTGGGCCCGGCGGCGCGGACGGCCGCGTCGTCGGCGAGGAGCTCGATGAGCAGCTTCACCGCGTCCAGCGCGCTGGCACTGCGGACGAATCTCGGGAAGGCGGCGTGCACGGCGGTGAACATCTCGAGCACCAGGTCGTGGCGGGCGCGCAGATGCGCACGTTCGTGGGTGAGGATGGCGGCAATCTCGTTGTCGGACAGGGTGGTCAGGGTTCCCTCGCTGACCACCACCCGGCTGCGGACGCCGGGCAGGCAGTAGGCCAGCGGCTGCTCCACGTCGAGGACGCGCAGGTGGCTCGACTGAGCGCGGCCCAGCAGGTCGACCAGCATGCGGTGGTGCGCTCGCCGGCGTCGGGTCGCGATCGCGACCTGCACCGCGGCGGCCGCCAGCCGCGCCCCGATCAGCAGTGTGAGCGTGAATACCACGACGTAGAGCAGCCACAGTGGCCAGCCCAGGGCGTCGATCTCGCTGGTGATTGTCGCCGTCGGGCGTCCGTCGGGGCCCGGCACGAACAGCCGGCTGGCGATGGCGATGCCGGCGCTGAAGGCCGAGAGGACGGCAGCCAGGGCGATGGCCTGCCAGAGCACGACGGCGGCCCGCGGTGCGCGCATCGGCCATGACGCTCGCGCCAGCAGCGCCGGCGCGGGTCCGACCAGAAGCAGCGCGACGATGGTGAAGGCCAGCGCGGACACGCTGTAAGTCTCTCTCAGCCGGTGCCCGGACCGCTAGCCGACGGTTCGACGCGGTGCTTGCTCTCCAGATCGGCCAGGGCGCGGCGCAGTGCCGCGGCCTCATCGGCGCCGACCCGTTCGACGAAGTGCACCAGTGCGGCCTCCCGGCTGCCGGAGTCCGCGGCCTGGTCGAGTGCGTCGACCATCAACCCGGCGACCAGCTCATCGCGACCGTGGGTGGGCGCGTACCGGTGCGCCCGGTCGTCGCGGTGCTGGACGACGAGGTTCTTCTTCGCCAACCGCTGCAGCACAGTCATGATCGTGGTGTAGGCCAGGTCGCGTCGGGCCGAGAGCGCCTCGTGGACCTGGCGCACGGTTTGGGGTTCGCGGGCGGCCCAAAGGTGGTCCATCACTGCGCGCTCGAGATCCCCTAGACGCGTCAATTTGGCCATGTTCCGTTCATCTCCTGAGCGATTATTTCAGCGTACTACGCGATTACTACCGTGCGTCGTATCCGCCGTCGAGGTCCGGCGTCTGTCCGGCTTCGCAACGCTCCGGCACCGGTCAGCGCCGCTTCTGCCGGGTCGTGTGTGTCCAGTCACGGGGGGTTCCGCCCTGGCCGAGCCCTACTATAGTAAGCCTAGCCTAACTAACATGGGAGGTGCCATGACGGTTTTGGTCGACGACCCGCTGATCGCGGGGATGGCAATCACACGGGCGTTGCCACTGCACGAGTCCAGCCGACGCCTGCGCGAGCTTTATCCCGAATGCCCGCGGGTATACGGCGTCGCCGTGATGGCCGACCTGTCCCGCCGGCGGTGGTGGCCGCTTGCCGAGGCGCTGACCACCGACCGCCTCCGGACGATGTTCGACGTCGCCGCCGCGGAGACCACCAACCGCGCCGCGGCGACCCAGCAACTGGCGGCCACGCTGGCCCATGTCGTCATCGGGCGCGTGGTGCCGCTGGTCGTGCTGGAGGGCCGGGCCTGGGACACCGGGCTGGAGAACCTGTGGGTCCACGTGGACTCGGAGGGAGCCATCGACTGGGTCGGCGTTGTCGACCCGACGCTGCGGGCACTGCCCGATGACCCGTACTTCGCCGACCGCGACGCGACCCGGGTGCCCTACGACGCGCGCATCGTCGCGCTGCCGAGTGAAGCGGCGCTGACGACGTGGATCGCCCACCGCAGTCACCGCGCGCTGGGGCCGCTGTTCAACGCGCTTGTCGACGTCAGCGGCGGGGCGATGTCCCTCGCATCGATGTGGCACATCGTGGGCGCCGCTGTAGTGAGCGCCGCCACCCAGGTCCCGCTGCTGGCCGGATCGAGCGAGCTGACCAGCATGCGACGCGGCCAGGCGGTTCTCGACGCGCTGGTCGGGTTCGGGTTGCCGGTGCGCGGCGCGGCTCGGGCAGCCCAGGGGAAAGGCTTGCTAAATTAGGACAGCCTTGCCTATTCTCACGTATCGAGCTAACGGACCGCGCCGGAGTCCTGAGGGCTGCAGAGACCCCCGGTCCACTCGAGGGCGGGTCCCGTGATTCGTGGGCGGGACCCGTCCGCATTTTCGCCCGGCCCCGCTGCGGTGTAGACACTCATGCGTGACAACCCAGGTGCCCGCCGGTCTCGGCGACGGATTCGACAACGAGCTCGGACTGACCTACCTCGAGGTCACTCCCGACGGCGGACGCGCCCAACTCGAGATCCACGACAAGCTGCTGCAGCCCTGGGGCATCGTGCACGGGGGCGTGTACTGCTCGATCATCGAGAGCCTGGCCAGCCTGTCCGGCCACATCTGGTTGAGCGAGCACGGCGGCGGCACCGTGGTCGGGGTCAACAACAACACCGACTTCCTGCGCGCCATCTCGTCGGGCGCGGTGACGGCGACCTCGACGCCCATCCACCGGGGCCGTCGCCAGCAGCTGTGGCTGATCACGATCACTGACGGGAACGATCGCGTGGTCGCGCGCGGACAGGTGCGCCTGCAAAACGTGCCGCCCGACTGATTGGGCGTGCGCTGCTGAGCGCCGCGCGCCGTGGCAGTATCGCGCACTATTCGCCTGACCCCGCATGAATCCGACCGGCTGCTGATGTCCTAAGCCATGTCCACCTGCCACGGGCCAACACCGTGCTGGAATACGACCGCCACGCGGCCCCCGGGTATCGGCTGGATATCCCCGGCCCGAACCGCTGTGCGCTTCGAACCCGTTGTTGCCCAGCAGGTTTCGCTGGTGGGGTTGCGCGGGTCGCTCGCGACATGTCACGTCAACGCGGCTCGAGCCGTCCGGCTCCGGTCGGATCCGCCTGCGTGAGCGAGTCCAGATCGGCAGATCGGGTGAGCAGCAAGGGTTTTGGTCCGGATCACTGCACGCTGACGCCGACGGGAAGTCGGTGTTACAAAACCGTATCGAACTCGGCACCGGATTGGTGGCCGACGACGAACTCGAGGCCAGCGGCTCAGGGAGAGGTAGCGCATTCGCCATCAGGAATTGGAGTAGCTACCTACGCTATGCGTGATACCCGCACAGCGCGCGACGATGAGTCGCGTGACCCGCCAAAGGGCCTCACTTCAAGGGTAGGTGGCTCATCATGTCGCGATTCCGATTCGGTGTAGGGGACCAAGCCATCAACGCGCGGCATTCGCCGACCGCGGTCATGCGTGCCGGCTACCTCACCGCCGTTGCGACCGGGGCCGACTCGTTTTGGGTGCCTGACCATCTGAATGCGCTGTTGCCCCGCTCGATCTGGACGGCAGAGTACGTGGGTGGAACCCGATTAGTGCCGAAGGTCGACGCCAACCTTGAACCATGGACGATGTTGGGACACCTGGCCGCCCGGAACCGGATCGGCCGGCTGCGACTCGGCGTGAGCGTGACCGATGCCGGTTGCCGCAACCCGGCTGGTCACCGCGCAGGCAGCCGCTACGCTGCATCTGCTCACCCGCGGGCGGGCAATACTGGGCATCGGGGTCGGCGAGCGCGAAGGCAACCAACCCTACGGCGTGGACTGGACCAGGCCGGTCGCGCGGTTCGAAGAGGCGATCGCCACCATCCGCGCGTTGTGGGACTCGGGTGGCGAACTCGTCACGCGCGACTCGCCGTTCTTCCCGCTCCACAACGCATTGTTTGACCTTCCTCCCTACCGTGCGAAATGGCCCGAGATCTGGATCGCTGCCCATGGGCCGCGCATGCTGCGGGCGGCCGGACGTTTCGCGGATGCCTGGTTCCCGGTTATTTCCTTCCGGCCCGAGGATTACCAGGCAAACTCGAAGTCGTGCGGTCAGCGGCATCCGACACCGGCCGTGACCCCATGTCGATCACCCCGGTGGGCACCTTCTTCGTCATCACCGGGCGTAGCCGCGACGAGATCGACGAGGCGCTGGACTCCGCCATCGTCAGGTCGTTCGCGCTCGGCGCCCCCGCCGAGGACTGGGCCCGCCACGGGGGGAACCATCCGCTTGGCTCTGACTTTTCCGGCGTGCAGGATCTGATACCGCAGACTTTGGATGAGCAAACGGTGTTGTCGTACGCGGAGAAGGTCCCGGACTCGCTGTTGAGGGAAGCCCTGTGGCAGGGCACGCCCGACGAGGTCATCGACCAAGCCGCGGAATTCCGTGACCACGGGCTGCGCTACCCCGTCGTGCTCAATATCAGCACGTTGCAGCCCAGCCTGCGGCGGGGATTGGCTGCTAACG
The DNA here is from genome assembly GCA_040511335.1 of Mycobacterium sp. Taxonomy (GTDB): domain Bacteria; phylum Actinomycetota; class Actinomycetes; order Mycobacteriales; family Mycobacteriaceae; genus Mycobacterium. The sequence continues at coordinate 1,522 of JBEVHG010000078.1, read as the reverse complement.
TTCCGTTCGCGAAGATCCTGCGCGGGCTCAGGAAGCTGTGAGCGCGTACAGGAACTAACTCGCCGCCTTCTCGGCGTCCTCGACCGATGCGGCGATTTCCTCCAACTGCTCAATCCTGGTGCGGGCGTAGGCCTGCTGTTCGGTGATCGTCAGCTGCCCGCGATTGCGGCCGAGGAATGTCACCGTCCACGACAGCAAAGTGGCGAGCTTGGTCTTGAACCCGACGAGGTAGATCAGGTGCAGGAAGAGCCACGCGAGCCAGGCAATAAAGCCGCCGAACTCCACCTTTCCGACCTGTGCGACTGCGCTGAACCGCGACACGGTTGCCATCGAGCCCTTGTCGAAATACTTGAACGGCTCGCGCGCGGCCGGGTCGGCGCCCTTGAGCTCGGCCTTGATCGCATTGGCGGCATACTTGCCGCCCTGGATCGCGCCCTGCGCCTGCCCCGGAACTCCTTCGACCAAAGCCATGTCGCCGACGACGAACACGTTCGGGTGACCGGGGATCGACAGATCGGGCAACACCTTGACGCGCCCGGCGCGATCCAGCTCCACACCAGACTGTTCGGCGAGGTCGCGGCCCAGCGGGCTGGCCGAGACTCCGGCCGACCACACCTTGGTCTGCGACTCGATACGCCGGACGGTGCCGTCGGAATCCTTGACGGTCAGCCCATTGCGATCGACGTCGGTGACCATGGCGCCGAGCTGGATCTCGACGCCCATCTTTTCCAGCCGCGCCTGCGCCTTCTTACCGAGCTTCTCGCCCATCGGCGGCAGCACCGCGGGCGCAGCGTCCAGCAGGATCACCCGTGCCTTGGTGGAGTCGATGTGCCGGAAGGCGCCCTTGAGGGTGTGGTCGGCGAGTTCGGCGATCTGGCCGGCCATCTCCACGCCGGTCGGGCCGGCGCCGACGACCGTGAACGTCAGCAGCTTCTCCCGGCGGGCCGGGTCGCTGGACCGCTCGGCCTGCTCGAACGCACCGAGGATGCGGCCGCGCAGTTCCAGCGCGTCGTCGATGGTTTTCATGCCGGGCGCGAACTCGGCGAAGTGGTCGTTGCCGAAGTAGGACTGGCCGGCGCCCGCCGCGATGATCAGGCTGTCGAAGGGCGTGTTGTAGACGTGGCCCAGCAGCACCGAGGTCACATAGTTGTCGGTCAGATCGATGTGCGTCACATCGCCGAGCAGCACCTGCGCATTGGGCTGCTCGCGCAGGATCACCCGGGTGGCGGGCGCGATCTCACCCTCCGAGATGATGCCGGTCGCCACCTGGTACAGCAGGGGCTGGAACAGGTGGTGGGTCGTGCGGGCGATCAGCTTGACGTCGACATCGGCGCGCTTGAGCTTCTGTGCGGCGGTAAGGCCGCCGAAGCCGGAGCCGATGATGACGACACGGTGTTTGTGGGTGGGTAGAGCAGCGGCTGCGGACTGGGCACTCATGCGGGCTCCTCGACGAACGACTGCGTACACCTTTACGTTAGTCGCCGGGTTGACCGCCGTCTCGCCGATCGGAAAGTGGTGTTAA
>JBEVHG010000077.1:0-19959 GCA_040511335.1 Mycobacterium sp. | reverse complement strand
CTCGGTCAGCTTCTTGGAATCGTCGAGAGCGGCCAGGCTCTCCAACCGGTTCGGTCCGAGCACACACGCCGCGACCACCAGCGGGCCCGCGCACGCGCCGCGACCGACTTCGTCGACACCGGCCACCGGACCCAGACCGCCGCGATAGAGGGCCGCTTCCATTGTGCGCAGGCCAGAAGACTTCCGGATCACCGTTCGGGGCGGCCACGTCGCCGGCACTCAAGCACTCCTATTGGGTCTGCGGGTTCACCGCTCGCACCAAACCCCATCGCGATGGCGGCCAGGCGATGAACCGTGCCTTTCCAATGACATTGTCTATCGGGACCGTGCCGGCCGTCGGGTCGCCCGTGCACTGCAGCGCGCGTTGGGCGTCGGCGGGCGTGTTCGTGCAGTGGAAGCGCGAATCGGACGAGTGCGTGCGGTTGTCCCCCATCACCCACACCCGGCCATCGGGCACCGTGACCGGCCCGAACTCATTGCCCAGGCAGGCGGCATAGGGGTTCGTGGGGTCGACACTCATCGTGACGAAGTTCAGATACGGCTCATCAAGCCGCTTGCCGTCGACCGTCAGCCCGGTGTTCGTGCGGCACTCGACTGTCTGTCCGCCCACCGCGATGACACGTTTCACCAGGTCGTTCTCGTCTGGCGGGATGAATCCGACGAACGAGAGTGCGTTCTGCATCCACCGCACCGCGGTGTTGTCCGACCGGATCGACTTGTAGGACTTGTTCCAGTTCGGCGGGCCCTTGAACACGATCACATCCCCCGGCTGCGGCGAGGAGAAGTCGTAGGTGATCTTGTCCACCATGATCCGGTCCCCCACACATCCGTTGCAGCCGTGCAGGGTGGGTTCCATCGACTCCGACGGAATGAGATACGGCCGGGCGACGAATGTCAGCATGATGTAGTACAAGACGAGCGCGATCGTCACCATGATGACGCCTTCGCGCAGTGCGGCGTGCTTGCGCTTCGACAGGCCGGATTTGGCGCCGTCGTCGTCGGGGGCGTCCGAACCTTCGGTGTCGAGCGTGCGCTCGGATGATTCGTCGGTGGAGTCCGTGGGTCCGGTCACGGCATCAGCGTAGCCAGCACGATGCTTGCCGCTGCGCGGTGCGCGTCGCAACCGTCAGCGCTTTTCCTTGATCTTCGCCTTCTTGCCACGCAGTTCGCGCAGGTAATAGAGCTTGGCGCGACGCACGTCGCCGCGGGTCGCGACGTCGATGTGGTCGATGTTCGGGGAGTGCACCGGGAAGGTCCGCTCGACACCCACGCCGTAGCTTTCCTTGCGAACTGTGAAGGTCTCGCGGATCCCGCCGCCCTGGCGGCGAATGACGACACCCTTGAAGACCTGGATGCGTTCCTTGGAGCCCTCGATGACCTTGACGTGCACGTTGACGGTGTCGCCGGGGCTGAAGGCCGGGATGTCGTCGCGCAGCGACGCCTGATCGACGAAGTCCAGCGTGTTCATCGGGACACTTCCTTGCTGTTGGCGGCTGCGGGCAAGCTTTCGCGGTGTTATCCGTCGCCGAGGCGAGGTGTTCGGGCGTATCTGGGTGTATCTCGCAGCAGGCGGTCCTACCCGTCCCGCACGGACAACTGCTCAATTGTGCCAGATGGGCGGCCATGCAGTGAAATCGTCACCCGTGTGTGGTCCCCAAAACGCTAAGGGGGCCTAAGTACGCAGACGGGTGGGTCAGGAGTTAGGCTTGATGTACGGGCTGGGCACTGCGGCGAGCCCCCTGTTTCGTTCGGGAACTCTTGAGGGAGGGTCATGCAACGGCAGCCGTCGAGGCTGATGGCTGCGTCGGCGGTCATGACGGCGGCGCTTGTCGTCGCTGGTTGCGAAGCAAAGGTGTATGGCAATACACCCCCCGCTGGGCCGCAGCTGACCGTGGTCGCCCCACAGGGCAGCCTGGCCCCGTTGCCGGAGGCTCCGCCCTACGAGCCGGCGGCGACATTCGAAGGCCTCGAAGGCCGCGCCCGCCAAGCCACCGCGGACGCCGCGAAGGGCGGTGCCGACATCTCGGCGGTGGTGCTCGACCGCAACACTGGCCAGATCGTTTCCAACGGCAACGGGATGACGATCGCTGTCGCCTCGGTGGCCAAGTTGTTCATCGCCGATGACCTGTTGCTGCAGGAATCGAAGGGCCAGACCCAGCTCTCCCCCGCCGACCGCAGTGCGCTCGACATCATGCTGCGGTCATCCGACGACAACGCGGCCGAGAGATTCTGGAGCCGCAGTGGCGGCGGCGCCATCATCAGCCGGGTGGCCGCCCGGTATGGGCTGGCGTCCACGCGCCCGCCCCGCAACGGTCGCTGGTTCAATACCATCAGCTCCGCCGCGGACCTGGTTCGCTACTACGACATGCTGCTGGCGGGCAGCGGCGGGTTACCGCCCGAGCAGGCCAGCGTCATCATGGGCAACCTAGCCGCCTCCACCCCGACGGGTATCGACGGGTACCCGCAGCGGTTCGGCATACCGGACGGGTTGTTCGCCGAGCCGGTCGCGGTCAAGCAGGGCTGGATGTGCTGTATCGGAGCCGACTGGATGCACCTGTCCACCGGTGTCATCGGCCCGGACCGCCGCTTCGTCATGGCTATCGGTTCGATGCAGCCGGCCAGCGACGGCGTCGCACGCACCACGATCACCCAGGCCGTCAAGACGATGTTCCCCGGCGGGCGGATCTAGTCAGTCAGTCCGGCGGGCTTTGGCGCCGAGTGTGAAACATCTGCGAGATTTCCGCGGTGGCAGAATCTTCGCAACAGTTGCACGCTCGAAGGGGCGAATCAATCCAGCAGATCCGGGCGTCGTTCGCGGGTGCGTTGCAGCGCCTGTTCCCGTCGCCACACCGCGATCTTGGCATGGTCACCGGACAGCAGCACGTCGGGAACGTCCAGCCCGCGCCAGCTCGGGGGTCTGGTGTAGCTCGGGCCTTCCAACATTCCGGCCGAGTGTGAATCATCTTGGTGTGATGCGGGATTGCCCAGTACGTCGGGCAACAGGCGAACCACCGCCTCGATCATCACGAGCGCCGCCGACTCGCCGCCGGGCAGCACGTAATCACCGATAGAGACCTCTTCGACCCGCATCCGGCGGGCCGCGTCGTCAACCACGCGTTGGTCGATGCCCTCATATCGTCCGCACGCGAACACCACGTGCTTCTCGGAGCTCCAGCGCTGCGCATCCGTCTGGGTGAACAGACAGCCCGCGGGCGTGGGGACAACGAGAAGCGTTTCGGTGCTGCAGATTTCGTCGAGCGCCTCACCCCATACCGGTGCCGTCATCACCATGCCGGGACCGCCGCCATAGGGTGCGTCGTCGACCGACCTGTGCACATCGTGGGTCCAGCGCCGCAGATCGTGCACCATCAGTTGCACGATGCCGGCGTCAATGGCCTTGCCCGGCAACGACTCTCGAAGTGGACCCAGGTAGTCGGGGAAGATCGTCACCACGTCGATGCGCATTGGTCAGCCCAGCTCCAGCAGACCCTCGGGCGGGTCGATTTCGATGGTTCGATCCGACAGTGAAACCGAGGTCACGATGGCGCTCACAAAGGGCACCAGCACCTCGCCGCCGTCACCTTCCGCGCGCACGGCGAGCAGTTCGCCTGCGGCCGTGTGCAGTACCTCGGCGACCGTTCCGACCGGTGTGCCCGCGGTTGTCAGCACCCGCAGACCCTCGAGCTGATGGTCGTAGAACTCGTCGGGAGCTTCGATGGGCGGCAGATCGCCGGAGTCGATGACGAAGACGGTGCCGCGCAACGCCTCGGCGGCATCACGGTCGGCCACACCGGCCAGCCGCAGCAGCAGCCGGCCGCCGTGCGCTCGCATCGACTCGACGACGCGGGTGTGTTCGGACCCACCGCCAGATGGCTTGGCGCGCAGCACCGTACCGGGCGCGAACCGGGTATCGGGGTCGTCGGTGCGGATCTCGACGACCACCTCGCCGGTGATGCCGTGCGCCCTGACGACCCGCCCGACTACCAGGTCCATATTCGGCCGTTATTGGTCGGTGTCCACCACATCGACGCGGATGCCCCGGCCGCCGATGCCGGCGACCAGTGTGCGCAGCGCGGTCGCGGTGCGGCCGCCACGGCCGATGACCTTCCCGAGATCGTCGGGGTGCACGTGAACCTCGACGGTGCGCCCGCGGCGGTTGGTCACCATGTCGACGCGGACATCCTCGGGGTTGTCCACGATTCCGCGGACCAGGTGTTCGACGGCGTCGACAACCACTGAGCTCACAGCCGCGCTCAGCTTTCGGTCGTCGGCTCGGCCGACTCAGCAGCTGCTGGGGCCTCGACCGCCTCGACGGGCTCAGCGGGCTCTTCGGTCTCGGCGGGCTCTTCGGCCTTAGCGGGCTCTTCGGCCTTAGCGGGCACTTCGGCCTTAGCGGGCTCTTCGGTCTTGGCGGGCTCTTCGGCCTGCTCAGCCTCGGCGTTGTCCGCCTCGGCCGCCTTCTTCGCAGGGGCTTTCTTCTTCTTGGGAGTGGTGGCCTCGCCGGCCGGAGCGCCCTCGGCAGCGGCCAGCGCCGCGTTGAACAACTCCAGTTTGCTCGGCTTGGGCTCCTTGACCTTCAGGGTGCCCTCGGTGCCGGGCAGACCCTTGAACTTCTGCCAGTCGCCGGTGATCTTCAGCAGCTTGAGCACCGGTTCGGTGGGCTGGGCGCCGACGCCGAGCCAGTACTGGGCCCGCTCCGAGTCGATCTCGATGAGGCTGGGCTCTTCCTTCGGGTGGTAGCGGCCGATGACCTCGATCGAGCGGCCGTCGCGGCGGGTGCGCGAGTCGGCGACGGCGATGCGGTACTGGGGATTGCGGATCTTGCCAAGCCGGGTGAGCTTGATCTTGACAGCCATGGTTAAGCGACTTCTCCTGTGTGTCACGCTGCAATTCAGCGATGCGGGCGGAGGTGCCCGCACCCGGTTTTGCCTCGCGTGTGCGACCGCCGAGCAGCACGTAGTCGCGCGGCAGACAGCCGCCCATTGTGCCAGAACAGGCGCTACGGGTGAAAATCCGGCTGTGCGTATCTCGGAACGATTCCGGAATGCCGCAGCGTAGGTGGCGCGTCGGTGAGCGACATGCAGGGTCGTCCGCCGCGCGATCACATGAGCCGCAGCGGTCTCCGGCAAAGCCGCCTGCCGGGTTGCCCGTGTCCGAGCGACAACCGAGCGACAACAGGTCCAGCACTGCCCAGCCGCAATGCTGTCGCTCGGTTTGTCGCTGTAAGGCGGGCACAATGACTGCCGCTCCGGCCGGGGCTGGTGTGGCGCCTGGGTCCATTGCATTCTCGATACATGACGCAACTACGACAGCGGCTGCTGTCCGCAGGCGCCGGGCAACTCGGGTGCCACCACGGATTATTCGGCCCGTTGGTCGCAACCCTCACGCGTACGACATTGGTCACTTCGCCTGGTGAGCATTCCGACGTCGATTACGCCCACGGTGAGCGCGAACGTGCAATGGAGCAGATGCGTCGGAGTCAGCCCCTCAACGATTAGCCCGAGCACGATGCCGCGGCCGACGCGTCCGTTCCCCCGATCAGGGGACGTCAGTTTCCACCGCTCAACGTCCGATCGGTGGATTCTTCGAGAAGGCCGACGCCCCTACGGTTCCTGTTATGCCTACGACGACTTCGTTTATTTGCGCATCCGTCGCCGCCAGCCGGGATGCGGATCTAGCGGACCTGCATCTGCAACAGGTCGCTGATGAAGACCGCGTCTTTGTCGATTCCGAAACCGCAGTCACACACGCCAGCGTCAACGTGCAACAGCAATCGTCGGCCACTGACAGCGATGTTGCTCTTGTGATGAACGCCGGCACCGAGACCGGTTGCCGGACTGCCTCCACCCACGCGGTGGGAGTTTGACGTGCTGGGCGACCTCTACGAGCGGGCGTTGGACGGCGAACGATGCCGGAATCGTCACGACGACGGCCGCGTCCACCGGCTGCCGGTGCATAGCTGGCTCGGCGGCCACCGCGGCGATCAGGAGTTCGACCACACGGTCGTCGAGCTATGTCACGGTCCGACGATCGACTTGGGTTGCGGTCCCCGGACGTTTGGTCGCGAGTTTGGTTGAGCGCGGGGTGCCCGCGCTCGGCGTCGACCAGTCGGCAACCGCGATCGAACTGGCCCGGCGCAGGGACGCGCCGGCCCTGCGCCGCGATCTGTTCGAACCCCTGCCGGGAACGGGAGGCTGGCAGACGGTGCTGCTGGCCGACGGCAATGTCGGCCTGGGCGGTGACCCGTGGCGAATCCTGCGGCGAGCCCGCGAACTGCTGAGCCGCGGCGGCCGGTGCGTGGCCGAATTCGACTCGGCCACTGAAGGAATCCGCGTCGGATGGGTGCGGCTGGAGTCATACCGCGCGGTGGGGCCGTGGTTCCGGTGGGCAACCGTCGGCATCGACTGCGTGAGCAGGCTCGCCGACGATGTCGGCCTCGCCGTGACCGGAATCCACCCGATCGGAGATCGTGTAGTGGCGAGCTTGGCGGCGACATGAAGACCACGACCCTGCGCGGCACCGCGATCACCGCACGCGTCGGACTTTGGGCTCGGCGTCGCGGTGGCGGTGTGTTTTATCACCGGATTGATCAGGCACTTCATCCAGCACCCGCAACGCAGGTTCTTCTGGTCCACCCGGCCCGTCTGGCTGTACCGGGTCACCCAGGACCTGCATGGCATCTCGGGCATCGCCGCGATACCGCTGATCGTCGTCAAGCTGAGGTCGGTGTGGCCCAAGCTGTTCGAGCGACCGATCATCGGCGGACTCACCCGGCAGATGGAACGGGCGTCCATCCTGGTGCTGCTGGGATCGATGCTGTTTCAGCTCAGCACCGGGCTGCTCAACTTCCAGCACCGCGCCTGCCGCGACATATGACATCGCGTATCGACGAGAATCCCATGCCGCGCTACCTCATCGTGGCGCGGCGTTCGCCTTGAGTCGTCAGACCAGCTTGTCGAAGCATTTCGTCTCGACGCGGCGGGTCATCCGCCAGCCCTCTGGCGTCCGGACGAACTCGTCGTCGTACCAAAGTCCGCAGAACAGCACCTGCTTGGCGTCGGCGTCCAGCACCATCGGGTTGAAGCAGATCGTCCGAGACGAGGCGGCGTCGCCGCCGAAACGAACGTCGAAATTGCCCAGCATGTGGGCGTAGGCCGGAATGTTCGGCAGCACCTGGGCCAGCCAGGCCTTCACTTTCGGATAGTGCCCGTCGATCCCGCCCATGGCCCGGTAGTCGATATAGGCGCCCGGCGTGAACACCCGATCGAGATCGTCGAAACGACGCTGGTCGATGGCCGTGGAGTAATCGATCAGCAGCTGCTGGATCTCGAATCGATCCGAAATTTCGGCCAGGCTCAACATGCGTTGATTGAACACGATTGGTCACCGGGGTTAGGCTCAGCGGCCATGCGCAAGGTTTTCGCGTGCATTGCGACCGCGATCTGCCTGCTCGCCGGGGGGGCCGCCACTGCTACGGCCGCGCCGGTGCCAGGCATCAGCCAGCCCGTGGGCTCCGTCCCGATCCCGGAAGGCCCCGCTCAGGCGTGGATCCTCGCCGACATGGACACCGGCCAGGTGCTTGCCGCCCGTGACGAGTACGGCCAGTACGCGCCCGCGAGCACGATCAAGGTCCTGTTGGCGCTCACAGTCCTCGACGAGCTTCCCCTGGACGCGACGATTGTGGCCAACGAGACCGACACCAGGGTCATGTGCAACTGCGCCGGCGTGGCACCCGGACGGGTCTACACCACCCGTCAGCTGCTGGAGGCGCTGCTACTGGTGTCGGGCAACGACGCCGCCAACACGCTGGCCACCATGCTCGGCGGCCAGGAGGCCGCGATCATGAAGATGAACGGCAAGGCGGCGCTGGTGGGCGCCTACGGCACCAACGTCGGCTCGCCGTCCGGGCTGGACGGTCCGGGTATCGACATGTGGTCCTCGCCGCACGATCTCGCGGTGATCTTCAGGGCCGCGATGGCCAACCCCGTGTTCGCACAGATCACCGCGCAGCCCACGGCGGTGTTCCCCACCAAGACCGGCGACAAAGTGCTGGTCAACCAGGATGAACTGCTCAAGCGCTATCCCGGCACCATGGGCGGAAAGACGGGCTTCACGAATATCGCGCAGAAGACGTTCGTCGGCGCCGCCCAGCGAGATGGCCGCCGGCTGGTCGTCGCGTTGATGTTCGGCATGGACAGGGCGGGTGGCCCGACCTACTGGGACCAGGCGGCAAGCCTGCTGGACTGGGGCTTCGCGCTGGACCGCAGCGCCAGCGTCAGCGCGCTCTAAATCGCCGCGGGTCAGTTGACGACGCGGCCGCGCAGGATCATCAGGGCGGCATTGTTGAGCACCCCGGCGCCCCGTCGCGGGTCGTCGGTGTAACACAACAGATCCGCGGGCGCGCGGTGCTCCAAACCCTCACGGCCCAGCCACGTCCTGGCGTCCCAGCACGCCGCACCAAGGGCCTGCGTCGGACTCATGCCGATGCCCTTGAGTGCGCCGATCTCGTCGGCGATGCGGCCGTGTACGACCATGCTGCCCGCATCTGTTCCCGCGTACACCGGCACGCCGGCTTCTCGGGCCGTCGCCACCCGCGGATAACAGCGGTCGTACAGATCGCGCATGTGGCGGGCATACGTCGGGTACTTGGCGGCCGCGTCGGCGATGCCCGGGAAGTTCTCGATGTTGATCAGCGTGGGCACCAACGCGGTGCCGTGCTCGACCATCGCCTCGACGGTGTCGTCGGTGAGCCCGGTACCGTGCTCGATGCAGTCGATGCCAGCGTTGATCAGGCCGGGCAGCGCGTCCTCGCTGAACACATGCGCGGTGACCCGGGCGCCATTGGCGTGGGCGGCGTCGATGGCCGCCTTGAGCACATCCTCGGACCACAGCGGCGCCAGATCGCCGACTTGCCGATCGATCCAGTCGCCGACCAGCTTGACCCAGCCGTCACCCCAGCGCGCCTGCTCGGCCACCGCGTCGGGCAGCTGTGACTCGTCCTCCAGTTCGATAGCAAGCCCCGGCGCGTACCGCTTGGGCCGGGCCAGGTGCCGCCCGGCCCGGATGATCCGGGGCAGGTCGTGGCGGTCGTCGAGGCTGCGGGTGTCGGTCGGCGATCCGGCGTCGCGCAGCAACAGCGCACCGGCGTCGCGTTCGGTTTCGGCCTGCCCGATCGCTTCGTCGAGGCCGACGGGCCCGTGCACGCCGAGGCCGACGTGGCAGTGCGCATCGACCAGGCCGGGAATGATCCATCCGGTGTCGAAGACGGTGTCCGCGCCGCTGACCGGCTCGGCGGACAGCACGCCGTCGACGATCCACCACTCCACGCGCTGCTCATCGGGTAACCCGCGGCCGCGTACGTGGAGCTTCACGCGCCCCGTCGTCTGCTCTTCGCGCAAGCGCTCATCGCGCGTTTCCCGGGGGGAACTTCAGCTTGGACAGGTCGATGTCGGCCAGCCCCGGCGGCAGCTCATCCAGGCCCTTGGGCATCTGCGACAGGTCGGGGAAGCCGGCGGGCATGCCGGCGCCCAGCGGGCTGCGCGCCTTCGGCGGCGTCGGCCCGCGTCCGCCCTTCTTGCCCTTCTTCTTGCCCTTCGCGGCCTTGCGGCTGCCGCCCTTGCGCGCGAACGGCATCCCCATCTGCCCCGCCATCGACGACATCATCTTGCGGGCCTCGAAGAACCGGTCGACGAGCTGGTTGACCTCCGACACCGTCACGCCGGACCCGTTGGCGATGCGCAGCCTGCGGGAGGCGTTGATGATCTTGGGGTCGGTCCGCTCGGCCGGGGTCATGCCGCGGATGATGGCCTGCACGCGGTCAAGCTGGCTGTCGTCGACGGCGGCCAGCGCATCCTTCATCTGGCCCGCGCCCGGCAGCATGCCGAGCAGGTTGCCGATCGGGCCCATCTTGCGGATGGCCAGCATCTGCTCGAGGAAGTCCTCCAGCGTCAACTCGCCCGTCCCGATCTTGGCCGCGGCGGCCTCGGCCTGCTGGGCGTCGAAGACCTGCTCCGCCTGCTCGATCAGGGTCAGCACGTCGCCCATGCCGAGGATCCGGCTGGCCATCCGGTCCGGGTGGAAAACGTCGAAGTCCTCGAGCTTCTCACCCGCAGACGCGAACAGGATCGGCACGCCGGTGACCTCGCGGACCGACAGCGCCGCGCCGCCGCGGGCGTCGCCGTCGAGCTTGGTCAGCACGACGCCGGTGAACCCGACGCCTTCGCGGAATGCTTCTGCCGTGGTGACGGCGTCCTGGCCGATCATCGCGTCGAGCACAAACAGCACTTCGTCAGGATCGACCGCCCGGCGGATCGCGGCGGCCTGGCTCATGAGTTCTTCGTCGATGCCGAGCCGGCCCGCGGTGTCCACGATCACGACGTCGAAGTGTCTGGCCCTGGCGTCGGCGAGACCGTCGGACGCTACCGCGACGGGGTCACCGGGACCCGCGTCCGCGGAGCCTTCCGAGGACACGCCGGGATGCGGGGCGAAGACCTCCACACCGGCCCGTTCGCCGACGATCTGCAGCTGGCTGACCGCACCGGGACGCTGCAGGTCCGCCGCCACCAGCAGCGGCGTGTGTCCTTGTCCGCGAAGCCATTTGGCCAGCTTGCCGGCCAGGGTCGTCTTACCGGAGCCCTGCAGGCCGGCCAGCATGATCACGGTCGGCGGGGTCTTGGCGAACGCCAGCTGACGGGTCTCGCCGCCGAGGATGCCGATCAGTTCCTCGTTGACGATCTTGACGACCTGCTGGGCCGGGTTCAGCGCACCGGAGACTTCCGCGCCCTTGGCACGCTCCTTGATCCGCGCGACGAACTCACGCACCACCGGCAGCGAGACATCGGCTTCCAGCAGCGCCAGCCGGATCTCACGCGAGGTCGCGTCGATATCGGCGTCGGTCAGCCGCCCCTTGCCGCGCAGCCCCTGCAGGACACCGGTCAACCGGTCGGACAGGGATTCAAACACGCCGTCAAGCCTAGCTGGCTTCGGAAACCGGCTTCGCGGGCGCGGGCGTCGGCAGCACCGCGTACAGGTCACGCTCGAGTTCGTCGCGCACCGCGGTGTAGTCCGGAGCCTCGCTCAGCGCCAGGGCAGGCACCACGATGCAGAACGCGTCGAGCACCGACGAGCCCAACGTCGTGACTTTCGCCCACGCGATGTCCACGCCGTCGCGCTCGAACACCGCGGTCAGCATCGCCAGCAGGCCGGCGCGGTCGGTGGTCCGGATCTGCACCACCAGCTCGCCCGGCGAGGTGCCGTCGAACCACAGCACCCGTGGTGGCGCCGGCACCGGGTTGATCGGAACCGCGGCAGGCACCTCCCCGGCCCGGGTCGTGCCCTGAAGCGCGGCGTCGCGGTCACGGCGTTGCAGCGAGGCGATGACGTCGAGTTCACCGTCGAGGGCAAGGATGAACTGCTGGCGCAGTAGCTCTGCCGCCGGTGGTGAGCCGAAATGCGGTGACACCACGAAGGTGTTGATCGCCGACCGCTCGTGACTGTTGACCGACGCCGAATGCACCCGCAGTGAGTTCAGCGCCAGCACACCGGCCGCCTTGGACAGCAGACCCCGACGGTCGGGGGCGATCATGGTGACGTTGTAGATGTGCGGACTGTCACCGGGGGTCAGTTCGACGTGCACACCGACCTCGGACGCCAGCGAAAGATACCGCGGGTCAATGGGATCGGGCTGTGGCAACGGCTCACCCGACATCACCAACCGGCAGCGACGGACCAGGTCACCGATCAGCGACGCCTTCCAGTCGCCCCACACCCCGGGCCCGGTGGCCAACGAATCGGCTTCGGCCAGCGTGTGCAGTAACTCCAGCAGCACGGGGTCGCCGCCCAGCGCATCGACGACCGAGGCGATGGTCTTCGGGTCCTGCAGGTCGCGACGGGTTGCGGTGTCGGGCAACAGCAGGTGATAGCGCACCACCATGGACAGCAGTTCGACATCCGAGGGCCACAACCCCAGCCGGTTGCCGATCTGGGTGGCCAGTTCGGCCCCGATGACGCTGTGGTCACCGCCGCGGCCCTTGCCGATATCGTGCACAAGGGCGCCCAGTACCAACAGGTCCGGTCGGGATACCCGTGTGGTGAATGCGCTTGCCCGCGAAGCGGTTTCGACGAGGTGGCGATCCACTGTCCAGATGTGCACCACGTCGCGGGGAGGCAAGTCACGCACCGCGCCCCATTCCGGAAAAAGCCGGCCCCACAAGCCAGTTCGATCCAGCGCCTCGATGGTGGCCACCGTGCTTGGACCGGCGGCGAGCAGCACCAGCAGATCTTTGACCGCCTGGCGCGGCCACGGTGTGCGCAGTTCGGGCGCCGAGGCGGCCAACCGGCTCAGCGTCGACGCGGACAACGGCAGCCCGGTGGTGGCCGAAGCGGCCGCAACCCGAAGAATCAACCCCGGATCGCGTTCGGGTCTGGCGTCGCGGGCCAGGATCACCTCACCCGCGTACTCGATGACACCCTCGTCGAGGGGACGGCGCACCGGTCGGCGCAACGCGGCAAATCCACGGCGCGGCAACGCATTGGCTGCCGTGCGCAGACCGGCGTCGACGTAGTAGCTGATCGTGCGGGCCGCGTCACTGAGTGTGCGGGCCAGGTCGAATCGGTCGCCGATGCGCAACACCGCGCCGATCTCGTCGGCGTGCTGGGCCAACAGCAGTTCCCGTCCGCGCCCCGACACCCGGTGCAGTTCGGTGCGCACGTTCAGCAGCGCCAGATGCGCGCCGCCGAGCGATCCCGTCGGCGACGCCAGTGACGGACTGGGATACACGTCGGCCAGTTGCGCGATTGCCAGGGCGTTGAGGAGTTGGACGTCACGCAGCCCGCCGCGGCCGCATTTGAGGTCCGGCTCGGCGCGATGAGCGATCTGGCCGCTGCGCTGCCAGCGCGACTGGGTGTGTTCGAGAAGTTCGTCAAAACGCGAAGCGACTCCGGTGCGCCACTGCCTGCGTGCGCCACTGACCAGCAGCGACGCCAGGTCGGAGTCGCCGGCAATATGCCGCGCCTCCAGCATGGCCAGCCCCGCCGAAATGTCATCTCCGGCGACCTTCAGCGCTTCGGGCACGGTTCGCACGCTGTGGTCGATACGAATATTGGCGTCCCACAACGGATACCACAACATCTCGGCGACCCGACTCACCACATCGGCCGGCATGTTGTCGTGCAGCAGCATCAGGTCGAGATCCGAGTACGGGACCAACTCTCTGCGGCCCAGCCCTCCGGTGGCCACGATCGCGAAGCCACTGGTGGCCGTGATGCCGATCTCGGCGGCCTTTGTGGTGAGCCAGAACTCGTGCAAGTCGATCAGCGCGTCTCGCAGCGCGGCCGAATCCAGTTGGCGTGAACCACCCGTGAGCAGTTGTTCGGATGCGGCGGCCAGATCGGTTGCGGGGCGTATCGAGGCCGCCGCCGGAGCCTCCCATCGAGAGGCTCCGGCGGCGGAATCTGGTTTCTGCTCAGTCATTTCGAATCGGGAGACGACGTCTCAATTCACGGTACGACTCAAAGGGCGTCGGACCCCCGCTCCCCGGTGCGAACCCGGACCACGGTGTCAACGGCGCTGACCCACACCTTGCCGTCACCGATCTTCCCGGTGCGTGCGGCCTGCACGATGACATCCACCACCTTGTCGACGGCGGAATCATCGACCACGACCTCCACACGGACCTTCGGCACGAAGTCGACGGAGTACTCGGCGCCACGGTAGACCTCGGTGTGGCCCTTCTGGCGACCGTAGCCTTGAACCTCGCTGACGGTCATTCCAAGAATACCCGTCTGCTCAAGACCGGTCTTGACGTCTTCGAGCGTGAACGGCTTGACGATCGCAGTGATCAGCTTCATGTCCCTCATTTCTCCGCGCCGTGACGACCAAGAACCGGGCTGCTGGCAACAGCCGAGCTACTACCAAGAACCGAGCTGCTACCGACTGTCGCGAAGTCGTAACCGCTTTCAGCGTGTAAGACCTCGTCGGCACCGGTTGCTTCATCTTCCTCGTGAAGGCGCAGCCCCACGGTGAATTTCACTACGAAGGCCAAAATAGCGGTAGCGGTGGCGCAGTAGACCAGAACCGCGCCGGCACCTACAGCCTGCCGCCACAGTTGGTCGAATCCACCGCCGTAGAACAGGCCCGTCACGCCGGCGCCCGCCTCCGGTGCGGCCACCAGGCCCACCATCAGGGTGCCGACCATGCCGCCGACCAGGTGCACGCCGACCACGTCGAGCGAGTCGTCGTATCTCAGTTTGTATTTCAGACCAACGGCCAGCGCGCACAGCACGCCCGCGGTGGCACCGATCGCCAACGCGCCGACAACGTTCACCGACGAGCAGGACGGGGTGATGGCGACGAGGCCCGCCACGATGCCCGAGGCCGCACCCAGCGAGGTCGCCTTGCCGTCGCGAATGCGTTCCGTGAGAAGCCAGGCCAGCATGGCTGCCGCAGTGGCTATCGTCGTGGTAATGAACGTCGAACCGGCCAAACCACCCGACGCCGTCGCCGAACCGGCGTTGAACCCGTACCAACCGAACCACAGCAGGCCGGCACCCAGCATCACGAATGGCAGGTTGTGCGGCCGCATCGGCGTGCCTGGCCAGCCTTTGCGCTTGCCGAGGATGATCGCGAGCACCAACCCGGCGGTGCCGGCGTTGATGTGAACCGCTGTGCCGCCGGCGAAGTCGATCGCGGCGAGTTTGTTCGCGATCCAGCCACCGGTCTCTGCGGTGGCGCCGTCGAATGAGAAGACCCAGTGCGCGATTGGGAAGTACACGAAGGTCGCCCACAGGCCGGCGAACAGCAGCCAGCCACCGAACTTGATGCGGTCGGCCACCGCGCCCGAGATCAGGGCGACGGTGATGATCGCGAACATCAGCTGGAAGGCCACGAACACCGTTGCCGGCAAGGTGAAGACCAGCGGGATATCCACCGCGGCGGCCGCTTCTGTCCCGGTGCTCGGATCCGCGATGACCTCGGCGGCAGCGTTCCCGCCGATGAGGCCCTTCAGGCCGAAGTACTGCATCGGATCACCGAACAGATTTCCGACGTCGTTTCCGAAAGCCAGCGAATAGCCGTACAGCACCCACAGCACCGTCACGACGCCCATCGCGCTGATGCTCATCATGATCATGTTGAGCACGCTCTTGGCTCGAACCATGCCGCCGTAAAAGAAGGCCAGGCCCGGGGTCATCAGCAGCACCATCGCGGAGCTTGCCAGCATCCACGCCGTGTCACCGGTGTCCGGTTGACCCAATATCGGGAATTGGTCCACTCGCAGTTTCCTCCTTCGACATGCCTCAGTCGCAACGTTTTACGACCGTTGACCTGGTCCAAGACAATGCTGAGTGGTTGTTTCGTCTAAGACGCTGTCGTGTTTCGCTCGTGTGAACGGATAGGCCGGATGCGTTTCGCCAGTGTTAAATCGCGCCGTTTGACGCGTGTACGTTAACCGAGGAGCGCGTCGACGAAAGCGGCCGGCTCGAACGGAGCGAGGTCGTCGGGACCCTCGCCGAGCCCGACCAGCTTGACCGGCACACCCAATTCCTGCTGGACGTGGAAGACGATTCCGCCCTTGGCGGTGCCATCGAGTTTGGTCAGCACCACGCCGGTGATGTCGACGACTTCGGCGAACACCCGGGCCTGCGGCAGCCCGTTCTGTCCGATCGTCGCGTCGAGCACCAGTAACACCTCGTCGACCGCGGCCCGCCGGCTCACCACCCGCTTGACCTTGCCGAGTTCGTCCATCAGGCCGGTCTTGGTGTGCAGCCGGCCGGCGGTATCGATGACGACAACGTCGGCGCCGGAGTCGATGCCCTCGTCGACGGCGTCGAACGCCACCGACGCCGGGTCGGCGCCTTCGGCCCCGCTCACGACCTGCGCGCCCACCCTCGACGCCCAGGTCTGCAACTGGAGTGTGGCGGCGGCGCGGAAGGTGTCGGCGGCGCCGAGCACGACGCGGCGGCCGTCAGCGACCAGGACGCGGGCCAGCTTGCCGACGGTGGTGGTCTTGCCGGTGCCGTTCACCCCGACGACCAGCAGCACCGACGGTTTGTCCTCATGCGGAAGCGCCTTGATGGAACGGTCCAGCTCGGGTCGCAGCTCCGAGATCAGGACCTCCCGAAGCACCGTTCGGGCGTCGGCCTCGCTGCGCACGCGGCTGCTGACCATCGCCGACCGCAACGCGGTGACCACCGAGTCGGTGGCGACCGGCCCGAGGTCGGCGATCAGCAGGGTGTCCTCGACCGCCTCCCACGAGTCCTCGTCGAGATCCCCGCCGCCGAGCAGTCCGAGCATGCTGCGGCCAAGCGCGTTCTGGGATTTGGCGAGCCGGCCGCGAAGCCGCTCCAGCCTGCCTTCCGGAGGCGCAATCGTGTCGATGTCGGGCGCGGCAGAAGCGATCGTGTCGACATCGGGCGCGGCAGGCGCGACGGTGGCAACATCACGCTCAACAGGCGCTTCCGCTTGAAATTCCGGCGGCGCCTGCACCGCCGGTTCCGGGAGTTGGACGTCGGCGATCGGACGCTTGGGCGCGTCGCGGGGGATGGTCGCGTCGTCGCCGACCGCCGGTAGTCCACCGGTGTCGATCCGTTCGGGAGGTTCAGTCGGTGCGGCGACCGGCGGTGCCGACTGGCTGAATGTGATGCCGGACGACGCGGTGTACCCGCCGGAGCGGTCGATCGGTTTGGTTGTGTCGCGCTCTACCGCGGTGGACGAGTCGAGACGGATCCGTCGCCGACGGTAAAGCACCAGCCCCAACACCAACGCGGCAACGACCAGGACGGCAATGACCGCGATTGCGATCCACACACTCGAAGACACCAGGCCATTGTCTCAGGTGGAACTGCCCACTAGTTCCTGTCCACGCATCCGCTGTGAGATCACCGCGGTAATCCCGTCGTCGCGCATGGTCACGCCGTAGAGCGCGTCGGCGACTTCCATCGTCGGCTTCTGGTGGGTGATGACGATGAGCTGCGACTGCGCCCGAAGCTGCTCGAAGAGCCCCAGCAGGCGGCGCAGGTTGACGTCGTCGAGGGCGGCCTCCACCTCGTCCATCACGTAGAACGGCGAGGGCCGGGCCCGGAAGATCGCGACCAGCATCGCCACCGCGGTCAGAGCCTTCTCGCCGCCGGACAGCAGCGAGAGCCGCTTGATCTTCTTGCCCGGCGGCCGGGCCTCAACCTCGATGCCGGTGGTGAGCATGTCGTCGGGGTCGGTGAGGAGTAATCTGCCTTCGCCGCCGGGAAACAGCGCGGCGAACACGTCGCGGAATTCACGTTCCACATCGGCGTAGGCCTCGGCGAACACCTGAAGGATTCGGGCGTCGACGTCGGCGATGACGTCGAGTAGGTCCTTGCGGGCCGCCTTGACGTCCTCGAGCTGGGTGGACAGGAAGTTGTAGCGCTCTTCCAGCGCGGCGAACTCCTCGAGCGCCAGCGGGTTGACCCGGCCCAGTTCGGCGAGTTCCCGCTCGGCGCGCTTGGCGCGGCGTTCCTGAGTCGGCCGGTCGAACGGCATGGGCGCGGGCGCGGTGACCTGTTCGCCACGTCCGCGGGCCTGCTCATATTCGGCCATCTCCAGCTCCGAGGGCGGCAGCGCCACGTCCGGCCCGTATTCGGCGACAAGGTCGGCCGGCGCCATCCCGAAGGCCTCGAGCACATGGGTTTCCAGCTGCTCAATCCGCAGCGCCGCTTGGGCCTTGGCGACTTCGTCGCGGTGCAGCGCGTCGGTGAGCGCCGCAATCTTGGCGCTGACCTCGGCGACCTCCTCGCGAGCCTTCGCCAACGCGCCCGCGCGCTGCTGGCGTTCGGCGGCCACCCCGTCGCGGGCGCGCGACGCGACGGCGACGGCCGCGCTCAGTCGCGCGGCGAGCAGGCGACCGGATTCGGCCACCGCGGCCGCGACCACCGCGGCGTGTTCGCGTGCTTCGCGGGCACGCTGAGCGCGCAGCCTGGCCTCGCGTTCAGCCGCGGCGGCCCGGCGAAGCGAATCCGCCCGCCCGCGAACGGCATTCGCGCGTTCCTCGGCGGTCCGCACGGCCAGCCGGGCCTCGACCTCGACGGCCCGGGCGGTCTCGGCGGCGGTCATGGATTGCTGGCGGTCGACCGGCTCGGCCTCCAACAGCGGTGCCTGCTCGGCGTTGTGCAGCCGGATCTCGAGTTGGGCGAGTTCCTCGACAGTCTGCGCCCGCCCGGCCTCGAGTTCGTCGCGCTGCTGGATCAGCCGCTGCCACTCGTCGTCGGCGGCGCGGGCGTCCTGACCCAGCCGGCCCAGCTGCTCATAGATCGCCGAGATCGCAGCGTCGGATTCGTTGAGCGCGGCCAGCGCCTGCTCGGCGGCGTCCTGGCGGGCGGCCTGCTCGGCCAGCGCACCCGACAACGCGGCCGTCAGCTCGCCGGCCTGCTTTTCGGCAGCGGCCAGCTCGTCGCGCGCCTTCTCGATCTCCGAGGTGATCTCCAGCGTGCTGGGCTTGCGATCGGATCCGCCGCTGACCCAGCCCGCCCCGACCAGGTCACCGTCGGCGGTGACCGCGCGTAGCTGCGGCCGCGCCGCGACCAGGTCCAGCGCCGTTGACAGGTCTGCCACCACCGCGACGCCGGACAGCATGGCGGTGATGGCACCGCGAAGCCGCGACGGCGCGTCGACCAGATCCGCCGCCCACTTCGTGCCGTCGGGCAGCGACGGCGCCGGCGGTGCGGAGTCGGCGGGCCAGTCGCCGAGCACGATCGCCGCTCGGCCGCCGTCGGATTCCTTCAGCGCCGCAACCGCCGAGCGGGCCGCGCCGAAGTCCTCGGCGGCAACGGCGTCCGCCGCCGCACCCAGTACCGCCGCGACCGCTGCCTCGTAGCCGGGCCGAACCTTGACCAACTTCGCCACCGAGCCGAAAAGCCCTGCGCCGCTGAGGTTTTTCTGCAGCCAGGCGGCGCCGTCCTTGCGGTCCAGGCCGACCGACAGCGCGTCGATGCGGGCGCGCAGGGATGCCACCTGTCGCTCGGCGCCCCGCTCGGCGGACTGCAGCTCGGCGACCCGCTCGTCGGCCAGCCGAAGAGCTGCGACGGTGCGGTCGTGGTGGTCGTCAAGACCGACTTCGCCCGCGTCCAGCTCGCCGACCCGGCGCTGTACGGTCTCGAACTCGGCCTGGGCCTGCTGTACACGGGCCGCGGCCTCGTCGATGCCCACCGACAGCCGCGCAACGGTCTCGTCGATGGATTCGACGCGGGTACGCATGGTGTCCACCTGGCCGGCCAGCCGGGCCAGCCCTTCGCGGCGGTCCGCTTCGGCGCGGACCGCGGCCAGGTGGGCGCGTTCGGCCTCGGCGGCGACGCGTTCGCGTTCGGTCAGTTCGGTGCGGGCGGCCTGCAACCGGCTCCGCGACTCGGCCAGCTCGGCCAGCAGCTGCTGTTCTTGCGCCGCGATCTCGTTGGCCTCGGCCTCGAGGGCCTCGGGGTCGGCGCCCGTCGACAATCCTGGTTCGGCGTCGAGGAGCTGCGTCCGCTCGGTGGCGATGCGCACGGTCGCGCTGACCCGTTCGGCCAGCGCCGACAGCCGAAACCATGTCTGCTGGGCGGCTTCCGCGCGCTCGCTGAGGCCGGAGACCGCCGACTCGTGGGCCGAAAGCGAGACGGTCGCGGCGTCCAGCCGGCCCGTCAGTTCGTCGTGTTCGCGGCGCAGCGTCGTTTCGGCCTGGTTGGTGTCGTTGAACTCGGCCTGCCGCCTGACCAGGTCGTCGGCGGCCAGCCGTAGCCGGGCGTCGCGCAGGTCGGCCTGGATGGTCGCCGCGCGCCGGGCCATCTCGGCCTGGCGACCCAGCGGCTTGAGCTGGCGACGCAGTTCGGTGGTCAGGTCGGTCAGCCGGGCCAGGTTGGCCGACATCGCGTCGAGCTTGCGGACCGCCTTCTCCTTGCGCTTGCGGTGCTTGAGCACGCCGGCGGCTTCCTCGATGAAGGCACGGCGGTCCTCGGGCC